>NZ_KV802380.1:0-109240 GCF_001810675.1 Facklamia sp. HMSC062C11 | reverse complement strand
TGTCACAGCCTCATTTTTTAACTTAACTTCTTAAGAAATTTGTAAAACTCGTTTATTTAAAAGCTTTCAAATTATAAAATACTTTTTTCCCCTTATACTGGGCTAAGTCTCCCAATTCATCTTCAATGCGAAGCAATTGATTATACTTAGCAATTCGGTCCGTTCTACTTAAAGAACCTGTCTTAATTTGACCAGCATTAGTAGCAACTGCGATATCAGCGATCGTTGCATCTTCAGTTTCACCGGATCGATGTGAAATAACTGCAGTATATCCTGCTCGTTTAGCCATTTCAATCGCATCGAAGGTTTCAGTTAGGGTCCCAATTTGATTAACTTTAATTAAGATCGAATTACCCACAGCTTTTTCGATCCCTTTTTGCAAGATCTGGGTATTTGTCACAAAGAGATCATCTCCCACCAATTGTACCTTATCGCCTAAACGCTCGGTAAGTAACTTCCAACCTTCCCAATCATTTTCATCCATCCCATCCTCGATAGTAATAATGGGGTATTTAGTAACTAATTCTTCAAGATATGCTACTTGTTCCTCAGCATTACGTTTAGCTCCTGACTCCCCTTCAAATTGTCCATAATCATAGATGCCATCTTGGAAAAATTCAGATGCAGCACAGTCAAAACCTAAATAGACATCGGATCCCGGTTGATAGCCTGCCTGTTCAATCGCTGCTAAGATTGTCTCGATCCCATCTTCGGTAGATTCAAATCGAGGAGCGAAGCCACCTTCATCGCCAACCGATGTCTCTAATCCTCTTTCCTTTAACAATTTTTTCAGTTGATGGAAAATTTCAGCTCCCCAGCGTAGAGCTTCTTTAAAACTCTCTGCGCCAACTGGTAAAATCATAAATTCTTGGAACGCGATAGGTGCATCCGAATGTGAACCACCATTGACAATATTCATCATCGGAACAGGGAGTTCCTTAGTATTAAAGCCACCAAGATAATGATAGAGTGGTAATCCTAAATAATCCGCCGCTGCTCTTGCTACAGCAATCGAAACTCCTAAAATCGCATTAGCTCCTAATTTACCCTTGTTTGCCGTTCCATCTAGTTCAATCATTGTTCGGTCAATCCCTTGTTGATCTAAAACATCAAAACCAATCAAGGCTTCCGCTAAAACATGATTCACGTGGTCAACAGCCTTGCTAACGCCTTTTCCGTCATAGCGGTCTTGGTCTCCGTCTCGTAATTCAACGGCCTCGTGCTCACCGGTTGAAGCTCCTGAAGGTACCATACCTCGACCAAAAGCACCACTTTCTGTATAGACTTCAACTTCCACTGTTGGGTTACCGCGCGAATCTAAGATTTCACGTGCATAAATATCTGTAATAAATGACATAATTTTACTCCTTTATTGTTACTTAACTGCTACGGCTTGGACTAACTCAATATATGAGGCTGGTTCTAGACTGGCTCCCCCTACTAAAGCTCCATCTATGTCTGATTGATTGATAAATTCTTTAATATTATTAGGTTTTACGGACCCACCATACAAGATACGAATGGCATCCGCAATATCAGCACCCCATTCTTTAGCAATACTTTGACGAAGGCTAGCAATGATCTCATTAGCTTCTTCGCTCGAAGCCGTCTTACCTGTGCCAATCGCCCAAATAGGTTCATAAGCAATGACTATTTTCTTCATAGCATCTGATTCTACCCCTGTTAAAGCTTGCTTAACTTGATTCCATACAAACTCCTTGGTTAAACCTGCTTCATGCTGTTCTAAACTTTCACCACAGCATAAAATAGGCACTAATTCATTAGCTATCGCAGCTTGAACCTTATCATGAATCATTGCATCGCTTTCAGCAAAAAGCTGACGTCTTTCTGAGTGTCCTAAGACCAGATACTTAACCCCCATGTCACTTAATGCCTTTGGACTCACTTCTCCAGTAAAAGCCCCTTGATCTTCTAGATAAGCATTTTGAGCGCCTACTAAAATGGGACTGGCAAAAGCGGCTTGTAAGACCCGGTCAACAAATAAACTTTGGGGAATAATAATACTTTCAACAATCTCTTTATCGGGGATTTGATTCTTTACTTTATTCACAAATTCTTCGGCTTGCGACAAAGTTAGATGCATCTTCCAATTCGCTGCCACTATAGGTATTCGCGTCATTGTTATCCAGTTCCTTTCTATATTTGACTAAACTCGATCTTGAATTGCCGAGATGGCCACTAAATCTTGTCCTTCTAAATAAGTCAATGAGGCACCCCCACCGGTTGAAATATGTGTGAATTCATCTTGATAGCCCAATTGTTTGACAGCTGCTGCTGAATCCCCACCACCTACAATCGTTGTTGCATCCTCTAATTGACCAATCATTTGACAAACAGCAAGTGTTCCCTTCTCAAATCGTGGCATTTCAAAGACACCCATCGGCCCATTCCAAACGACTGTCTTGGCAGATTGAAGCGCTTCTTTAAATCGGTCGATCGTTTTAGGACCAATATCCATTCCCATATAGTCTTCTGGAATTTCATCAATTTCGACAATCTGTGTCTTGGCGTCATTATTAAAGGCACTGGCAACTATATGATCTACCGGCAAGATAAGTTTATCTCCCCCACGCTCTAAAAGTTCTCTAGCTAATTCTAAGCGGTCCGCTTCACAAATTGATTTTCCAATCTCATAGCCTTGCGCCTTTAGGAAAGTATAGGCCATTCCTCCACCAATCAGTAATTTATCCGCTTTATCCAGTAAGTTCTCAATGACTTTAATTTTATCGGAGACCTTCGCTCCTCCTAGAATGGCAACATATGGATGTTTAACGTCATGAATAGCTGGTGCTAATCCCTCTAATTCTTCCTCCATCAAGAATCCTACAGCAGAATCCAAATGACTCGCTATTCCCACATTAGAAGCATGTGCACGGTGTGCTGTTCCGAAGGCATCATTCACAAATAGATCGCCTAAAGAAGCCCAGTAACGCCCTAATTCTGAATCATTTTTAGATTCCTTTTTACCATCAAGATCTTCAAAACGTGTATTTTGTACCAATAACACATCACCGCTTTGCAAGGCTTTTATGGCTGTTTCTAACGCTTCTCCCCGCGTTTGTGGGCAAAAGGCGACTGATTGGTGTAATAACTCCCCTAATCGGATTGCGACAGGCTCCAAATTACGGTCAGGATTTTGCAAATCATCTTGACTTTTGATCTTACCTAGATGCGAAAATAATACTATTTTTGCTTGATGATCGATCAAATACCGAATCGATTTTAGAGCTGCCTTAATCCGATTATCGTCTTGAACTTTACCGTCTTTCATTGGAACATTAAAGTCAACACGCATTAAAACGACTTTTCCTTCAACTTGAAGGTCCTTGATTGTCTTTTTGGACATAATATTCCCCCTAAATAGCTACTAACAAAATGCTTCTTAACTTTCCATCACCAGCAATTATAGGCAAGGCTGTGACGAACATGTCACAGCCTTATTACCGTTTTGCAAATTTAATTTAAATGAATAAAATATTCTAATAATGAAATCATATTAGCAGTAAAGCCGTATTCATTATCATACCAAGCAGCAGTCATAACGATTTGCTCGTCACCTTTACCTACAACCTTCGTTAAAGAAGCGTCAAAAACTGAGCCCGCAGGGTAGCCAATAATATCTGCAGAAACAATTTCATCTTCTTCATAGACGAAAGCATCATTCGTATATTTCTTAACAGCAGCATTCACTTCTTCAGCGGTCACTTCTTTATCAAGAACTGAATACAATTCAGTAATAGAACCAGTAATCGTTGGCACACGCATTGCGGATCCATCAATCTTTCCATTTAATTCTGGAATAACTTTTCCAATTGCCTTAGCAGCCCCTGTTGAAGCCGGAATAATTGAGAAGGCTCCAGCACGGCTCTTACGACCTCCAGGAGCATCTTGTAATTTTTGTGTAGCCGTATATGCATGAACCGTTAACATTTGACCGGACTTCACTCCAAACTCTTTATGAAGTGCATTTACCATTGGCGCTAAACAGTTCGTCGTACAAGAAGCAGCCGAAATAATGACATCATCTTTGGTCAATGTGTCTTGATTCACCCCATATACGATCATTTTCGTTTGGCTATCTTTAGCAGGTGCAGAGATAAGTACCCGTTTAGCACCTGCATCAATATGGGCTTGAGCTTTCTCAGCGCTATTATAAAAGCCCGTACATTCTAGAACATATTCTACACCTAATTCACCCCAAGGTAAGTTGCGCGCATCTTTTTCTTCGAAGGCTTTAATTTCTTTGCCATTGACAACTAGCGCGTCTTCTTTAACAGCTACCTCATAAGGAAAACGACCTTGAGCAGAATCATATTTTAAAAGATAAGCTAGGTCTTCATTATCTGTAAGATCATTGATTGCTACAACTTCAAGATCTGATTTTTTCTCCAAAATACGACGTAAAGCTAACCGTCCAATCCGGCCGAATCCATTAATTGCAATTTTAGTCGTCATTACAGTTCCTCCTTGGAATTATCAATTTGAGCCTATTATACCATGAATCCGTTTAACATTTAATCCCTAAAGTAGGCTAAATTGAAAATGCTATCTTTTTTGTTGGAATATAATCCATAGCATTATTCGATTTTTAAATGGCAAAAAATGAAATAGGAGACTCAGGGATGATCCCTTAGTCTCCTAATAACGAATTATTATTTTTATGTTTTAACCGACTGTCTATTTTTCGTAAAAATCGCTGTTTTTCGAGTTATCCTCCACGCTAGCAACCACTATCGTTGAATCGTGTAAGATAATTGATTAACTATGATCAATCTTTTCTATTGGGTAATTTCTTACTTTCTAAGACCTCATCTACTAGTCCGTATTCCTTGGCTTCAATCGCAGTCATGAAATTATCACGATCGGTATCCTTCTCAATCACTTCAATGGGTTGACCGGTCCGTTCACTCAAAATTTGATTAAGCCGTTGACGCGTTTTTAAAATATGTCTCGCAGCAATCTCAATTTCCGTTGCTTGTCCTTGAGCACCACCTAGGGGTTGGTGGATCATAATTTCAGCATTAGGCAGGGCATAACGTTTTCCCTTCGTTCCAGCCGCAAGTAATACCGAACCCATGGAAGCTGCCAAACCAATCACAATCGTCTGCACATCGGCCTTAATAAAATTCATTGTATCAAAAATAGCCAATCCTGCTGTAACTGAGCCTCCTGGAGAATTAATATAAAGATAAATATCTTTATCAGGATCTTGTGCATCTAAAAAGAGCAATTGAGCGATGACGGCGTTCGCCATATTATCTTCCACTTGACCGGAAAGCATTATAATACGATCTTTTAACAAACGAGAATAGATATCATAGGCTCGTTCGCCACGAGAAGTCTGTTCAATTACTGTTGGTACTAAATTCATTCAATCTCCTCCTTTTGAAGCTATTTAAGCATCTACCTTAGTATAAATTAATGGTCAAATTAGGTCAAGCAATATGCTTCATTACAAAATAAAAAGGTACTAACGGTAAGCCCCCTAGTACCTTTATTGAATTAATTATTCACAACTTTTTTACCATCATAATAACCGCAAGCTGAACAAACGCGGTGGCTTAACTTTAATTCTCCACATTCAGGACATGCATTCATTCCCGGAACATTTAACTTAAAGTGCGTACGACGTTTTCTTTTAACGGATTTTGATGTTCTTCTCTTTGGTACTGCCATTATTGACACCTCCTGAAATTATTGTGATGATTCGACATCATCCTTATTTAATAACGTTTTTAAGGCTGAAAAACGCGGATCGACGGTTTCTATTTCTTCTTGACGGTTTTGATATTCTTCCTCTGTCAGAACGTCCCAATCATTTCCCTTAGGGAGTTCTTGGCCTTCTTCATCTGAAGCGAGCACCTTATATGGTAAATTCAGGAGAATATTATCCACCGCCGAAGTGATTAAATCAATATAATCATGGTCAAGCGTTAAAGTAGTTTCTTCATAGTCTAAAAGAGTCTCATCCATTCCTGGTCGGACATAGCGTTCTTTTACCTCGATCTCTAAAGGTACTTGAACCGGCTTTAGACTGCGAGTGGACGGTAGGGTCACTTTTGCCTTTAGTTGGCAATGCAGAAAGATATCCTCTTGTCTATCTACGAAATACCCTTTTGCTTGAACTGGGCTAATCGCAATAATCTCAGATTTTCTTTCTTTTATCGCCGCTTGGATATCCAAGGTTTCATCAAAGGAAAGGATCCCTTCACGACTTTGATCGTGAATCTGACGTATCGTCCATTTCATTTCTATCACCTCTAAAACGACAAAGGTAATTATACGTAACTTTGTCTAAAATGTCAATCTTTGCTGTCATTAAAACGGAAGAATCATAGCCCGTCTTTTCACAATTTGTTCTGGAACTTGATGATTTAGATTATTCTGATAAATACGATCTACTTTTAAATTTAATTGATAGGAGTCTTCAATCGTTTGACTTAAATTCGTAAACAATTGAACAGTCCCTTGACGACGGCTTTTTAAAAATGCCTGACCTCGTCGATTAAATCCTAGCACTCGTAAAGCTGGCTTTTCATCAAAAACATTCAAAGCGCTTTGCCATTGGCTTTTGGTATTAGCTAATAAGATTTGTAATAAGACTCGCTGAACCGCTGCGCGAGTCCAACGTTGATTTACCAATCGATTGAGTAAATCCTCGTAGCTCGTTGAAAGCAGAGCTGCTTGATAGATAGCTGTCTCAACACCATCTTTCACCAAATGTATCGTCTTGAGTTGGGAAATACCGCGAGAGATGATGGCATATTTTAATAAAGGATAATAATCCTCCCACCTTATTAAGGGGCCTGATAAGTATGCTTGATAGCTTGCAATCGGCAAATCAGCCGCTTGCAGTTGCCCATGAATCATACGGGACCGTAACTGACTCGCTGAAAAAATCTGGCCCGGCATGAGGTATTGGGGTAGCTCCAGACTTTGAAAAATAGTCTCTGCTTTTTTCTCTCGTTGAATAACGATCATTTTGGTTTTCGTTTGATGGAGTTCTTGATAGTAACCAAATCCCAGGAGATTATTTCCCTCTTTTAAATTCACAGGATCTTTGATAAATTGATCTCTTTGAAGACTCTCCAAGGCAATTTCGTAGGCCTTAGGATATGACGATCCTTCCTTTAATGCTGCTTTCAGGTAATTATCAAAAGTCGACTGATGGTCATTCAATAACCGATATAAATCATGATACGCATGTGTATCTAACCCATGACTAGCAAAAGCAAGAAAATCACATTGCAACGCTGCTACCAATTCCGCAGATCGTCTGGCAAAATAATCAGCTGCTTGAATCGTGGCAGTAGCAGGTAATTCTAATACTAAATCAGCCCCATTTAAGAGGGCAGATTGCGCCCGTTGCCATTTATCTAAGATGGCGAATTCTCCCCGTTGAACGCTATTACCACTCATCAATACCATCATACACTGCGCCTGACTTTGACGACGAGCTTCTTTTAGTAGGTATGCATGTCCATAGTGGAAAGGATTGAATTCCGCAATTACTGCACAAGTACGCATCAATCTTCCTCCTTATAACAAGCAAAAAACCAACGAGCAGCAGTTTTATCCTGATCCGGCGAATAGGCATCTAGGCTAAAATCACACGTCACCTTAATTCGAGAAGATTTAAACCCTACTGCCTGTAATAAGGTTAAATAGGTTGACATAGGATAAGTTCGTTCAATCAAAGTTGTCTTTAGACGTTGATACATCCTTGGATCTTCTACCGATTGCTCATAGTAAGTCAATTGATGTTGAACCCTTAACTGACTTTCATCCACCTGACTATCCCATAATAGAGCTCCTCGATCATCCTGATCATGATAGGAAAAATCCGCAAAATAATCGGTCAATTGATACGGCGTCCAAACGTCAAACAATAAAAGCCCTCCTGGTACTAAGCGCTGATATAATTGGTCCAAGGCACGTCTTAAAGATACCTCATCAACTAGGAAACACAAACTATCCGCATAACAAGTCACTAAATCATAATCACTCGCTAAACTCTTTAAATCAAGCATGTCAGCTTGAAAAAACTGACCATTCATCAGTGGTTCGTTAATAGAATCTGAATTGCCTGCTAACATCGCTGGATCACGATCAAAACCATGAATCTCTTTGGTAAAAGGTGCAAGCATGCGAGTAAAATACCCCGTCCCGCACGCTGCATCCAAAACTTTATAACCCGGACCATCAAGATGTGCCAAGGTAAAAGTTAACCATTCTTCATATAGACTTAGATCATTAAAACGATCATAGATTGTCGCAATATTTTTAAACTCGTTCATTAATTGAGCCATGAGCTAACATCCATAAGTGGAGCATCTGCCCAAATTTTTTCCAAATTATAATGACTTCGTTCTTCATAATGAAAAACATGGACCAAGATGTCATACACATCAATCAAAATCCAACGTCCACCCTCTTTACCTTCAATTCCTTTAATGTCAAGCCCAGATTCATGTAATTTTTCACAAATTGAGTCCACAATCGCCTTTAACTGACGATCATTAGATGCTTGCATAATCACAAAGTACTCTGCCATAGGCGTCAAACCACTCACATCTAAAGCCATGATATCTTGAGCCATCCGATCATCCGCTGCTCTAACAATCAGTTCTAATTTTTCAATTGATTTAATAGTCATCCTATTCTATATAACTCCTTCTTTTTTTATTCCTTGTGTCCATGCATTGTAAGCCTCCAATTGCAATGGGTAAATCTCAGTGCATTGGTTCATCAAATGACTAAAACTCATCCGAATTTTGTCATAACAAGCCTGATCTAAATTCTCAAAAGCCTTCTTTCGAATTCGATCAACCCCTTCAAATTGACGGCCTGGTTCAATATAATCAGCTAAATAAAGAATTTTAGCTAACTGAGACATATCAGGCTGTCCGGTCGTATGAAAGGCAATCGCTTGAAGAATCTCATCATCTTGACAAGCAAATTCTTGTTTACAAATCTGAGCTGCTGCAAACCCATGCCATATAGCTCCATTGGCTGACCGTAAATCCTCTTTGGGATAATAAGCTAGAGCTAGCTCCAATAGCTGTGCATCGGGCATTTCTTTCGCATAATCATGCATCAAACACACAATCGATGTTTTTTCAACGGATTCATGATAGCGTTTAGCTAACATCATACCGGTTGCTTCTACTCCTAGCACATGCTTAAAGCGCTTGGAGGATAATTTGATTCTTAAGCGTTCAATAAGTTCATCTCGGGAAATTATGAGCCAGTTCGTTTGATAAGTTATCATTTTCATTGTCTCTCCTATCTGGGATATGCATAAAGACCTTGCTGCTGAATGTAAGCCTCTACTACAGCTGGTACTTGATAACGGATGGACTGGTCAAGATAGACCCTTAAGCGAATTTCAGTGGAAGATAGGTCTACAAGCGGGCTATCTACCCATAAAATAGGGTATTTATCCTGCTCAACCATGAATCCCGGTCGATTCACCCCGACAATTTGCACTAATTGAAGGAGTTCGTCAGGTTTGTACCAAGTCGGTAAATCCTTGACGGAATCAGCCCCCATAATAAAATAAAAGTCCGTTTCTGGGTAATTTTCCTTAAAATGACGCAGAGTATCCACCGAATAATTCTTTCCTCCACGATTCACTTCATAACTTTGTAACTTAAATAGGGGGTTATCCGCGATCGCTAATTCAACCATCTTTAGCCGATGACTAGCAGCAATCGTTGTTTTTCCTGGAACATGAGGCGGTTTAGCTGTTGGCATAAACCAAACTTCATCTAGCTCCAATTGAGTCCCCACCTGCTGTGCCATCATCAAGTGACCTAAATGCGGTGGATTAAAAGTACCTCCCAGAATGCCAATCCGTTGATTAGACTTAGGCTGATGAATAACTAAGGTGGAAGAATCTGTCATAACTTCCTCATTCACCTCAATTGTATCAATAGTATTTGCACCCATCACATGCATGGCTGGTAATTTCATGACTTAATCTCCTATTTTAGCCACGTCTTGACTCAGCGATTGATATTTTTCTTTTTTAGATGGCCGATAAAGAACCGCCGTACTTCCAATTACGTGTACCACATGCGCCTGAGTCGTCTGTGCGATCCTCTCAGTCACTTGGTCAATCTCTTCACTCGTATTCTGAAGGAGGTTAAATTTAATTAATTCCCTTTTTTCAAGTGCGGAATCTATTTGTTCAATAAAGGCCTCCGTCAAGCCTTGTTTACCCATTTGAAAAATTGGCTTTTCTTTTTGACCTACTTTTCTTAAAAATTTAAGTTGTGCTTTTGATAAGTTTGTCATACTTTCTCCTTTCTTATTAAATCATGGATGGACGAACAACAGGAACCATTCCTTTAGGAAGTTGAACATTCACTTGTACTCTTTCATTGACCGCTATCCACCCTAATCCAGGAATAACTAAGTCTTGATCAGACTTAACCGTTAGATGATGGGCTTGCCATTGAGGAATCAGACTTCTCTCCTTAGCTGTCGGAGGCATTAGTAAATCATCACAATGCGCTTTATAAAAATCCGCGGCTTTTTCTAATTTACTTCGATGCAAATACAAATCATTAGCCACGTTTAAGATAAAACTAGTCCGCTCCCCTTCCACAAAATCAATTTGACACAGCCCAGCTAAAAATAGCGTCTGCTTGGGATTCAACTGAAATACTCTAGGTTTAATTGGTTTTTGCGGGATGACTTGGCCATAACTTTTACGACTCAAATAATGTGCCCATTGATCCTTCTTCACAAAGCCAGGTGTATCTACTAAACCATATTCTTCCGATAAAGGAATCCGAATAAGATCCAAAGTCGTTCCGGGATGATTCGATGTGGTAATCACTTCTTGATCGCCCCCATAATGCTGAATCAAACGATTTAACAAGGTCGATTTACCGACATTAGTGATTCCCACTAAATAGATATCTCGGTCTTGAATGAAATGATTAATAACCTCAACTAATCCTTCAATCCCATTGGCTTGCTTGCCTGAAGCAAGAATTACTTGCTTGGGCTTTAATCCTAAACTGCGAATATACTGCATCAACCAATGTGTTAGTCGTGATCGATTCACAGATTTTGGTAGGAGATCCACTTTATTCGCTATAACCACAATATTATCCTGACCTAGCAAACGAGGCAAACTTGTTAATAGACTCCCTTCAATATCGAAGATATCGATAACATGAATAATCAGAGCCTGATCATCGGTAATTTTTCGAAGCTTATCTAGGAAAAAGTCTTCATCCAGTTCTAAATCACTTAATTCATTATAATGTCTCAAACGAAAGCAACGTTGGCAGTAGAAATCTCCCTTTTCAAGCCCCTTTTTAAAAGCAGAAGCAGGCAAGTAACCCAATCGATCTGGTGATTCGGTTTGGATTAAAGCACCACAACCAATACACTGATAACCTGCTTGATGATCATTTGTTTCCAAGCTCTCCCCCCCAATCTGAATGGCTATCAATACCTAAAATTTTAAAAGCATAACGCTCTAACTTACGATTCACATAAGTATATACATTATCATGATTAAGTATTGGCTTAACCAAAATAACCGACAGTCCTAAACGATTAGCTCCAATTACATCCGTCATAATTTGATCCCCAATCACAACAACCTCTTCTTTTTTAAGGCCCAAGGCCTTTAAGGCTTTTTTAAAGTTATACGTTAAGGGCTTTAAGGCATTCGCTTTAAAAGGAAGTTCCAAAGGATCAGCCACACGCTTAACCCGCTCTGGATAATTATTTGAAAGAATAAAGCAAGAAATTCCAGCCTGATTCATCATCTCAACCCACTGGCTAAGCTGGGGAGTCCCCTCCGCTTGATTCCACGCTAACAAAGTATTATCTAAATCAACAATCATTCCACGGATTCCTTGACGAAGTAAATCCTCTGCATCTAGATTATAAGGCGAATTAACCATCCATGTCGGACGAATTAAATGTTTAAGTCTCATAAGCGCTCCTTCTTTTTATATAGCTTATAGTATATCATATCCGCACGCTATTATTAAAAAAGAGACCGGATCTACGATAAAAAAACTGTTTACAAACTCAACCTCATCGATTCAGTCTGTAAACAGTCTTTTAATTAATCTAACAAATCAAAAATTTCAATAGCTACTAAATCAATATTATCAAAGCGAAAAACCGTATTCGTTTGACTATCAGTCATTTCAAAAATATCTTCGTTGAGTAGGTAGGCCACTTGACATTTTTCAACGCCCTCCAACTCAAAACGACGAACTTCAATGGTCTCATTAGTTTTTGTCATAGTTTCTAAGCGTTGAATGATCCCTGTTAAAACTGATGCTTTCATTTTATCTCTCCCATCTTCAACTCTTCTGATCGAATGATTGTATGGTAACAAATTCAGATAGAATTGCAAGAACTTTATGGTCTAAATAGCTATTAATTTAATAAGAAGCCTCTCTCTTAAGAAGACTTAGCGATCTATTTTATCACCAATAACCAATTCCCTGACGCCTTGTTTAATTTTATTAAAGAAGACATCAAATAAGTCATGTTCCTCTTTAGCATATGCTTCTTGCATCTTTTGGTAAAAAGCAAGCACCTCATCAGCAAATTTTTCACTAGACAGCTCATAGAGATCACTTTCTTGGATTGGAGCAATCTGTCCAGCTGCTTGTTCAGCTAAAAATTCGGCAGTTACCCCAGCTAATGTCTCCTGATTTGTATATAATCGGCCAAAACTATCCTTGACCATAATCGATTTAAGGTAGTCATTTTCTTTAGCAATAATGGGACAGCGATTGACCAATGATTCGAGGTAAGTCAAGCCCTGCGACTCCGATTGACTGGCATTTAGATATAGATCAGCTATTTGATAATAATCAGATACATGCTCATGATCGACAAAGCCAACAAAGTCAACTTCCAAATGATGCTTACGACAATAAAGTTCCAGAGCTTCTCTTTCTGGTCCATCCCCTGCAACAAGTAACTGTAGCTTTTTATTCGTTTGTCGTAACTCCTTATAAGCCTCTAACACTTCCTGAATATTCTTTTCTTTAGATAGTCGTGAAAGCGTCAAAAGGACCGTATCTTCTGCTTGGATTCCCATTTTTTGACGCAAATCCTGCCGCAAGTCTGTCTTAACCGTTTGGATTGGGACGCCTGTTGGAATTACTTGAATAGGAACCGTCACCCCATAATCCTGCAAAGTATCTTGCGTCAATTGACTCGGTGCGATAACACCATCCGCTCGGTTACAATATTGTTTAGATAAGGCACGAACATGACTAGGCTGTAATAGCATACCATCCATAATATAATGTGTATAGTTTTCATACATTGTATGATAAGTATGAACTAAAGGTATTTTTAAGCGACTCGCCACATAATGTCCCGTTAGCCCAACGGAAAACTCGGTATGCGTATGAATTAAATCTAAATCCATAGACCGAGCTATTTTTAAGCAGCGATCAAAGCCACGGTATGCAATCCGCCGATCAGCAAAACTTAAAAATGGAAGGGATGCAAGTCGAACGATATCTTGCTCTTCTTCCGCCTTAGGATCTGTTGTAGTGAATATAATCACTTGATGTCCCTGTTTTCGTAATTCATCAGTTAAAGTTTTTATTGACGTTGACACCCCACTTAATTGCGGAAAATATGTGTCCGTAAACATACCTATTTTCATAACAATTCCTTTCTTTACATGGGCCTTTACCTTAATTATAGCCTAAGTTTTGTTAAGATCCTAGTTTTATCTGAAGGAATTTTTAAACATAGCATTTTATTAAAATAGCTTCCTAGTTACTATTATAACCCTAGCAATTATCCTATACATACCCATTTATTAATGGTAATATTAGATGCAACAGTCATATATAGAGGAGCTTATTGATGATAAAAAATTCTACTAATCCATCCCAAAAAAGACTTACTACTTTACAAGTCTCCCTTTTAGGAATTATCCTAGGTTTACGAATTGTTCTATCCTTCGTCCCATCCATCAACCTTGGTAATCTCGTCCAACTAGGAGTTGGATTTATAGGGGCTGCACTGTCTGGAGCTCTATTCGGCCCTTGGTACGCCCTTATCCTTTCACTTTTTAATGATTTAATCACTTCGCTTTTACAAGGTAAAAATATATTCTTGGGCTTCACCCTATCAGCTGGACTTGGTGGTCTTTTTTATGGCTATTTTTTATATCGTAAGCCAGCTTCTTGGAAAAACATTTTCTTTGCCGTTTTATCGGTGACCCTAATCATTAATCTTGGTCTAAACTCTATTTGGATTAAAATGATGTATGGCAAAGCGTGGGCTGTTTTTATGCCAATGCGGATCGTTAAAAATACACTATCGCTTCCATTAAATACAATCATTCTATATTTCGTTTTTAATAACCGAACTGTAAAATCTTTTATTAATAAATATCAATTTTAATTCTCATAGAATACCAAAACAACTAAAAAAACTCGCTGTAGAAGCTTTTATAAAGTCTCTACAGCGAGTTTTTTTATGTCAAAGAAGCAGTATCCTTGATAAGGACCAGCAATCATTAGCCAGACTAACTTTCAGCAATGATAGCTTCTAATAATCTTTGAACCTCTTCTTGGGTACAGGTTTCATTCAAAATTCGGTCTAAAATCGACTGACCAACCTGACTATCCAGTTTACGAATTAAGTGTCTCTGCTTTAAAATACTAGCTGCAGACATCGAAAATTCATCTAAACCCATAGCCAATAATAAAGGTGCAGCCGCTGCTTCTCCTGCCATCTCACCACACATACCCACCCATTTTCCTTCTTTATGAGCAGCATCAATCACAAATTTTATCAATCTCAATATAGAGGGATTAAAGGGTTGATAAAGATATGAAATTCGTTCATTCATTCTATCAGCAGCCATCGTGTATTGAATCAAATCATTAGTGCCTATTGAAAAGAAATCTACTTCCTTAGCAAAATGATCTGCTAATAACGCTGCTGCTGGTATTTCAATCATCATACCCAATTGAATATCGCTAGAAACAGAATGTCCCTGTTGAATTAATTCTTCTTTTACTGATTCAAAAATTCGTTTAGCTTGGCGAAACTCATCTAAGCTAGCGATCATCGGAAACATAATTCTTAACTGCCCATAGATAGAGGCTCTTAACAAAGCCCTAAGTTGCATTCTAAAAAGGGCCTCTTGATCCAAGCATAAGCGGATTGCTCGATATCCTAAAAATGGATTCATCTCTTGAGGCATTGTCATATAGGGTAATGTTTTGTCCCCACCAATATCCATGGTTCGAACCACGACTTGTTTTGGAGCCATTTTTTCTAAAACGAATTTATAAGCCTTAAATTGTGCTTCTTCACTAGGCATAGTGTCTGAATCCATGTATAAGAATTCAGTACGATATAGACCGATCCCTTCTGCCCCGTTCTTGATAGCCATCTCCAAGTCTTCCGGCCTACCGATATTAGCAGCAAGCTCTACCTTTACTCCATCTTTAGATTGGGTATTTTTATGAATAAGGGCTTGCAACTGCTGGGACTCTTGATCTAATTGGTTAATTTTTGCTTGATAAACTGCCTGCTCATCAAGACTAGGTTTTAATATAAAGTGCCCTGATATAGCATCCACGATCCCGTGTTGACACCCCTTAACCTTAACCATTAGATCTTTTACACCCACGATGGCTGGAATTCCAAGCGACCGAGCCATAATCGCTGAATGAGAGGTCCGACCACCCACTTCAGTTACAAAGGCCTTTACAAAGCGGGGATCTAACTGAGCCGTATCACTTGGCGTTAAATCGTGAGCCACAATGATAGCAGGTTGATTTAATTGCCAAGAACCTTTTGACTGCTTTCCTAGGAGCTGCGCCATCAATCGTTGACTAACATCTCGAATATCCATGGAACGCTCTTTCATATAGTCATTCTCGGACATCGCTTCAAAGCTAGTCAAATAGAAGCGGCACACCTGTTGTAAAGCCGCCTCTGCATTTAGATGTTCATTTAATATTTTGTCATAAATCGCTTGTAAGAACTCTGGATCTTCTAGCATTAACTGGTGTGCATCAAACACCTTTGCTTCTTCTTCACCCATGGTTAAACAAGCTTGAGAGCGCAATTGATCAATCTCTTGTTTAGAAGCTTCAATTGCTTGAAGCAACCGTTCTTTTTCTCGGTCTGGATCCTTCACATAATAAGTATTAAAGCTTAAATCCGCCTTTTCTAAACAATAAAGAGGGGCTAACGCAATCCCATCACTGGCAGCGATCCCCTTCAACTTTTGCGACATTAGTCTGATAATCCTTCTTTTTTCATTGTCTCTTTAACAACAGCCATTGCTTCTTCTTCATCAGAACCTTCTGTAAGAATAGTTACTTCTGATCCCTGACCCACACCTAAAGACATCACTCCCATAATGGATTTAAGGTTAACAGATTTTCCTTTATATTCTAGCGTGATATCTGAAGAAAATTTACTTGCTGCTTGTACTAACAAAGTAGCTGGACGAGCATGAATTCCAGTTTCTGATGTTACAACAAAGTTTTCCTTTTTCATATTTGATCTCTCCTTAATGATATTGCTTCGATGGTAAATCACTTACCTTATGCTAAAGGTAAACGTTGACATAATTATACACAAAAAAATGGTTAAAAGCGATAGAAAATAGATTTTTGTCAAGAACTAAACATAAATAACTCAACTAGTTCATAAAATCTTGAATCCATTTATAAACCATTCGCTCTCCAAAACTACATTTTAGCAATTGTGGTCACTTTAATAGACGACTGCCATGGCTGTAACTGACGATTACTGGTCCTATTAATAAGATTTAAATCTTTCCACATACCACCAGGTCATTGTTATTTATACCATTAGTACGCTCTTTATTACATTAATTGTTTAAGATGAACTTCTGGATGCTTATCTTTAAACCAATTTTCGGCAAACATATTTTCAAAAAGGAATACCGGTTGGTCAAAACGATCTCTAACTAACAAATTGCGTGATGAAGACATTTTCGGATCTAATTCAGCAGGATCAATCCAGCGAGCAATTTTGGAGCCCATATTCTCCATCTCCACTTCAGCATTATATTCATTCTTCAAACGATATTGGAAAACCTCAAACTGCAAAGCCCCGACCGCTCCAATAATATACTCTTCTGTATGATAAGAACGATAGAGTTGGACAGCGCCTTCTTGAACGAGTTGTTGCATTCCTTTATGAAAGGATTTTTGTTTCATCACATTTTTTGGCGATACTTTCATAAATAATTCAGGGGTAAATTGAGGTAAATCCGGAAATTGAACTTCCTGATTACCTGCATAAATGGTATCTCCGATTTGAAGATTGCCTGTATCATAGAGACCAATAATATCTCCTGCATAAGCATCTTGAATCTCTTCACGACTATCTGCCAAAAATTGGGTTGTATGAGCCATCCTTAAAGTCTTACCCGTTCGTTGAAGAGTCACGTTCATACCCTTTTCGAATTTGCCTGAAATAATTCGCACAAATGCAATTCGGTCTCGGTGAGCCGGATTCATGTTCGCTTGAATCTTAAAAATAAAACCAGTTAGGTTCTTTTGAACCGGATCTATAACCTCACCAGTTACCGTCTCAACAGCTGCTGGACTAGGTGCTAAATCCACAAATGCATCTAAAAAGGTCTGTACTCCAAATCCTGTCAAAGCTGACCCAAAGAAGACTGGTGTTAATTTTCCACAATTAACTTTTTCTCGATCAAACTGATTCCCGGCTTCATGTAATAAATCGGCTTCTTCAATCGCTTGACTATAAATGGAAGACTTAGTGAAATCATATTGACCTTGAAGCAGCATTGGATCCGCTAAATCTATTAACTCATCTTCATCCTGCGAGTGCCGAATTTCTAAACGCTGATTATATAAATCATAAAGACCTAACAAAGTCTTACCCATACCCATCGGCCAGTTCATAGCATAGGCATCAATACCTAGGACTTCTTCTAATTCAGAAACTAAATCTAGAGGTTCTCGCCCATCTCGGTCTAACTTATTCATAAAGGTAAAAATAGGAATACCTCTTTTGGAAACCACTTCAAAGAGTTTTTTAGTTTGAGGTTCAATACCCTTGCCTGTATCCACCACCATCACACAAGCATCCACTGCCATCAAGGTCCGATAGGTATCTTCCGAAAAATCTTCGTGACCAGGCGTGTCTACGATATTAATCTGGTACCCATCATAATCTACCTGCATTACCGAAGATGTAACAGAGATCCCTCTTTGCTTTTCGATCTCCATCCAATCTGATTTGGCAAATTTGTTCGATTTTTTCCCTTTAGCTTTGACAGTCCCAGCCTCTCGAATTGCTCCTGAGTATAGCAGAAGATGCTCTGTAATGGTTGTTTTACCAGCATCCGGGTGAGAAATAATCGCAAATGTCCGCCGACGTTTAACTTCTTTGTTCAAGTTTTCTTCCATTTATAACTCCTCAAAATAAATTCTTTTTCATATAGTCAAATAAGAAAGCTGGACAAAGCCAGCTTTCATTTCAATCTATTTTTTTCAACTAGCCTTGCTTAAAGTGCAACAGCTTATCATCCTCTTGCTTTAAATGCTCTGTTTCATTCTTGATCACTTCTTGCACTAATCGTTGCAAGGTCGCTTTTTCATCTTGAGTCAAAGGATCTTTATTCGGTCGAACTTCCTTTGTAATTACGCTTAAACGATCCTCTTCTCGATAGTAATCCACTTGGTTAAGAAAACGATCAATCTGCTTATCTGGATAAACACGTTCAAAATCCTGTGCTTTAAGATATTGAACTTGCTCTTCCATCATCTCGATCATTTGTGACTGCATTGTCTTTAAACGGTCTTTAAGGTCTAATCCTGTGTCAGTCAGTTCCTGACTATAATGCGCCAGATTTTCCTTAAATTGAATAACCTGTTCATTGGTACGTTCTAGAAGTTGATCGGCTTGTTCTTGAGAATGACTAATAATCTCGTTCCCCGTTTTACGCGCATCTACCAAACCATCTTTTAGAGCAGCCTCGATCGATTGATAATAGGATAAGTCTTTTTCAAGGGTTTGAATTTTCTGCTGCATTTGAAGCAATTGGTTTTCAAGTTCTTTTATTTTCTGATCCCTATGTTCAACTAATTGACTAACTTGTTGACGGTTATAGCCAAAAAGAGCCGTCGAAATTTCAGAAATTTTATCCACCTTGCCACCCCATTATTCTTAATATCCAATCTATCCTACCAAAAATAACCGAGCTTGAACAGACTTTTCCTCATTTAAGCCATAGAACTTTCTAGATAATGACGAATTAATTCGTAAGTCGCATTCACTGAAGTCGCATGTGTACGTTCAAAAGCATGGCTCGCATCAATACCAGCCCCGAATAACCCGTGCTTAACATCATGGCCAGAGAACATGGCACCAGATGCATCACTTTGATAAAGTGGATAAATATCAATCTTATAGGGGATCTCATTTTCTTGACATAAGGACACCAATTGATTACGAAGGCCGACATGATAAGGGCCAGAAGCATCTTTAGCACAGATCGAAACAGTGTACTCATCAGAAGTCTGATCATCACCTAGCGCTCCCATATCCACCGCAATATACTCTTCAACTCGGGAATCAATATTCGAATTGCCACCATATCCAATTTCTTCATTGTTGGAAATATAAAAATGTGTCGTATGAGCCAAGGATAATTCACCTTTTTGAATGGCTTCCATCGCTTCAATTAATAAAGCAACACTTACTTTGTCATCTAAATGCCGTGATTTTAAAAATCCAGAATCTGTTATTTCAGCTCGAGGATCTAAAGAAATGAAATCTCCCACTTGAACTCCTAATTCAGCAACATCTTCCGGTGAAAAAACAGGATAATCTAGACGAACTTCCATATTCGTTTGGTTACGTTCTGCAGTGCGAGCATCGCGATAAACGTGGACTGAAGTTTGATGCATCAAAATGGTGCCAGAATAGGTTTTGCCAGTTTGAGCCGCATGCACTAGGCAGTATACACCTTCAATGGCGTTATACATGTAGCCTCCAATCAAATCTAACTTCAACCGTCCGTCTGGCTTAATCGCACGGACCATAGCCCCTAAAGTATCAACGTGGGCCGTCATAAAACGATGACGTTGAGTATCTTTTCCTTCTAAAGTAACTAATAAACCACCCTTATGCGTTGATTGAGCTTGAATCCCTTTATCTGCTAGATCTTTTTGAATATGATCTAAAATATCTTGAGCATAACCGGTAGGTGAAGGAATTTGAGTGAGTGCTTTCACTCGTTCGAGACGTTCTCTTGTTTTTGCATCTAATTGATAATTTAAATCTACTACCATTTAATCACTCCTTGATTTGTAATCGCTTAATACCACTATACAAAGGATTTAAAAGAAATTCAATGACTTTTCAAATCCTTATTGTTTTTTCATTTTAAAGATAACTTAGGAATAAACTAGCAATCGTAAAATAAATAAAAACTGACGTTAAGTCACTCAAAGTAGAAATAAAAGGTCCTGATGCGACCGCAGGGTCAAAGCCAAACTTAAGCATCACCTTTGGAATTAGAGCCCCTGCAATATTGGCTACAACAATCGCACAGGCCATTGCCACCCCAATAATCACGCCTAATAATAGATTCTGTTTCCAAATACCTGCTACTAAAGCAATCGTTAACCCCATCACAATACCTGTAATCACTCCCGTTAACATCTCAAAGCCAAAAGACTCAAAGAATGGATCATCCTCACTGCGATTCGTTAACTTACGAACCGCAACTGCTAAAGATTGTGTCCCGGCATTACCTGCCGTTCCTGTTATTAGCGTCACAAAAATAGATAAAACAGGGGCTATTGAAATCAAACCTTCAAATTGACTGATTAACGAAGCGGTCCCCATTCCCAAGAACAATAGGGTGATTAACCAAGGCAAACGACTCTTAGAAGCAGACAATGGACTTTTATGGGTTTCATTAACATCAACTGCTGCCAAACCGGAATAATCACTATCCGCCTCTTCTTGCATAACATCTAGTACATCATCTACAGTAATAATACCCAATAATTTATGGTCAAATCCCACAACCGGTAAAGCTAATAGATTATAGTCGCGTACCATTTTAGCAACTTCCAACTTATCATCTGACACTTGAACCGAAATAACCCGTGTATTTTCAATCTCCTTAATCGGTGTCAAATCTTCCTTGAGAATTAAATCTCTCAATGAAATAACACCTTTTAATATACGATCTTCGTCTACCACATAAGCATAGTAGATAGTTTCTGCATCAACAGCACAGGTCTTAATATAGTCATAGGCTTCCTTGACCGTAAAGTTCTCTTGAACCATCACTAATTCGGTAGTCATAATTGAACCGGCACTATCCTCAATATAATTCATCAATTGAGATAACTCACTAGCCGCCTCCTTAGGCATCAAATGAAGAAAAATAGCGATTTTATCGCGGTCCTCAATATGATTCAAAACATCCACTGCATTATCGGCATACATCTTTGCTAAGACAGTAGCAGCATACATGCTTTCCATCTCTAAAAAATATTCCTTACTCAAATCAAAATTTTCATTCTCCATATCATCAAAGATTTCTGCGATTTCGTCTGGAGATAAATATTGATAGACCAAGGCTCTTTCTTGGGCTTCAAAATGGTTGAAAAGCTTAGCCTGATCATAAGTATGTAGGGCTAAGTATTCATTCCTAAAACGCGTCATCTTTTTATGCTGTAATAATTGCTTGAAAATGGCTAAACTGTCTTCAAAACTTCTTTCAAATACTTCCATAACGGTCCTCCTGCTTCTTCTGTCTAGCTAACCAATCTATCATATCTTGGGGTAAAGACTGGTTAAAATGCATGGGTTCTTGGGTAAAAGGGTGAATAAAATGCAGTTCTTTACAATGAAGCGCTTGTCGCATCAACCCTTGATCCATTGGCCCTCCATATAAATCATCACCAATTAAAGGCCCTCCTTCATGAGCTAAATGAACACGGATTTGATGTGTACGCCCCGTGTGCAATCTCAATCTTAAGTGACTCCCTAATTGATAACGGTTTATGGTCCAATATTCCGTCTTGGCTTTCTGCCCTTGAGGATCCACCTTACGGGTAATAATGGAATCGCCACAACGAGCAATGGGTTGATCAATTATCTGATGATCCGGCCAATTCTTACGTGAACTCAAGGCTTCATAAAATTTATAAAATGTCCCTTGTTTTACTTGACGATCCATTAAGGCATGGGCCAAACGATGCTTAGCTACCAACATCAAACCGGTTGTATCACGGTCTAAACGAGTAACAATATGAATCACTTGATCTTGATAATTTTTAGACTGATAATATCCTTTTATTCGATTGGCAATCGATGAATCAGGTGTCTTAACTGAAGGGATTGAGGTGACATTCGCTGGCTTATTAATAACCAACAAATCGCGATCTTCATAAACAATCTCGATGGGAATCGATGAGGCCACAACCGAATCATAACCCTCTTCAACCGGAGCCACTAAACGTAGATGATCGCCTTTTTGAATGAAAAATCGAATCGGCACCTTAACATAATTTAAGTAAATACTGCCTGCGAATTTAACATCACGCATAAAGGCTCGTGGTAATTTTTGTTGATTCAAAAAAGCTTTAATCGTCATCGGCTGATCCTCTTGATAGATCCAATTTAATTCCATGACTTATCTCCTTGAAGGGGTGGCTTATCCACTTGTCGGTGACCAATAAAAGAAGCTTCTACCCGGTCCCAATAGTGTAAATGCTTCGCATAGACAAAATGAACTCGCTCTTGTGCCATTTGCAGGCGTAATCGTTCAATTTGACAATGATCTCTAAACAAATGATCAATACTTAAGAATAAAGGAATATCTGCCTCTTGAGGATAAAGATCTAGCCATTCCTGTTTTGGCAAAATAATCGGCGAAGCCAGAGTTCGGAATAAACGATTATTAACCGATGCCATCTCAGTCATTTGGATCGCCTCGACACAAGGGTGCAACACCGCACCACCTAGAGACTTATTCAATCCTGTCGACCCCGTAGGTGTTGCCACGCAGAGTCCATCGCCTCGAAAAGTCTCAAAAAAGACATCCTTGATCGACACATCACACACCATCGTCTTACCAAACGAACGAAGAGCTACCTCATTTAAAGCCAGACGTCGTTCGATCGTTTGATCTTGAAAATAAAGCTTAACTTCTAATAAAGGATAAGACGTTTCTTTCATACGGTTCTGAACCAAGCTATCAATCATACGATCGAACTCATCAGGTAACCAATCCGTATAAAAGCCCAAATGTCCAGTATGCAAGCCTAAAAATTGAACACGATCCATATGATCTTCATAAGCATGAAAAGCTCCTAAAAGGGTTCCATCCCCACCTATGGATAGAACGTAATCTGGATTTAATAACCCTTCTTGACAAATAAACCCCGCTTGAACTAATTTTTCCTTCACCTTACTCGCTAACTGAATAGAGGCTGTATGGGAATTTCGATAAATAGCTATTTTCTTCATGAATTGCTACCTTCATTTCGTGATTTTGGTAACCGAGGATCCTCTTTTTGAAAACGGCTATCAAAAATCTTATTTGCTTCACGAATTTCTTCACGAATGGCACTCATCTCTTCATCCAAACGAAAGGCAGCTTCAGACGCACGTTGCAAACGGCTTAAAATAGCTTGAGGGTATTGACCATCATACTTATAATTTAGGGAATGCTCAATCGTCGCCCAGAAATTCATCGCCAAAGTCCGAATCTGAACTTCCACAATCACATTCTGAACCTGACCATGTACCCGCTCAATCGGATATTCCAATACCATATGATAAGAACGATAACCCGAAGGTTTATGTTTCTTGATATAATCGCGGATTAAAATCACCTTGAAGTCCGAACGCTCCATTAAGATATCCGCTACTTCGTAGATATCATCTACAAATTGACACATAATTCGGATCCCAGCAATATCCTGCACACCTATCAGAATCTCTTCGGGAGCAATCTGCCGCATATCCATTTTTTCTAAAATACTTTCCTTTGATTTAACACGCCCAGTCACAAACTCAATCGGTGCGTGGCGATCTAAATCGTGGAATTCTTGACGAATATTTTTAAGCTTGACTTTTAATTCAGCCACTGCTTGCGCATAAGGGGCTAAAAAAAGATCCCAATCTTCAATAAAGTCCTCTCGCACGGACAAACCCTCCCTAAACTCATAATCAGATTTATTTTATCATAAGAGAAAGATTTAATAAAAGATTTCAAAAAAGGATTGATTTTTTATCAGCTTGATTAGATAATAGCATAGGTCTACTTATTAGTTTAATTAATATAAAGCATATCATTATTATATATCTCATCTATGTGTTACTATAATGGTGACTTGGAATTCAATAACAAAGGAGGAAATCAAATGAATAAATATCTTATTGATTATCATATCAATGGTCATGCTAAATATTTTGATTTTTATTTATTTGTAAATCCTTTAGGTCGCAAATGTTTCTTTTCTGAACAAGAAATCAGTCGAACTAAAGCGCTCATTTCTTCCAAAGTAGACTTGAATATCCTATGTGTTTGTAATGAATATATTCTCAACGATTTTTTAAGCCGAATCGGTTTGACGAACTGCTCCTTAAAAGTTCGCAATGAAGTTTACCATAAACTTTATCATACCGCATTGGCCATTAAATCTGCTAGCTTACAAGGTAAACAAAAAAGTCGGCATTATTTTCTTTGCTTAGAAAACAATTTAGAAAAAGATATGTCCAAACTTACTCAGGATACACTTTATCAAATTGCAGAACTAGCTAATTTAGATGTAGACCTATTCATTGAAGACTATCAGTCAAAATTAGTCCGTAAATTATACCTTAATGATTTAAAAATTGCACAAAGTATGACTGTTCATAAAACACCTACTCTGGTGGTTTTTGATTCAACAAATGACTTAGGCGGCTATAAAATTGAAGATAACGTTACACTAAAGAGTGCTCTAGAACTCTTAGACCAAATGATGATTTGCCAGTGTGACTGTTCACCGATAAACATCAAATCGACTCATCCTCTATTCATTCTCCATTAAGACCTTTATTCAACCTTTCTAATCGATTGCTTCCCCTTCGAAAATTTTCCTAGGAATTGCGGTCGATTCTTTTTGTTTTAGGACTCGAACAACTAACAAAGCAATGGTATGATAAAGAGTAAACGTTATTTCCTCCCTCAACCTATCTCCAACAAAAAAAGACCGGGAACGATCCCAGTCTTTCAAAAATCGAATTAAGCCAATGCTTTTTTAGCTTCTTCTACTAAAGCTGAAAAAGCTGCTTCATCATTAACTGCTAAATCCGCTAACATCTTACGGTTAACTTCAATACCAGCCTTTTTCAAACCATTCATTAAAACAGAATAGCTCAAACCATTTTGGCGTGCCGCTGCATTAATCCGTGTGATCCATAAACGACGGAAGTTCCGTTTGGTTTGACGACGATCACGGTAAGCATACATGTATGACTTCATTACTTGTTGCTTAGCTGTTTTATATAATTTAGATTTTGCGCCATAGTAACCTTTTGCTAATTTAAGGGTACGTTTACGACGTTGACGAGTAACATATCCACCTTTAACACGTGCCATATTTTAGTCCTCCTATTCCTGATTCTATAATGCGTCGATCATTTGCTTGATTCGTTTCATATCTGAAGCAGAAACAAGTCCTGATTTTCTTAATTGACGACGTTGTTTTTTAGTTTTTCCATGGAAACGGTGAGAAGTAAAGGCATGATCTCTTTTCAACTTACCAGAAGCAGTCTTCTTAACACGTTTAGCTAATCCACGGTGAGTTTTTTGTTTTGGCATGGTAATCCTCCTAAATATGTTGATTTTTGATTGTATAATTATTTGCCAGAATCTGTGTTAGGGGCCACTATAGTATACATACTACGCCCTTCCATCTTCGGCTTTGATTCAACAACCGCAATATCTTTGGTATCTTCAATAAAGTCCTCTAGAACATCTCGTCCTAGATCCTTATGAGTGATCGAGCGTCCTCTGAATCGAATGCTCGCTTTCACTTTATCGCCTTTTTCTAAGAATTTGATTGATTGACGCAATTTTGTTTGATAATCGTGGTCATCGATCGAAGGGCTAAACCGTACTTCTTTAACATTAACCGTCTTGGTATTTTTGCGTTGTTCTTTTTCTTTCTTTTGTTGTTCATAGCGATATTTGCCATAATCCATAATCCGAGCCACTGGGGGCTTGGCTTGGGGCGATACTAAGACTAAGTCCAATTCAAACGATTCCGCAATCGTTAGTGCATCTTTTAAAGATTTAATCCCGATTTGGTCTCCATTATCTCCGATAACTCGCAATTCTTTTGCGCGAATTTGATCATTTATCAAGGCTTCTTTAGCGATATGAGTCCACCTCCATTATATTTGATGAGTTTAAGTAAAAACACAAAAAGCCCGTCCAAAGACGCGCTCATTTCTCCATCAAAAAACCTATGATATAGGTTTTATCATGATTAGCCCTACACTTTAGTGCCCGGCGAGAAACAGCTGTCTCTACTTGTTGTCTCAACTTTTAGTATCATATCATAATACTCGGATGAAAGCAAGAACTCTTGAGATCATTTTTTAGTGCAAGCTACTTCTATCGCTTTTACTTTTAAACTCTGCTACAATAGGAACGATAAAATAAGAATGGTGAATTGTATGCAGAAAAAACTTTTCAGCCTATTATTAGGGATAATTTTCCTAAGCTCATGTAGTCAGACGCAAAATATACCTGAACCCGAAGAAAAAAATGATCAGGAAGCCGTTGCCGCCGTAAAACAAACACGTAATATTAAGGAAGAAAAAATGGCCAGTTTTAAAGAAACGATTAATTTAGAAGACGAGAGTTTTGAATTGGATTCTTGGAATTATGACAATTTCGATTCCATGGAAAAAGTCATTAACGAGGTTATTAATCAATATGGATTTTCAAAGAAAAATCTTGGAATCGCCTATTATAATCTGGTATCTGGTGAAAGTTACTATCTTAATGAGAACAAAGCTATCCATGCTGCTTCTACCAATAAAGTAAGTACTTGTGTCTTAATTTCGAACCTTATCAAACAACATAAGCTTAATTGGACCACCCACATCCAGGCAAACCCCTCGCATTTCGAAGAAGGAGCAGGAGATATTACTAACCATCCCCTTAAATCCTCCTACACCGTCGATGATTTGGTATATAACGCCTTAGTCTATTCCGACAATACCGCTTGGAATATTTTGATTGATTATTATTCTAAACATGTCGGGGACTATTGGACCGCCATCATTCAACAATCTAAACTCAAAAATCCACCCGAAAGCTTAAAATCGCATCTTAACTATGCCACTCCACGCATGCTGCAAAATTACCTATACCAGGTGGCCACTGAAGCTCAGCATCAGCGTATCTTAAAATATCTCTTTCTCTCTGAACCTAATGAGCGTTTTAAACTCTTTGTCAAAAATGGAATGGCCACAAAATATGGTCAATACGGGCCCGGCTACCACGATATTGGCATCTACTATGATGGCAAACGTCCTGCTTATATTTTAGTGCTTATGACACGAGATATTGGGACCGTTGACTTATTCATGGGAGAGTTGAATCTAAGGGTCAACCAATACTACCGCTATCAATTAAGCCATTAATCAAATAAATAAGTCACTAAAAGAACTCGTTAGCTATTCAATAGCTAGCGAGTTCTTTTCAACTTAACTTGTTTGAATTTCTCTCAAAGTTTCATCAGAAACAACCACTGAACATAAAAGCATATAACCCATTTGCACCCAGATAATTGAAACGTCCATTAGTCCATGAAATAGGCACACTCCTATCAAGCTAATTATTAAACCAAGCTCCGGAGTCAATCTCCATTCCTTTAGTTGAAAAACTAGCCAACGAAAGAATGGACTTAAAAAAAGAATAAGCAACATCATTCCAAAAATACCATAGTTAGCTAAACTATCAACAAGAATTTGATGAGCATGCATTTTAGCTTGGTCAGATACCAAATAGTAAAACTTAACAAAAGTCATGGACCCACGACCAATTAAAGGACTGGTTTCAAACAACTTCCAACCTGCTAACCAAATTCCATATCGATCCGCAAAACCATAAGCCAAATTAGTAAATCGTGGCAAAAGACTAGGCTTCAAAACAAGCCCCACAAGTAAACCAACTGATGCTACTGCTAAGGCCCATGCTAATTTTGGTTTTAAAGCCAAAACCATCATCACAACACCTAAAAAGGCCGTTGGAATCGACCAACGCGATCCCGTTAGAATAAGTGCTATTAAATTCATAAAGATGGCAATATAAGACAAGATTCGTTCATAAGGTTTTCGCGATTTAAAAATTAGGTAAATTGCCATCACCAAGACCATCGCAATCAGCAAACCGTAATAATTAGGATTGAAGACCGTGGCTTGGGCCCGCGTCTGCAAATTTTGATATTTAAAAATATACATCAAATCATAGCCTGCTCTTAATACTTGGTTTACATAATGACCAAAAGCATAAAATGCTAATAAAATCGAACCCCAAGTAAATATCTTTAAATTCCATCGATAAAGTCGAGCTGTGACTAGCTGTTTATAAATCAAAAAGAAGAGACCAAATATACCAAAGGCAAGAGGAAGTAGTATTCCTAGATAATTCCGATAATACAAAGCCACCGCAATCGCATAAATCACAAATATCAGCAAATAACGCAACTGACTAATCTCTGATATAAGATCTTTCCAGTGACGAATCGTTAAATAAATCGTCGCGATAACTATCACTGGCCCACAAATATAATAAGGCAAAAGAATTGCAAAGGAAGTTAATAAAAATACCTTTTCATCGTTAGATAGACTGGATACGTTCGAAAATAAAGATTTAAGCAAAAAAATCACTCCCTCATCTCAGCATAGAACATTCCACGTTCATATTAGTAAAATCTTACCTCAAAGCCCTCTTAATTACTAGTAATTTTCAAAGAGTCTATGACTTTTATTGGCTATCGAACTTAGTTGAGGTATAATGATCACGATTGACTTTATTATACAAGGAGGAAACCTATGCTTAAACTTCCTAAACTTACCCGAAAATTAGTCATCCATCTCAGCCTCTGCTGTCTAGCTGGTTCACTAATTACACTTCCTAACCAGATTAATGCTCAAGTTAACCAATTGAGTAAAACCCCTCATTTTTCCTGGTCTAAAGAACAATTTCAAAACATTGATCCAATAGTCATGCCAGACAGTTACCCCAATGATTTATTAGAAAAATTTGATCAAGAACTTGAGGCTCGTTCTTATGCTGTCATTGATGAGGAGACCCATCATATTCTTGCTCAAAAAGAAGGCAATATCCCCTATCCTATTGCTTCCATGTCAAAAGTTATTTCTACGTATTTAGTCTTCAAGGCAATCAAAGAAGGTCGCTTGAATATGGATGAGGAAATTCAAGCCCCTGAAGAGATTACTTCTGTCCTATCTGATGATCCTGAATTATCAAGTACAGGGCTTGTTGGTGGTGTTTCTTATTCTGTTAAAGACCTACTCCATGGTGTCATTATGAAGTCAGGAAACGATGCAACCTCAGTCTTAATGTGGCATATTTACGGTTCCGAGCAAGAGGGTACCCAAGCCATTATTGATCAGCTTAAAGAATGGGGAATGCGCGACTTTGCCTTCTATACAGTATCTGGTCTTCCCAATAGTCTAGTCCCTGAGTCTTGGCGACTACCCGGTTCCGATAAAACCAATGAAAATGTCATGTCTGCCCAAGATGTTGCCCTCATGGCTCAATATACTGTGGAAGAATTCCCTGAGATATTAGAGATTTCTCAAAAGCAACAATATGTTTTCAAAGAGGGGACGGATTACGAACAGATATTCTACACGACCAACAAACTATTACCTGGTCAAGAATATGGACGCGAAGGTATCACAGGTCTTAAATCTGGATCAACCGATGCTGCCGGCTTGAACTTTGTAGCTACTGGGCAAGAAAATGGTCGAAAAATAATTGCAGTCTCTATGGGCAATATGATGCGCGAAGATGGTAGCTTTTCTAGCCCTTACCAAGAGATCTATACTCTATTAGATGCTTTAGCCCAATACCCAGATCTTTATAAAAACGATCAGCTGCCTTCCAATAAACATCTAAGTCTTGCTGAACAGGAAGCACTCGAAGCATCGATCCAAGGCTCACTAGACCAAGCTAATCCAAACAAAGCCAATAAAGAAAAATCGACGAATAATTATACAAATCATCGCGACAATGCCATCACCAATTTCTTTAAAAAGATATTTCCCTTCTAAATCGGGAGCTCCTCAATCAAATTGAACTCTACAATTTAACAAGACTTATAATTATCATGCAATTGATGAGAAATATAAGTGAACATACTAGAAATAATCTTAAGTTATTAGACGGTTGACAAATTAATAAGCAGTCAACTAAACAAGTAAGGGATATAAAAATATTTTAATATATTTTAACGTATATTAAGAAAGATCGTTCAAAAAGCATATTACAAAAAGCGAGAAATGGGCTAGCCCGTTTCTCGCTTTTGATATATTTATTCTTTAATACGACTCTTATTGGCAATATCAGCTTTAATATGCTCAATAAAGCTTTCTAAAGACATTGCCTGTGTCTCTTCATGTCCATATCGGCGAACATTCACCTTACCAGATTCTACTTCCTTATCTCCAATTACTAATTGATAAGGTACCTTTTGAGTTTGAGCTTGGCGAATCTTGTAACCCAATTTTTCATTGCGAAGATCCATTTCAACCCGAATACCTTGTGCTTGTAATTGGTGATACATCGCCTCAACATGATCTCCATGCGCTTCGAGATTCACTGGAATTAATACCACTTGCTCAGGTGCTAACCAAGTTGGGAAGGCTCCTTTATATTCCTCAATCAGATAGGCAACAAAACGCTCCATTGTCGATACCACTCCACGATGAATAACCACAGGACGATGGGTATTTTGTCCATCTTCACCGACATAGGTTAAATCAAATCGCTCCGGTAATAAGAAGTCCAATTGAACAGTAGACATTGTTTCTTCAAGTCCCATAGCTGTCTTAAACTGAACGTCTAACTTAGGTCCGTAGAATGCTGCTTCTCCCTCCGCTTCAAAATACTCTAATCCCAACTCATCCATCGCTTCTTTTAACATCGCTTGAGCTTTTTCCCACATCTCATCATCATCAAAGTATTTCTTTGTATCCTTAGGATCACGGTAAGATAAACGATAACGATAATCGGTAATCCCAAAATCACGATAAACTTCTTGAATTAAATTTAAGACCCGTGTGAATTCTTCTTTAATCTGATCAGGTCGTACAAAAATATGAGAATCATTGAGTGTCATTTCACGAACTCGTTGAAGGCCTGATAAAGCACCTGATTTTTCATAACGATGCATCATACCAAGCTCTGCAATACGAATTGGTAATTCACGGTATGAATGAATATCATCTTTATAAATCAACATATGATGCGGACAGTTCATAGGCCTTAAAACAAGCATTTCCCCATCTCCCATGTCCATAGGTGGGAACATGTCCTCTTGATAATGGTCCCAGTGACCGGATGTCTTATACAAGTCCACTTTAGCCATTACTGGGGTATAAACATGCTGATAACCTAGTTCAATTTCCTTATCTTGAATATAACGTTCAACCACTCGACGAATGGTTGCTCCTTTAGGAAGCCAGAATGGCAGGCCTGAGCCTGCTTCTTGACTCAGCATAAAAAGCCCCAATTCTTTACCCAGTTTACGGTGATCTCTTTCCTTCGCTTCTTCCCGTTGTTTTAAGAAAGCATCTAGATCTGCTTGCTTAAAGAAAGCTGTTCCATAAACCCGTTGCATCATCTTATTATCAGAATTTCCACGCCAATAGGCCCCCGCTAAGGACAAAAGCTTAAAGACTTTAATCTTACCCGTTGAAGGAACATGACCCCCTCGACAAAGATCCGTAAATTCTCCTTGTGAATATACTGTAATCACTTCGTCTTCTGGTAAATCATGGATTAATTCTAATTTGTAGGGATCGTTTTGGAAAATTTCTAAGGCTTCTTCACGACTCACTTCTCTGCCTTCGATTGGGTAATTTTCTGCCACAATCTTCTTCATCTCTGCTTCAATTTTTGGCAGATCCTCATCAGTTAACGGAATTTCTTTATCCGTATCATAGTAAAAGCCATTTTCAATGGCAGGACCTACCCCAAAATGAATACCAGGATATAAACGCGTCAAAGCTTGCGCCATCAAATGTGCCGCTGAATGTCTTAACACTGCGAGGGCTTCCTGACTTTTATCAGTTAAAAGCTCCACCTGTCCGTCCTCTACAATTGGATGATTGTGATCAATAATTTGACCATTCAGTTTAGCAGCCAAGGTAGCTTTAGCTAAGGACTTAGAAATGGACTCTGCGATTAAATCCGGGGTAACACCGGATTCATATTCCCTAACCGAGCCATCCGGTAAAGTAATCTTAATAAGTGACATATTTTTTCCTCCTCTATCATAAAAAAACCCATTGGTTACTATATAACCAATGGGACGTCTAATTACGTGGTTCCACCCAATTTCATTACCAAATTGGTAATCTCAAAAGAGTTTAACGGCTCTACCGTCTCGACTTACCTATCTAATTTTCAGTCGAAAAAAATGAAAAGAGGTAATAAGATCTATCAATGGGACTTTTCATCAACCAGTCGCTTTCTAAAATTGAGAGAGACCTCATTTTGGCTTTTCATAGAGTCAAATGACTTCTAGCTTCATTAAAGCACGATTAAGTCGAGATTGCAAGGATTAATTTAATTTTCCTTATTCATCCGCAAAAAAAATCCTTAACTTTGACAAACCACTAATAACGATTTATAGACAATCCATTATTTGCCCAACTGGCTAGTCTTCACACATGCGACAAAATTAACAAAAATTCCCAACACCATCGGAAAAGCTAAAGCCACTTGTTTTTCTTTGAAATAATACAAAGCTAAAATAACGATTTGAATGAATAAAGCAATGACTAACAAAGTTGTAATATACCTTCTGTCTATCAGTATTTTTTCTTCGTCAATTTTGTGTCGATTATTCATAAGCTCCTCCTAATCGCGACCCTGTAAGCGTCGATTTTCTCCATCAAGGTAAAATTCTTTTGCTAAATACCGCACTCGTTGCATTAATCGCTTCGCCTTAACCGGTTCATCAGCCTCTCGAGTAGAAGCCAAATGTTGTTCCATTTCATTCATTGAAAAGTTTGACGTGAAGAAAGTCGGTAAAGATTCCTTCATCCGAGACTCTAGAATGACGGATAAAATATCATCCCTTAGCCAAGCAGAATTTGATTCTGCACCCACATCATCTAAAATAAGCACCGATACCCTTTGCAGCTTCTTAAGTTCATTATATACACCGTTATTCGACTTAATTAAAGCCTTCATTTCATTGGTCAAAGTTGGATAGTGCACCATTGTTACGTCAATATTTAAATAGACCAATGCATTGGCTAAGGCTCCTAATAAATAGGTCTTTCCCACACCAAAAGGACCCGTTAAATACATCCCCCTAGCTAAATGCATATCGTCCTGTACTTGACCCAAAAAATCAGTCACCGCTTCTAAAACTAGTCGTCTTTGTGGATTATTTATATCATATTTATCAAGTGACGCCTCCTGCACATCGCGTGACATCATTCGATTATCAATCAAGGATTTTTTGTAGAGCTGGCTTTGCCGTTCTTGATAGGCCCGTGTCGGCTCATAAGTAATATCAATATACCCTGCGTTCAAAAATAATTTAGGCTGAAACCCAGGGTTTTGACCCGGCTTTCCTGCAGCAAGTGCCTCACATTCTAACTTATATTCATTTAATTTCGACAAACTATTAACAATCATTTGAGTTGTTATCTCTTCTGGGTGTTCATTCAAAAACCGTTGAATGGGTTCAAAAGAAAGCAAAGATTGAAAAATCGCTTGACTCGATCCAGCTTGAGGCAAACGCTTCAACACCTGATCCATTACCTGTCCAATATTTTGCATCTATCTCCCCTCCTTTTTTAAAATCGCCTGTAGGCGCTGCCGAATCTCATCTTCTGATAGTTCAACCCCCGAATTCGTTTGCTTATCGGTCGATGGTGACTCTTCACTTCCATGCTTGTTAGGATCTGATGTAGCTAACCATGAAGGGAGTTTTTCCTGACGCTTAGACCGCCTTGAGTACTTATTAAATTTAGCAGTTCTAAAGTCATTTTTTGCTTGGTCTTTCTTCTTTTCCTGCGCTTTATGCAAGTAATCTAAAGTCTGGGCAGGATCCTTAAGACCAGCTTGTTGCCATTCATTAGCGATGCGATCAGACCACCCCTTCTCAAAGGTTGCCTTTTTCTCTAATGCAATCAGATAATAAATCAACATATTAATCACGCCATTAGACAGCGAAGAATTTTTTTGCAATTCTTTAACAAAATGATATTCAGAAGACGTCGCAAAGCCTCCTGCTGCTACTTTTACCCTTTGTAAAAATTCTTTTGGACTTAAACTTTGACAAAGAGTAACGATCTCCAATTCTTTATCTGAGAAATGAGGATAATTCGTTTTTAGCTGGGGATCAATAACCAAAGGTTGATCTTGAATAGTCAATTCTGGTTTTTTCCGCTCTTGCTTAAAGAAAACCTGCTTTTGTGCATATGTTTTTAAATCCACCAAGTTAATATGTCCTGAAATAGGATTTTGAGCTAAATAAGTTACCTGAGCCATCGCTGCTTCATCTAGTTGATAGAACTGACTCAAACTAGCTATTTGTAATAAAACAGCCTGAGTTAAATGATCCATGTTCATCGACTTGGTAGACAAAATCTGTAAATACAAATCAAAGTTAAAGGATAGATCTTGTAAACTCAAAGGATCTATCTGCAAACCTGATCGATCTTTAAAATCTAAGCCTTGAACAGCTTCTTGTATCTCTCCTAACCGATTACTTTGATTCCCCACGTGATAAACCGAGGAAAAATCAAGGGTCATGGGACGCCAACTGTCTTCTAAATCACTTTGATTAATCCACTGTTTGATCAGATTGAAGTAAGCCTGATCCCCAATCTGGTTAAACAAAGCCAGAGAAAGTTGAGGATCCTTAAAAAAACGTTCAGAAGACAAAGGCCATTTCAATTCATAAATAATGGTTTGCCGATCATGGTTCGAATGAGAAGATTGATCTCGATATGTCTCTAGCAAGCCTGCTCCTTCAAGGTTTACTCGTGCTTGATTGAAATCCTTAATCCCCACATTCATTTGACTGATTAACACTGCATGCAATTGACGCGTCGACCAATTAAGCGCCTCTAAGGGTTGATTCGCTAAGGTCAAATACAGACTCAAAGCTAGTCCTCCCATAAAAGGTTGATATAGCTGTGTTAACACTTGCAATTGGCTTGGCCCTAACTGATTTTGAGTCTTTACCCGATAAGCTTGATATGGATTAATCATTCATCTTCATCCTTCACAAGTTCTACAGGCGTTGTCGGGCTCTCCGTCTTTTTAGTATCTAAGGCTTCGAGTTCCTTAATGAACATCTCCTTCGATTGAAACTTACGATAGACAGAAGCAAATCGAATATAGGCCACTTCATCTAACTCTAACAATAAAGGCATCACATATTCACCGATTTGCTTACTTTCAATTTCTGATTGATTCTGTTCAATAATTTGTGTCTCAACTTGATTTACTAAGTCTTCCATCTGTTGACCCGTAATTGGTCGTTTTTCGGCCGACCGAACGATCCCTCTTAATAATTTATCGCGATTAAATTCCTCGCGCATCCCATCACGTTTAATCACTAATATTGGTCGTCGTTCAATACGTTCATAGGTATTAAAACGATAGCCACAAGCTAAACATTCACGACGGCGACGAATAGCATTCGCGGAGTCATCTGGTCTTGAATCAATCACTTTCAGCTGCGATTGATGACATTTTGGGCATTCCATCAAAGCCCCCCCTCTCTACTAACCCTTATAGAATCTATTATAACTTATTTATAAGCCCTTGTAAGGCTTGATTGACTTGATTTTTCATTTCTAAATAGCCATTTTGATTATTAATAACTCGGTCAGCTAACTGGCGCTTTTTTTCTAAGGGCCATTGACTATCGATTCGACTTTTGGCCTCCTGATAGGAATAGCCATTTCTCTTCATCAATCGTTCTAATTGACTCGCTTCATCCAACCAAACTAACCACACTTCATCATATAATTCTAATCGTCCGGATTCGTACAACAAAGGGACTTCCAAAAAACACAACTCTGCTTGAACTTCTGCCAACATTGCTTGCAGTCGTTCAAAAATATGCGGGTGCGTTAATTGGTTCAAAGTTTCCAAGGAGTTAGGATCACTAAATACGATTGAGGCTAATTGCCTCCGGTCAAGTTGACCACGATCGTCCACAATTCTATCACCAAAAGTATGACTTAAGGTCTCTAATAAAGGAGCTTGATTCATCAAGTCATGCGCAACCTGATCGCTATCAATAACGTGATAGCCAAGTTGTCTAAGGTAGGCCGCTACTGTGGATTTTCCTGATGCGATTCCACCTGTTATTCCAATAACGTAGGGCATTAATTTACTTCCCCCAATCTTTGACAATGCGGACAAAAATGAGTTCCTCTCTGAGCTAACTTTATTTTCTGAATCTCATGTCCACAACGAAGGCAAGCTTGTCCTTGTCGCTGGTAAACCTTCAACTGATCCTGATAATGTCCAGCCTCGCCTAAGGCATTTCGATAACTTCGAACTGAGGATCCACCAGCTTTTACTGCAGACTGAATCGTCTCAATAATCGCTTGATGCAACTGTATTATTTGATTGTTTCTTAAATCTTTTGCTCGCCTTGCCGGATGAATTCCAGCTTGATATAGACATTCATCAACATAGATGTTCCCTAAGCCAGCCACCAGACGCTGACTCAGTAAAGCCGGCTTAATCATTTGCTGTGACTTAGCTAAAGATTCTGTAAAATCCGGCAATAAAAAGCAATCCGCCGTGGGCTCTGGCCCTAACTTTTTATTCGCAAAAAATTCGGCCTCTTGACCCAATTCAAGTCGTTCAAAACGTCCAAATTTACGGACATCTTGATAAACCAACAATGATTGATCGGTAAAATAACATTTAAGATGAACATGAGCAGGCAAATCAGCCGAGTTGGCTTGCGGAAAAAAATGGAATTTTCCTTCCATTCTTAGATGAGACACCAAAATACCATCGTCCAAATAAAAGAGTAAGTACTTGCCACGGCGAGACACTTTTTGAATTGTTGAGCCTGCAAGACTAGCTTCAAACCCAGAGACTTCCTCTGGCGTTCTCGCATCAACAATTCGTGGCCATAATACTTGAATTTGTTCAATCGTTCGACCCGTCACTAAACGATCTAACCCTTGCCTAACAGCTTCAACTTCGGGTAATTCAGGCATGGTCTTCCTCCTTTTTAATCTGACGTGGTCTAATCTTTTCGCGATAAATTGAACAAATAATTAATGTAATAACTGAAATTATTGAAATACCCACCCCAAGGATAAGGCCCTTTGGAATAAAAGTTAATTCTACTTGGTGATTACCCCGATTGATTGGGAAAGCCAATAAGGCATCCCACGCTTTAATAGGTTGAACGCTTTGCCCATCTAGCTTAACTCGCCATCCCTCATCATAAGGAATCGATGTTAATAAATAATCGGAGTGATCAATATGGACTTGACCTGTGACATAATTAGAACCCCATTCGCTCACCTCTAGTCCCTCAGCTTGATGGGATTGAATCAAATCCTTAACTCGTTTAGCATCCATACGATATAGTTTCAATTGAGTTAGATCAAATTGGCGGTCTGCTTTTAAAGTAATTTTAAAAGATTGTTCAACCCCTTTTGCCCCTGAGGCCACATTGAAAACTTGATCGTTGGTAAATTTTGAACGATAAGCAAAGGATTGATCATTCAAGCTAAGAGTCACCTCATTAAGATAGGTCGATAAACTTCGCGGTATCTTAATAAAATAAGGATCATCTGTTTCAGGAGTGAAATGAAGGCTGATTTCACCGGTTTCACTTCCTTCTTTACGAGTATAGATTTGATGACCTTCAGCTGTCGTTCCAAAATTAACGTCCTGCGTTTGCCAATCAACCGGCACTTCTTCAAAGAAAGGATCAACACTTTGAGTCATCGTTTGAGCAATCAGGTTTTGATTCATAATCGGCTGATTATCTAATAAATTTAGACGAACCGTTGCTTCGTTTACCCCATAAGCAATGGGTAAACTATCCGGCACTTGATAAAGGGTAAAGCGATCCGTTTTCCCAATTTCATGATCTTGACTGACTAAATCAAAGCGAGTTACATCAGTCGGAAAAACGTATGTTTGGTCAATGATCGCCTGATCATCCGAATAAAAAGGCTCATTTTGAATCAAATACTTTACGGAAAGCAAAGCATCCGTTAAAGGCGTACCATAGTAATAGATTGCGGCATCGACACCTGAATTTCCTAAACGTTCAAACAGATCGCGAGTCGCCCCCTCTAGAGATGATGAAAAGTTAGTTAAGCCTGGATAATTAAAGGTCATAGGATCATTCTTAGACCGATAAAAAGTCTTGCTAATCCGATAAAAATCATGTTGATCTGGACGGACTTGGTCGACTGCCTGGCCAATTGTGGCCAAAGCATTTTGGAACTTGTAGGCATTATTATGATTAATATCTTCCTGTGAAAAATAGGCGTTAGCCCCTAACTCTGAAAAAGTCAATATAAGAACTAGTCCCCATTTTAAAAACTCATTTGAAAAGTAATAAAGACCGACCATCATAATTCCAGCAATCAAAGCAGACAGTTGAATCTGGATCGGCGATAAGAATGAATAATCACCGGCCATGACAATAACCATCACCATAAACCAAGCTCCTAGCCCCGTCATCACTTGCCAATCCTTAACACGACTCCGTTTTAGTCCTTGAAAAGCTAGAATCAGGAGATAGAATATAAGGATCCAAGAGAAACGATAAAAGAAGCCCGCAGGGTTTTGACCCATGTGCCATATTTTACTGGTCCACTCATGACAAATTGATAAGAAAAAGATTAACAGAACGATTGCTGAGCCTGCTTTTTGCTTCCATGATCTTTCTTTTTGTGTAAAATAACAAAACACACCTATTAATCCTAAGGATCCCATATATAGATTAGGTAGGTTAGGACCCGCTGACCAAGAATCATTGTCAAAAGCCCCTATCATGTATTTGGCTAAAATATCTAAAGGATTAATCTGAAAATGCCAATCAAAAACCATTGAAGAGGAAAGTGCTCCTTTAGAAAAAACTAAGTTATAGATATTAGGAATAAGAATGAATCCTGTAAGTCCAATAGCTAATAAAGAAAAAGCTGCTAATTGAAGAATTTTGATCAAAGATTCCCGATAAAAATTAATTTGAGGTTTTTGGACATGATTAACCCATAAGTAATAAAAAGTATAGATCGCGATAAAAATGCTAATCATATAAGCCATATAGTATTGGATCAAAAAAGTTAGCGCCAATAAAATGATATATTGTTTGGGATTTTCCCCATCTAAAAAACGTTCTAAACCAACCATCACTAATGGCAGAAGCCATAAAGCATCCATAAAAATAGGGGTCATCTGATAAGAAACGGCAAAACCATTTAAAGCATAGGCTGTAGCAATCGCTATCGTTAAAAAGGGTTTTGTCACTCCCTGATGCCGTTTCATTAAATAATAAGTCATCGATAGAGCCATCGCTCCATAGCGCAACCACACGGAAAAGAAGACCGCATCAATCATTCGTTCAATTGGAAATAGTACGTAAAATAGATTAAAAGGACTTAATAAATAATAGGCCCAAGTCCCTACCATATTTCCTCCTAGAGACTTAGTAAAAGAATAAAATAAGGTTCCCCAATCTCCCGTATGGATAACACGTCTAAGCAAAATATACAGATCAATAAATTGCTGATTAAAGTCAATCGCTAAAAAAGACTTGACGCCAAAAGGGTAGAACCCATTAAAATACCAAGCCAACATCATCACAGCCAGAGTCACAAGAAAAGTACTCATATAAATTGAAATCTTTTTTTTCATGTTTATTTTTCCTCCTCAACATTAGTTTCTTGAATAATGTAATGGGGCCGACGTTTCACTTCATAAAAAATTTTCCCAATATATTCTCCTAAAATCCCAATTGAAACAAGCTGCACTCCACCAAAGAATACAATGGTAAAAATAGTCGTAAAATATCCCGAAACGGTTTGGTCCTTATTCACAAAATACATGACAAACAAATATAATATATACAGAATAAATAAACCAATACAAAATAAACCGAGTCCGAAAATTAAGCGTAACGGCTGATTTGAAAAAGATAAAATACCATCCAAAGCATAATTGAGAGATGATCTAAAAGACCACTTAGTTGTTCCAGCTTCACGCAATTCATTATCATACTCCACCACAGCTTCTTTAAAGCCGATCCATGCAAAAATCCCCTTGGAAAACCGATTATATTCAGGCATTCTTCGAATAGCTTCAACAGCCCGACGTGACAAGAGACGGAAATCCGATACTCCGTCCTTTAAATGCACTTCCATCATATGATTGGCTACTTTATAAAATGAATGGGCAAAAAATGTTGTAATTGCCTTTTCGCCTTTACGGTTACGCTTTGCCGAAACTAAGTCGTATCCTTCCTGGAATTTTTCGAGCATAGGTTGGATCAGATAAGGGGGGTTTTGTAGATCGCCATCCATAATAATTACACAATCACCAGTCATATGATCTAGCCCAGCTAGTAGTCCAGCTTCTTTCCCAAAATTACGACTAAAGGAATAATAACGAACCCGACTGTCCGCTTGAGCAATCGACCGCATTAAAGGCAAAGTCTGATCATTTGACCCGTCATCAATATACACAAATTCAAAATCGTAGTCCGATAACTGATTGACATAGTCTGATAGCACTTGATGCATTTTTTCAATCATTTCCTCTTCATTATAAAAAGGGACTAATATACTGACTTTCATGGTCTCCTCCTATGCTTCAAAATATATTTTTCGTGACACAAAATTAAAGATCATGACCACGACACCGACTAAAACCTTCGATAACATGACATCAAAATTTAAATAGTCAACAAAGAATGCCAAACCAACCACCGTAATAATCAAACCAACGAGACTCAAAACAAAAAAAGCTATAATTTCTTTGTGACGACTCGTCGCATCAAACTTGGAAATAAAAACAAAACGCATACTCATCGCATAATTATAAAAAGTCGCTAAAATAAAAGCTAGCGTTGCCGCTATGAGATGGTTTACTCCCCAAAGATAGTTCAAGACATATAGAATCCCCATATCTAAAAGAGTAGCTGTTCCGCCAACTAATACAAAGCGAAAAATTTGTTTCATTAAATTATTCATAATTTAGCTCCTTACTATCCAATGACTCCATTATATCGTAAAAATTTATATTAAGCATTGCAAGTCTACAATCTAGCTAATGAAGAAATAACTTAAAATATTCATACAATGATCATCAATTGAAGTGAAGCTAACCCATCACTATTCATTCAACTGGGAACTAAATGCGATTCAAAAAAAGAACCAAGCCATTTAAATGGCTTGGTTCTCGATATGGAAATTTCCAATCATATATCTATTTCTGACTTTATAATCGCTCGGTAATTGCAACTAATACAAAGTACAAATAGTTAACTTTATTATTTTGGTGAGACAAGGATCTTAACTTGAGACTTATCTTGGGTCAAAGCTTCAAACCCTTGTTCAACGATATCTTCTACTTTAATCTTTTGTGTGACTAATTTATCAGCAGGGAAGTAACCATTCTCCATTAATTCTAAGACCTTAGGGAACACATGACGATAGCCAATAATTCCCTTCATTGTTTTTTCTCCAATCGCAAATTCATTAGGATGAATACTGGCTTCTTTTTCCCAAATAGAGACAATCATCACTTCACCCGCTTTACGTACACTAGCAAGAGCTTGCTTCAAGACAACAGGTACACCTGTTACTTCATAAGCAACATCAACGCCACCATCCGTTAATTCCATAATCGCTTCAACCATATCTTGGTCAGCTTTTGGACGAACGACAACTGCACCTAATTCTTCTGCTTTTTCTTGGCGTTCCGTTGATAATTCAACTGCATAAATCTTAGAGGCGCCGGCAGCTTTTAGGGCTTCAATCACTAATAAGCCAATCGGACCACATCCAAAAACAACCGCTGTATCACCCGCTTTAATAGCAGATTGACGAACCGCATAAAGAGCAACAGCAGCTGGCTCAGTTAAAGCCGCTTGCTCATAAGATAACCCTTCTGGGATTATGTGCGCTAATTGTTCATCAACCACACAATACTCAGCAAAACCACCATCTGCTGCTAAACCAACAAAATTTAAATCAGGGTCTAGATTATAATCACCAATTAACCCATTGTGTGCAATGATCGGCTCGATCACAACACGATCGCCTACTTTGACACGATCCACCTTGTCTCCTACTTCAACCACTTCCCCACAAAACTCATGTCCTAATGTTACAGGAGCCTTAATTCCTGAAATAGGGTGAGGTTGATCTTGAGGAATGAAAATAGGTCCTGCTAAGTATTCATGCAAATCCGTACCACAAATCCCTGTATATTTAATCGCCAATTTAATTTCTTTTTCTTTCGGACTAGGAACCTCTACTTCTTCAATCCGAACATCTTTCGCACCATACCATCTTGCTGCTTGCATTTTCGCCATGCAACCACTCCTTTCAATGTTATCTCTAGTTTATAAAGCGCGATTACTTGCGTCAAATAATCCGCCTTGAAAATATATTGTAAATATTAATAAAAGTTTTAGTCAGCTCCTATCTTTTGAGATGAAGTCGTTAATTATCGCTCCAATAATCATTTTGTATCTATTAAAAAAAATAATAAATGTCTGACAACTATAATTAGATGAGCTGGATCTCCTTTTTCTAGGATTACTTAACTAGATTTCCTTATATTTATTGACTTTGCTATAATAGGAAAAATAGAAAGGAGTTTGATAATCGATGACGATTACTCTACCTAAAATTGGCCATCTCAATCCCGGCCCATATAATAAAATAACCGATGTCCCCGGCGTTAGAGTGGGCCATGTCACACTCAACGAAGGAGAAATTCAAACAGGGGTCACCGCAATCATCCCTGGTCCAGGTAATGCCTTCTTAAATAAGTTTCCTGCTGCAACCCATGTCATTAACGGCTTTGGAAAGTCAGTCGGCTTAGTTCAAATTGATGAACTGGGCTCACTAGAAAGTCCGATCATTCTATCCAATACTTTTGCCGTCGGAACTTGCCTCAATGCAGCGATTCGTTATAACTTGAATCAAAATCCTTGTATAGCGGATACGACCGGAACCATTAACCAAGTCGTTTTAGAATGCAATGACCAAAAACTTAATAATATCCGCTCAATGCCAATTCAAGAAAAACACGTTTTACAAGCCTTAGAAGAGGCACACTTTGGTTTTCCAGAAGGGGCTGTTGGTGCCGGTCGCGGCATGAAATGTCATGACCTTAAAGGAGGCATTGGATCTGCCTCAAGACAAATCCAGGTCGATGGTAAAAATTATATCCTGGGTGCTCTGTGTTTAACCAACCACGGCAAGTATGAAGATCTGGTCATCAATCATCAACCGATTGGTCAAGAGATTCCGAGACCCCACGATCCATCTAAAGATCAAGGGTCAGTCATCACACTTCTGGCTACCGATTTACCCTTATCAAGTCGTCAACTAAAACGGCTGGCCAAACGCGCTGTAGTAGGACTTTCTCAGTCAGGTTCTTTAATCACTAATGGAAGTGGCGAAATCGTTCTCGCCTATTCTACAGCCAATCGCATCCCCCATGAGAGTGGTCAATCCCTACATCAAATAACCGTCTTTGCGGATGACCGGCTTGACCAAGTCTTTCGAGCTGTAAAAGAGTCCGTCGAAGAAGCTGTTATCCATTCTTTGCTTTATGCCGAAAGTGTCACTGGCTATCGTAACTATCATTTAACAAGTTTAGCAGAAATTTTACCGATGGATTATTTTTCAACAACTAAACTCTAAAGGAGCTTATTATGAACGAAACAAAAACACAACTTCCAAAAAAGGACCCTAGCTTTGCTTATGCTAGTCTAGTCTTAGTGACCATCGCCATTATTATGGTCTGTGGCATTCGAATCTTCCAAGCCCCCCTAGCTGTAGTCATGTTTCTATCTTGGCTTATTGTCAATTTCTTCGCTCATTTTTTAGGTTATACCTATCCCGAGCTAGAAACCATTGCCATTGATACTATCCGCAACTCAATCCAAGCGGTCATCATCATGCTAGGAGTTGGCGTCTTAATCTCCGCCTGGATCGCTGCCGGAACTGTACCGACTATCATCTATTATGGTTTATCTTTGATTAACCCCTCCTATTTTCTTGTTGCAACCCTTTTGATCTGTGCATTAACCTCCATGTTCACCGGGACTTCATGGGGAACTATCGGAACAGTCGGTATTGCCCTTTTAGGTATTGGAAATGGCATGGGGATTCATCCTGGTATGATCGCCGGCGCCTTAATCTCAGGTTCATGGTTTGGCGATAAACTGTCTCCCCTTTCCGATACCACGAATTTTGCCTCCTCTGTAATGGGCGTTCCATTGATGACCCATGTTAAACACATGCTATACACAACCGTCCCTGCCTTGATTGTCTCAGCCATTCTATTTTTAATTCTTGGTTTTGGGGCAGGAACAGCAAATGTGAATACCGATTCAATCAGCACCATCCAAGCAGGTTTACAAGCAAATTATCATATTGGACTTATTTCCCTTATTCCTATGATTGTCGTTATTACACTGTTACTCATGCGTCGACCTGCCTCCCAATCAATCCTAATTGGAGGCGCCCTGGGAATCCTATTTGCCATTTTTTATCAAGGATTCGATACGAGCATGGTATTAAAAGCTGCTCTAACAGGCTTTGATTATGACTTTAATAATGACTTTTTATCAAAATTATTAAATCGTGGTGGTATGGACTCAATGACTCGAACCATTCAGGCTCTCATCTTCACAACCGGCATGGGAGGAATGTTACGTGAAATGCGAATTCTCAATGTACTCGTTGGAAAAATTTCCCATAAGATCAACTCAACCTTCTCATCGATTGCTACAGGAAGCTTTGTTTCTTATCTTTCCATCGCATTAACCGGCTCCCACATGTTTGCAGCCATTATGGTTCAATCCACCGTCCTTGATCTTTTTAAAAAGAATGGTCTTAAACCTGAGAATGCTTCACGAATCTGTGAAGATTGTGGAACGCTTGGTGTCACTTTAATTCCTTATGGCGTCACGGCGCTCTTCATTGTGGATACTCTAAATATCTCATTCAGTCAATATGTCCCTTATGCCTTTTTATGCTATCTTTGCCCTATTTTTGGCCTTTTATGTGGCTTAACAGGCTTTGGAATTGCTCGTTATTCCGAAGAAGAAATGTTAAAGCTTAACGAAGAAGGAAACATGTAGAGGTCTTAACGATATCATAGTACAATTATTCTAAAGCTCTCTATACTAATCATTAATTATTGTCATAAGTGGTGCTAAGTGCATTTACTCTGTCCGTTTCTCAGAACAATGATAGAGCTTCGCTTATAAACTGATCAATACTTATTCGAAGGACTTAAAAATCTAACTTATTATAAATAAAACCGCTCAGGTCAATATTTTAATGACCTGAGCGGTTATTTTAATATTCGGATTAACCCATTCAATCTGCTTCTTGATCCCAAATTCCCTTATGAGGTTCTATGCCTAGCGATTCTGGAGCAAAACTTGGCTTTTTGATTCCTTGAGCACGTTGATCAGTATAATCTTTAACAATTCGAACACCTTGATGTCCCACAAATAATAAGGCAATCACATTCGTCCAAGCCATTAGCCCATAACCAATGTCGGCCATTGCCCAAATAACATCTGAAACGACCATGGTGCCGATAAAAATTGATACAAGGAAACAACATTTCAACCCTACAAAAACTTTAGACTGATCGCCTACAATATAAGCTAAGCTACTTTCTGCATAGAGGTAGTAAGCTGTTAGAGCCACAAATGCAAAGATTAATATAGCTAAGGCCACAATCACGTTTCCAATATTTGGGATCGGAATAACGGATTGGATAGCATGGGCGACAAAGGGATTTCCCGCTTGTAAACCAGGTACTCCTTGATGAATGAGCGTTCCATTCGGATGGATCACATTATAAGAATCGGTTACCAAAATCATAAAGGTCGTCGTCGTACAGACAAATAAGGTTCCAATATATACACTTAAACCGCCTAACAATCCTTGTTGGGCTGGATGACTTACCTGAGCAGTTGCCGATGTAATAGCAGAGGTACCAATACCGATCTCATTAGCATGGACCCCACGACGGATACCCCACTGGAGTGCACTGGCTACTACCGCACCAAAAACTGCTTGCTGGCCAAAGGCTGATTGGAAAATTAAAGAGATTACTTCGGGCATTTTTCGGTAATTCACTACAATCACAATCAAAGATAAAGTAACATAAACCAAACCAGCAATCGGTGATAATTTTTGACTAGTATGACCAATTCGCTTTAATCCTCCAAAAATCACAATACCTAATAACAAAGTAAAAGCGATCGCCAATATAATTACAGGAAGATTAAAAGCATCATGCAAACCTTGAACAATATAAAAGGCTTGAACACCTGACATCAAAAAGGTCAATGCTATGGCAGTAATCAACGAATAAGCAATGGCAAACCCTTTGCCAAGCCTTTTCGATTTAAAGCCTTTAGCCATATAGTTAGCCGGCCCACTCTTGTATTCATTATGAATAACTTGTTTATATGTTTGACCAAGAGTTCCTTCTAAAATAGCTATGGATGATCCAAACAAGGCTAATACCCACAACCAAAAAATTGCACCTGGCCCTCCAAAATAAATCCCCATCGCCATTCCAGCAATATTACCCACACCGATCGTTCGAGCGGCTGTAAAAATAAATGATTGGAATGGTGACAATCCCTCCTCAGATTCGCCTCGCTCTTTCAATAATCGAAACATCTCCTTAAGTTGAGTGAACTGAGGAAATTTCATAATTACCGTATAATAGACACTCACCCCCAATATTAAAAAGATAATCGGCAAGCCCCACAGTAGGCCCGCTATTTGATTAAATAATCCTGACATCTAAGTCATCCTTCCTTAAACAGATTAGTCGCTTGACCTCATTATTAAAAGTCCATTAATTTTATGAGTTAGCTATAAGACTTTCTAATCATAGCGGAAAATCTTTATCAAGAAAAGACTTTTTTTCATTTTATTCGGTTTTCACAGCCAATCTGGTTTGCTACATACTCGTGTTAACCAAAAAAGTGTGACTAAATCTACTTTACTAACAGCTTTAGTCACATTTATTTAACGTTTTTTATACCAATGCCAACACCTCTGAAGTGCCTGCATCCATTAAAATGAATCGCTAATCTCGCATCGTCAAATTAAAAACGCTCGCTCCTTTTACCATATCGCTATCTTGAAAATGACGGAAAAAGCAAGTTTCTAACTTGGTCCCTCTCCCAATCGACTCATCAAGTCTAATATGAGATAACCCACCTATATTCAAGAAAATAGATACCATAAAAGGTCGCATTTTCTTCTCCTTTATTCCTCTAAAATTGAACGAATCACACGACAAGGTGACCCATAAGCTAAGACATTAGTTGGAATATCCCTGGTCACTAGGCTACCCGCACCAACCACTGAATTATCTCCAATGGAAACACCATTTAATATCGTGACATTCGCCCCTAACCACACATTCTTCCCGATTTTAACCGGTTGATTATATTGCAACTTTTTCCTTCTTTGTCTTGGATCAATAGGGTGTGAAGCAGTTACTATTGTCACATTGGGTCCAATCATGGTATCATCGCCAATCGTAATCATCGCATCATCCACCAAAGTCAGATTAAAATTACAATATACTCCTTTCCCAAAATAGGTATGTTTCCCCCAGCTTGCATGAACTGGTAATTCAATATAAGATTCTTGACCAAAGGATCCAAATAGCTTCTCACACAAAGCCGTTCTTCGAGTTAAATCTTCAGCCGGCGTTTGATTCAATTGATATAGTAATTGATTGTACTGCCTCTGTTGTTTGATAATATCTGTTTGACCGGGGTCATATAAACGACCATCATTAAAAAAATCATCCACCTGGTTATTCCTCATTTCTACAAATAAATTCTTAAAATATAAAATAAAAAAATATATTAATACTGGATCTTCGTTTATTCACCATGACCTAATTGGTTAATGAATCCTGCACAATCTAATACGTATCCTAGCAATATATCATCAATCTGCTAAGATATAGCCCTCACAAATAGACCATCGTAAGCTGGGCCTAGTATATCTTTTGATCCCCATCGTTTTCATACTTATAAAGCTTCGTTCGTCTAATAGCTGAGTAACAATCTATTTGCTAACTACTTATCCAATTAACTAAATAGCTAAATTAAAAAGCAATCATTGGTATGAGTCTAGATTTCTCTTCTAAGATCGTCTCAACTACCATAGAATCGATCCTATATTGGAGAATTGATACTACATCGTTCAATGCTACCACTTATATAAAAGTCATCAAACACCCCTCAATTTACAAAAATATGATGAAAACGTCACTAAACTAAGTTTAACAGTCTATAAGCGCTTATCAATATGTTTTTCAATTTATCAGTGCATGATTTCTTAAAAAACATTTTAATAACTACCCTAATATAAAAACAAGTACAAAAAAACCCAGAAAAATCTGGGTTTTTGCTAATCGATTAAATTAGATATTGTTCTATAGCTGTTTACCAAAGAAGGCCAAAGCATCTTCTGAGCGAATCATCTGACCATGTTCTTGCAGAACCGCTATAGTCACATAGACGGCCTCTCCATATTCAAATAAATTCAAAAGCCGATTCGCTTGACTTTCATCTTTTACAAATTCTTCTAAACCATATAGAACAAGGTAATAATTATCACCCATATGATACAGATCACTTTCAACTTCGGTAAGAGGGAGCTCTCTAGCCAATTTTAAGAAGTCCTCTAAGGATGAAAATTGAACCACTTCATATTCAATCGTCTCATCTTCGGGAGTCACTTCATCCGACTCATTAGCCGACTTACTTGGAATAGCTTCTAGAATTTGTTGAAGAATTCTTTTGTCCACATAAGAGTTTGGAGCTTCCATTAGATCTTCCGTTTCCTCTTGCCCTTCCTTATGAAGACGTTCTTGCCTTGCTCTTAGACGACGACTTAGTTCATCATCCCATACCTTATCTAAGTCTTCCACATTCGCCCGACTTATATATAATTCCAAGCCTTGACTATTAGGAATCACTTGGAAAGTTACCGCATCACTATCATTAAAGTGTCGATCCACATCAACTTCCTCAAGGATGGAATAAAAGAACTTTTCAATTTGAGCTTGATCTCCAATTAAATCTAAAAAGTTAATCCCTCTATCTAATAAATCCTCTGTCTTGATAATCACCTTAATCAGATTATCATTGATATGTTCCATTTCCAAAATGTGTCACCTCCACTTACTTTCATTATACTATTATTTGAATCACTTACCAATAAAATCACTAAAGTGTTGTTATCATAGCAAAATTTAACCCTGTTTTCAAGCTCAGGCCTAATGAGTAAAAAAAACAAGCAACGACAGTCACTTGTTCTTCTACATATTATGGATGCATAATTATTCATTGACTAAGGCTCGTGCTCTTTCTAATTCACGTGCCCTAACTTCTCGCGGTAAAAACCGACGAATTTCGTCGTCATTATAACCAATTTGAAGACGTTTATCATCAATAATAATTGGGCGTCTAAGTAAGCCTGGGTTTTCTTGAATCAATGAATAAAATTGGTTCAAGGGAAGCTCAGAAATTTTGACATCTAAGTTTGAATAAGCCTTGGAACGAGTAGAAACAATATCTTCCGTCCCTTCCTCGGTCATTCTTAGAATATTCTTTAATTCATCACGAGTTATAGGTTCTGTAAAAATATTACGTTCTTCAAATGGAATACCGTGCTCTTCTAACCACGCACGGGCCTTTCTACATGACGTACAACTGGGAGTGACATACAATGTTACCATGGAATAACTTCCTTTCTTTTAATGAACATGTTTCGCTCACGAATTTCGGTCACGTATATATTTAAGTTGTTAAGTTAAACACAACGCTTCAGAAGACCAAAAATAAGATAACGATTCTAAATTAGTCTTCCTATGTCTAAATATTACAATAAAAATCATTAAATTACAATGATCATTTGATTTTAAGTGTAAATTTCATAGAATCTTCATGATCAAACGTTTTTTCTTTTAGCTATTCTACTAAAAATAGCTTATAATAAGATTATGATAAGAAGTATGTAAGAAAGAGGTATCCACATGAAAGAACGTATTTTTTCTGGGGTTCAACCTTCAGGAATTCCAACTCTGGGTAATTATATAGGCGCAATGAAATCTTTTGTAGATCTACAAGACCAATATGACGCCATTTACTGTGTTGTTAATCAACACGCCATTACCGTTAACCAAGATCCTGAAACACTTAGACAGCGGACCAAACAACTCGCTGCCTTATATCTTGCTATTGGTATTGATCCCCAAAAAGCTACCATTTTCGTCCAATCGGATGTCCCTGCTCATACTAAAGCCTCTTGGTTAGTTACTTGTCTAACTGGTCTAGGCGAATTGGAACGAATGACTCAATTTAAAGATAAAGCTCAAAAACAACAATCTGTAGGGGCCGGTCTTTTATGCTACCCAGCCTTGATGGTCAGTGATATTATTCTCTACCAAGCCAAATATGTGCCCGTTGGAGATGACCAACGACAACACTTGGAATTAACCCGTAACTTCGTCGATCGTTTTAACAATCGTTTTGGTGAAAACTGCTTGGTGAAGCCTGAAGGGGTCTATCCAAAAGCAGGCAGTCGCGTAATGAGTCTACAAGACCCTTCCTCAAAAATGTCTAAATCAGACAGTAATCCTAAAGGCTATATCTCACTGCTAGATGATCCTAAACAAATGATCAAAAAAATAAAATCAGCGGTGACTGATTCACTAGGTCAAGTAAAATATGACCCTGAAAACCAAGCAGGTCTGGCAAATCTGATGGCAATCTATTCAAGCTTAAGTGGTCAATCATTAGAGTCAATAGAAGCAAATTATCAAGGTAAAGGCTATGGACCTTTTAAACAGGATTTAGCTGATTTACTTGTAGCTACTTTACAGCCAATCCAAGAACGTTACCAAGCCCTTATGACCTCTGACGAACTCTTTGATATCCTCTCTCAAGGAGCCATAAAAGCCAATGAATTAGCCAATCAAACATTAGCAATCATGGAAGATAAAATGGGGATTGCTTACCGATAATTTTTTAGTAAACCTCGAAATTTGGAAAATCAACTTAATCTCTAAACAGAAAGGCCCTGTAGGATGAACTTCCTACAGGGCCTTTCTGATATAACTAATAGAGTATCTTCTTTGTCATACGCTACTTCATTAGTTCTTCTTACAATGATTACATCGACCATAAAAAGTCACTTCAACATCACTTATATCATAGTCGCTCGCCTTATTAGCTGCTTGAACCATCTGATCTATTTCATTTAAATATAAATCTTCAACATGACCACAATCCTTACAAATAACATGTGCATGTCTTCCATGATTAAAATCATACAATTTTGTTTGCCCTTGAACATTTAATTCTAGAACATAACCCGCATTCACAAAGGTATTTAAATTATTATACACTGTCGCTAAGCTCATCCGATCAAACTGAGGCTTTAGTGACTCATAAATTTGTTCAGCGCTCGGATGACTAGGATGCGTCATTAAATAAGCAAGGATAGCCCTTTTTTGGGGGGTAATTCTTTGATTAGAACTTCTTAAATCTTCTAGGATACGACTAACTCGTTCTTCGACAAGTTGATTGTTCATGCCCCAGTTCACCTCTTTCCGTTTTGATTATAGCACTAATCCCAAAAAAATTAAATACCTTTTAGGCTTTCCTAAACAAATAAATATCAGAGAAATAAAAAAACGCACCTCAAAAGGTGCGTTGATCATTACTACTCTTGTAATCCTTCAGGATTTGATTCATGATCTTCAAAACGATATTTTAAGACTGGCTTACGTGAAGCTCCTGCTTCATCAAGTCGACGAACAGGTGTATTATGAGGCGCTTCTTGAACCAATTCAGGTGTTTCTTCAGCTTCCTTAGCAATCTTCGTAAATACATCAATTACAAAGTCTAAATCACGCTTAGATTCAGTTTCAGTTGGTTCAACCATTAAACATTCGTGAACAATTAATGGGAAGTAAGTCGTTGGTGCGTGGACACCATAATCTAATAGACGCTTACCAACATCTTTAGCATTCACATTGTAGTCTTTCTTTTGACGAGTTAAATCGAAGACAAAGTCATTCTTGTTGAATTTATCATATTTGTCAAATGGGCAATCATACAAGTGGTTCAAGCTAGCTCTTAAGTAGTTTGCATTAAGAACTGCATCTTCTGAAGCACGACGCAATCCTTCTGCGCCCATTGCACGGATATAAGTATAAGCACGTACATTGACACCAAAGTTACCGAAGAAGCCTTTCACACGACCATAAGATTGTTCTGGAGTAGCAAATTCGTATTTATCCCCATTTTTAACCACGTTTGGTCCAGGGATAAATGGAGCCAATTTTTCGTTAACACCAATTGGTCCAGAACCAGGTCCACCACCACCGTGAGGGCCAGTAAAGGTCTTATGTAGATTCAAGTGGCAAGCATCAAATCCCATAGCTCCAGGAGAGGTGATCCCCATAATGGCATTTAAGTTAGCACCGTCATAGTAAGCTAGTCCCCCAGCTTCATGAACAATGTCTACAATTTCTTTTGCATCTTTTTCGAACAATCCGGCTGTCGATGGGTTTGTAATCATGATACCCGCTGTATCAGGACCTACAGCTGCACGAACAGCTTCCACATCAATGATACCTTCCGGTGTAGAGGGTAACTCTACCGTTTCAAATCCAGCAACAATCGCTGTAGCAGGGTTTGTTCCGTGAGCAGAGTCAGGAATTAAAATAACACGACGTTGGTCTAATTCACCCTTAGCACGGAAGTAAGCTTTGAAAGTAAAGATTGCAGCTAACTCACCTTGTGCCCCTGCAGCAGGTTGTAAAGTTACAGCATCAAATTGTGTAATTTCCTTCAATGATTCTTGCAATTCATACATTAATTGCAAAGCACCTTGTGCAGTTTCTGGAGCTTGAGCTGGGTGAATATTAGCAAATCCATCCAAAGCAGCAATATTTTCGTTAATTTTTGGATTGTATTTCATCGTACATGATCCCAATGGATATGGACCTGATTCAACCCCAAAGTTACGGTTAGATAATGCCGTATAGTGACGAACAATTTGAAGTTCAGAAACTTCTGGCAAACGAGCAGGCTCTTTACGACTATATTCACCTAACTCTGCACCAAGATCATAATTTTCAACATCAGATTTTGGTAAATCATAGCCTGTATGACCTTTTTGAGAAATTTCAAAAATTAATTTATCATAATTTTGTAAATTCATTATTTAGCCACCTCCACTAAGGCTTTAACAAACTCATCAATTTCAGACTTGCTGCGTTTTTCAGTGGCACATAATAAGTAAGCATGGTCTACTCCCATTGCTTTCGATGCATCAAATCCACCCATAAAGCCTTTTTCTAATAAGTCTTTATTTACTTGAGCAATATCTTTTGATAATTTGATGGTAAATTCATTAAAGAATGGTTTCTTATTCAACAATTCAAAACCATTGTCTTTCAATTGTTTTGCTAAATAATGTGCATTATTAATATTAGCTTGTGCTAACTCTTGAACGCCTTCTTTACCATAAGCAGTCATCGCAATCGCAGAAGCTAAAGCAAACAACGCTTGGTTAGATGAATAGTTTGAAGTAGCTTTTTCACGGCGGATGTGTTGTTCACGAGTTGATAAGGTCATTACGAAACCACGTTTGCCTTCAGCATCTACCGTTTCACCAACAATCCGAGAAGGAACCTTACGCATTAATTTATCTGTTACAGCAAAGTAACCACAGTGAGGTCCACCAAATGACATTGGGATACCAAATGGTTGCACATCGCCGACTACAATATCCGCACCGAATTTACCAGGTGCTTCTAATTTACCTAAGGCTAATGGATTAGCAGAAACAATAAGTAAAGTCTTGCTACCTTCAAGTAAAGCCTTGATCGCTTTAAGATCTTCAATAGATCCGAAGAAGTTAGGATATTGAACAACCACTGCAGCAACATCTTTGTCTAATTTAGCCTTTAAATCTTCTAAATCAGTCACTTCATTGTCTAAAGCAACTTCATCCACGCTATAACCTTTACCGAAACCATAAGTTTGAATAGTCTCGATTGCTTGTGGGTGTAATGCTTTAGAAACTAAAACGCGACTTGATTTTTTAACATGACCAAAAGCAAGGTTAGTTGCTTCTGCTACAGCGTTGTAGCCATCATAAAGGCCGCAGTTAGCTAAGTCCATTCCGGTTAACTCACTAATCATTGTTTGCCATTCAAACAAGGCTTGAAGTTCTCCTTGAGAAACTTCAGGTTGATAAGGTACATAAGCTGTCAAGAATTCTTGACGCATAATAATATGGTTAACAATAGATGGAACATGGTGATCATAGACACCTGCTCCTAAGAAATAAGGAACTTGACTTGCTGTCGTATTCTTAGCAGCCATTTTCCCTAATTCTTTAACAATCTCCATTTCAGAAAGAGGTTCAGGTAAGTTCATCTTGCCTTCACGAAGCACATTTTTTGGAATATCGCTGAAGATATCCATAATGTCTTTAACGCCAATCTTATCTAACATTGCTTGGCGGTCTTGGTCTGTATTTGGTAAATATCTAAAATTCGCCATAATTTGCTCCTTTTTGATTATATTCTCTTGAAATCGATCTCAAAATTCAGCTAAAGATAAGAGTGACTAAAAAGTCACTCTTATCAATAACTTATCTGAAAATTATTCAGCAGGTTCTTCAGCTAATAAAGCAGAAGTGTCAATATCTTCGCTAGTTTCGATTTCAAAGAACCAACCTTTACCGCGTGGGTCTTCGTTTACAAGTTCAGGCGCATCTTCTAATTCTTCATTGATTGCAACGATCTTTCCACCGAATGGAAGTGCAACTTCAGATACAGATTTTACAGATTCAACTGTAGCGATTTCTTCGTCTGCATCGAATTCATCGTCAACTTCTGGTAATTCAACGTGAACTACGTCACCTAATTGTTCTGCAGCAAAAGCAGTTAAACCAACGCGAGCTTTGTTAGCTGCTAATACTTCGATAAAATCGTGTTCTTCTGTGAAAAATACTTCTGACATTCTAAAAATCCCCTTTTCAAATTATTCTATAAGTTAATTTTAACAAATTTTCTCAGTAAATGAAAGTCTTTACAGAAATTATTTTGTTTCGCTTAGCCAATCTTTCTTAGTTAGCTCTGCTTCAACATCTTTACCACGAACTTCAATCACTACTTTATCGCCCACTTTATATGTTGCGTTTACACGAACAAATCCTAGAGGGTATCCTAAGGTTGGTGATTTAGTTCCAGAAGTAACAACACCGATCACTTCGCCATCTGTATTACGAACTTCCATACCGTGGCGAGCAATTTGTTTGCCATCAATCTTGAATCCTCGTGAAGCTTCTTTGTCAGCTGTTTCTTGATCACGGTATTTAGCAATTGCGTCTTTACCAATATAGTCTGCTTCTTTAGCTTTTGGCACTGCAAAGGCAATTCCCCCAGCAATTGGGTTCACTGATTCATCAAAATCATTACCATATAATGGCAATCCAGCTTCTAAACGTAAAGTATCACGAGCACCCAATGCACATTCAACAACGCCTAGATCTTGACCTTCTTTAACAAGTTGTTTCCAGATATCTACCATGTGTTCAGCTGGGATGTATAATTCGAATCCTGCTTCCCCAGTATAGCCTGTACGTGAAATTTGTACACGTTCATGACCGCCTACTTTTTGATCTGCTTTATAGGCATAATATTCGATTTCTGAAAGATTTGTATCGGTTAAACGAGATAGTAATTCCTCAGCATTAGGTCCTTGAACAGCGATTAATCCCCAGTCATAAGTTTCATCAGTGATTTCTACTTGACCGTCTTGGTTATGATCATTCATCCATTTAACAATCTTTTCGCGGTTAGATCCGTTAGGAGTTGCCACAAATTCATCGTCATTCTTACGGTAATAGATCATATCATCTAACATACCGCCATCTTCTTTACATACAGCTGTATATTGAGCTTTTCCATTGTAAGTTGCCTTATGAACATCATTAGTAATTAAACCATTCCACCAGTCATAAGCGTTCATCTTACCAGATTTAACACGAACTTCACCCATATGGGAAGCATCAAATAGACCAACAGCTTCACGAACTGCTTTATGTTCATCAGCGATCTTAGTGATTTGGATAGGCAATCCCCATCCACCAAAGTCTGTGATTTTGCATCCTTTTTCAATGTAATAGTCATACATTGGGGTTTTCTTTAATCCATCTTCCGTTAATTGTACTTGTGTCATAAAAAATGCTCCTATTCTGTATTTTAAAACCTTTTATTTTAAAACATCTTTAACTTGATCATAGTAGCGATCAATCTGATCGGATAAAGCGGGTATCTTTTCATCAGCCAAAGCAATATACTCTGCCTTAATGGCTTCATCTGTAATTGAGCTACCATTTATATAGAGATTCAGCCGTGAAGAATGAAGGGCCGACCGTAACAACTGCAAGCCTACGCCCACATCTGAAATAATCATCTTTTTAATCAAAGGTAAAATGGCATCAAAATCTTTCAGAACCTTTTCAGTTTCTTTGATTAAATCTAGTGGTGGCTGCGAAGCAATGACTAATCCTTCTTGAATTGCTGCTTGTCTAGCTTCCTTTTCACTATCTGTTTCACGAGGCATACCATAAGCTCTCGAAAGGGGTTCGAATTCACTCGCATCACGATCAATGATTTCTAAAAACTTCAATTTGATCGATTCAAACTCTTCAATTCGACCCAACAAATATTGATGCTCTGCTTCAGACATTTTCTTAGTTTTAGAAAAGATCATGGCCATTAAAATAGCGCCGATCCCCATTGAAGCTGAAACACCAGCAGCTGCTCCGCCACCTGGTGTTGGTTGATCAGAGGCAAGTTGGTTAACAAATTCTGTAATCTTTAATTCTTTCATGGTTTCAACCCTTAATCAACGTGATTTAATAACTTAGCACCCTTGACAACTTGGGATGCTAAGACTGCTGTCGTTACAGAACCAACGCCTCCTGGTACAGGTGTAATTGCAGAAGCTTTTGGCTCCACTTCTTCAAAACGTACATCTCCCGTTGCCTTTCCGTCTTTAAAGCCATAGCCCACATCGATGACAGTGGCACCTTCTTTGATGTAATTTGCACCAACAAGTCCCAATGCACCTGTGGCAGAAACTAGAATATCCGCTAATGTAGTGTGGATCGTATTATCTTTAGTATAGACATGAGTATTTGAAACCGTCGCATTACGGTTAGATAACATGATTGCCAGTGGCTTACCTACTACCGGTGAAGAGCCAACCACACAAACCTCTGCACCTTCTAATTCATAATCATAATAATCTAAGATTTCGATACAAGCCTGTGCAGTGGAAGGAGCCATCGCTGTTGGATCGTTATTAACCAATTTTCCAAGGTTAACTGGATTCAAAGCGTCCACATCTTTGAATGGGTGTAAACGTTCAGCAACATCCGCACGTTCGATACCTTCTGGGAATGGTTGCATAATGATAACACCGGAAACCGACTTATCTTCATTTAACTCATCGATAATTTTAAGAACATCTTCGGTAGTCTTAGCATCTAATTCTGTCCGTGCTTCCGCTTCAATACCACATTTTTCCATTACCTTTAAGGCATTTTTTTCATACGCCATGGACGATGGATTTTCATCAACACGTAAGACAACTAGCTTAGGAACAATCCCTTTTTCGCGTAATGCTTCAGCTTCCTTTTTAGTCTTTTCACGTAAAAATTTACCTACTTCTTTACCATCTAAAATTTTTGCCATAATTGCCTCCTTCTTTATTTAAAAAACCGAACGAGCCATGTATACTCGCCCGGTTTTATGCTTTCAATCGGTTAACAATTAACTAATAAAAGACTAGAACAAACCGGTAATGTTACCTTTATCATCCACATCAATACGGTTTGAAGCAGGTTCTTTTGGTAAACCTGGCATCTTCATAATATCACCTGTTAAAGCAACAATGAATCCTGCACCGGCGGATACGGTTAAATCACGAATGGTAATTGAGAAGTCTTCTGGTGCACCTAATGCTGTTTGATCATCTGAGAAGGAGTATTGTGTCTTAGCCATACAAATTGGTAAGTTTCCAAATCCTTGTTCAGTAAATTGTTTGATCTTCTTCTTAGCTGCTGGTGTGAAATCTACCCCTTTACCACGATAGATCTTAGTTACCAAGGCTTCGATTTTTTCTTCGATGCTTGCATTCACATCATAAGCATACTTGAAGTTGCTTTCTTTATCCGCAGCTTCAACCACTGCTTCAGCTAATTCTTTCGCACCTTCACCACCATTAGCAAAGTGATCAGCTAGAACCACTTTCACGCCAACTTTTTCACATTCTTCTTCAAGAGCCTTAACTTCAGCTTCTGTGTCAGTTGGGAATTTATTAATTGCTACCACAGCAGGTAATCCAAAGACATTTTGAATATTATCAATGTGACGTAATAAGTTAGGCATACCTTTACGAAGAGCTTCAACGTTTTCACCATTACCTAAGTCTTTCTTAGCCACACCACCATGCATCTTAAGTGCACGAATTGTTGCAACAATCACAACTGCGTTAGGTTTGATTTCTGCTTGACGGCAAACGATATCTAAGAACTTCTCAGCTCCTAAGTCAGCTCCGAATCCACCTTCTGTAATCGTATAGTCTGCATAATTCATTGCTAATTTTGTAGCGATGATTGAGTTACATCCGTGAGCAATGTTCGCGAATGGTCCACCGTGTACAAAGGCTGGTGTTCCTTCCAAGGTTTGAACGACGTTAGGTTTGATAGCATCTTTAAGAAGGGCTGTCGTTGCACCTGCCGCTTTAATATCATTAACAGTTACAGGTGAATTGTCTTTACGTGTATATGCAACAATCATCTTACCTAATTTTTCTTTTAAGTCTGCTAGGGAATTAGATAAGCAGAAAGCAGCCATAACTTCAGAAGCTACTGTAATATCAAATCCATCTTCACGAGGCACGCCATCGGCACGACGTCCTAAACCATCGACAACATTACGTAGTTGACGGTCATTCATGTCAACTACACGTCTCCAAACGACACGGTTAACATCGATGTCCAAAGCATTACCATGGTGAATATGGTTATCTAACAAAGCAGCAATTAAGTTAGTAGCCGCACTAATTGCATGGAAGTCACCAGTAAAGTGAAGGTTGATATCTTCCATTGGAACTACTTGAGCGTAGCCCCCACCAGCTGCTCCACCCTTGATCCCAAATACAGGGCCTAAAGATGGTTCACGCAAGGCAACAGCAACTTTTTTACCAATTTTAGATAAACCATCAGCTAAACCAATTGATGTAGTTGTTTTACCTTCACCAGCAGGCGTTGGTGTAATTGCTGTTACAAGAATTAACTTACCTAAATTCTTGTGATCCATATCTAACTTGGTAAAGTCTAACTTAGCTTTATTGGTACCATAAGGTTCCAAAATATCGCTTGGGATATCTAATTTTGCAACAATATCTTGGATAGGTTGCAAAGTGGCTTCTTGAGCGATTTCAATATCTGTCTTCATTAAATCTATTTCCCCCTTTAGATAAATCACATAGATTACCTATGCATCTCTATCATATCATAAATTTTAAAAAAGGGGTTTAATTTATATCATTTTTTTTAAATAATCCCTGGCATTTATTAGAATTCCTTCACAAATCACGCTTTCTACTGAAATAGTTTTCTTTCAATATTGAAAACAATGCCATATCAAAGGGATTGAATTTTTTTCACAAAGTTTTTCGAGCCGATTTAATATAAATACGTTTTTCTTTTAAACAGAAACAGACTTAATTATCACTGAAATGTTTCTCAAGATTGGTAAAACACTTTGACTAACACCATGCGTGACTTATAATAACTAAGAGGTGTCATTATGAAAAATTTAAAATTCTATTGGAAGCTGTTCTATACAACTTTTCTTTTATCTGCCTTCACCTTTGGTGGAGGATATGTGATTGTTTCTTTAATGAAGAAGGATTTCGTCGATAATTACCATTGGTTTGAAGAAGAAGAAATGCTAGACTTAGTCTCCATTGCTCAATCTTCCCCTGGAGCAATCGCAATCAATGCTGCGATCATTATCGGCTATCAGCTAGCGGGCTGGCTAGGAATCAGCTTGACTGTATTAGCCACTGTTCTGCCTCCTTTCATGATTATTTCTATCATTTCTCATTTTTACCAAGCATTTATCCAAATTCAATGGATCCAAATTTTACTAACAGGTATGCAAGTAGGCGTTGCAGCAGTTATTTTATCCGTCGTCTATGAGATGATCACAAATCTGCTCCAGCTTAATCAAAAGGGACTGATTATCCTTTTAATTATTAGCTTTGTGAGCATCTTATTCTTTAATGCGAGCATTGTAATGATTATATTCACAAGTATTCTCCTAGGTATCATCTACTCTTATTTGAAGGGGGGTCGAACGATTTGATCTATTGGCAATTATTCTTAGCCTTTATCCAGATTGGTGCCCTATCCTTTGGCGGAGGCTATGCGGCACTTCCAATTATTGAAGACCTCGTTGTCAACCACCATGGCTGGATTAGTGCTAATGAGTTCTCAAATCTAATCACCATTTCACAAATGACACCAGGCCCTATCGCTATTAACGCTGCTACTTTCGTCGGTCAGCAACTCGGTGGCTTACCAGGTTCTATGGTAGCAACCTTAGGCTGCAGTCTTCCTTCAATTATCATCGTGACCATTCTTGCTAAAGTCTATGATCACTACAAACAATTAGAACTTATGCAAGACGTACTATTAATCCTTCGTCCAAGTGTCATCGCTATGATCGCTGCTTCAGGCGTCTCAATATTAATGAATAGTCTAGGAACTCCAGGACCCTTTCAATTATTGTCCATGAATTTTCCCTTATTGATTCTATTTATTCTAGCCCTCTTCTTATTAATAAAATACCGACTCAACCCTATTTTGGTTATGAGTATCAGCGGCCTTCTCTATCTGTTCGGTCACGTTTTATTAGCTTGCATTGAATAAATAAAGAATTCCTTTTAACGTCCATCTACTTTCTAAAGGGAAAATTATCTCATAAAAATAAAATGTCCCCAAAAATTGGTTTTTTAGTCCAATTTTTGGGGACATTTTTTAGCCTGCTTAACAGGATTATTTGAAATTATTTTAGCTAATCCTTAACACTATTCCTTTTATTTTAAACATTAGTGAAGATTTTTTAAGCCTTCTTTTTGCCGAGTAAAGTTATCCTCCAGACGATCAAGGTCCACTTGAGCTTGACGATCTTCAAGTAACACTCGGTATTCTTCAAGCGTCAAATCTTCTCGCATCATAAATTCCGCATGAATTTTTCCAACATAACGAAAATGCCAAGGTTCATAGGCGTAAGAAGTAATAGCGATCTTATCCTTAGGATAACGTAGAATAAAACCAAATTCTGCTGCATGACTGGCTAACCACTGGCCCGCTAAGGTATTACCATAATCAGGCACTAGATCGCCCCCTTGAGCTAACCATTCTTGATCAAGTAGATCAACGGCCAGTCCTGTCGAATGTTCCGAAGCTTGACTAGGGGCATAAAAAGAATTAACCCAAGCTCTAGCTTGCTGTTGGGTATACCCCTGCGATATATAACGGTCATAGGCTAACTGGCGATTTACGGCTTGGTTATCCGGCGATCGATAGGCAGAAATGACTTCAAATCGATATCCAGCTTCCTTCGCTTGATCCAACCAAGACTGCAGAGCACGGTAAGCCTCTCTATTCATTTTAGTCCCCCATGGCGTATCTACCAGGTCAAAATCAGCCCCTTTTGCTAATGCATGACTGGGATTAACTAAAACCAAAAAAGGGTCGCTTGGATCAGCTTCAACCGGAAGGCGATCCTTGTAAGCTGCTCTTTCACTCGAAGAAAAATCAGCCAATGAAACTCCACTCCTTTGGGTTTGACCACTAATTCTCAAGGGACTACAAATGGTCACACAAAATAGGCAAAATCCTAGGGCCACCGTTGATCCCCAAGTTCCCTTCATCCAAGCCATTATAAACGCCAGAAGGCATAGCCCGCCTTCTTAAAATGATCGGCATCCAAGACCGACTTAACATCCAAGAGAACCCGTTCCTCATTTGAAAGACTCGATTTATAGAAAGCTTCAATTTGCTCATTGGTCAAGGAAGCGAATTCTTTGTGTGCTACCGCAAAAATAAGTGCATCGCAATCAGTGACTTGATCCATACTTGCTAACTCAACCCCATACTCTCTTTGGGCTTCTTCAATATCTGCCCAGGGATCGACAATAATCGGGTCAACGCCAAATGATTTCAAATAGTCAATAATGTCTTTAACCTTAGAATTACGCGTATCAGGAGTATGTTCTTTAAAAGTTAAGCCGAGAATAGCCACTTTCGCTTTAGGAACGACCTTCCCCGCTTTAACCATTAAGTTGACAGCCTTATCACCAATGAATTCTCCCATCTGATCATTAATCTGACGACCCGACAAAACAATCTGACTATGATAACCTAAATTCTCCGCTTCATAGACGAAATAATAGGGATCCACTCCGATACAGTGCCCACCAACCAATCCTGGCATAAATCCAAGGGCATTCCATTTCGTATTCATCGCTTCAATGACATCTAAAGAATCAATTCCCATACGGTCGAAAACCAAAGCCAGCTCATTCATAAAGGCAATATTTATATCTCGCTGACTATTTTCAACAACTTTGGCAGCTTCCGCTACCTTAATACTAGGTGCACGGTGAACGCCCGCTTCAATCACTAATTCATAGACTTTTGCAATTATATCAAGAGCTTCTTCACTGGTTGCCGACACAATTTTTCGAATGGTCGTTAAAGTATGTACCTTATCTCCTGGATTAATCCGCTCAGGTGAATAGCCGACCCAGAAGTCTTGACCATGTTTCAAACCGGAAGTCCGCTCTAGTTCCGCAATACAAATATCTTCGGTTACACCAGGATATACCGTTGATTCGTAAGAAATAATACTTCCCTTTGCTAAATTTTCTCCAACAGTTCGAGTGGCAGAAATTACGGGGTCCAAATCGGGTGTCTTATCTTGCCGTATTGGTGTTGGAACCGCCACAATAATAAAATTAGCTTCCTTCAACCGACTTGCATCCGCAGTAAAAACCAAATCCGAATCCTGAACGGCTTGATCACCGACTTCTAAAGTAGGATCAATCCCCTTTAAATATTGATCAATCTTATGTTGATTGTTATCATAACCAATCGTATCCACATGCTTAGCAAATTCAATCGCTATTGGCATTCCTACATAACCTAATCCGACGACCGCTAGTTTAGCCTGACGTTTTAATAAATCTTCATATAAGTTCATAATTTTCTCCTGTCTTTATAGCGTTAATCTTATTATACGATTCCAAAATAAAATAGGCTAGATCCTTCGTAAAATTGCATGAAGGACATACTGACAAAAATAGTAACAACAAGGTATAAGTGGAAGTTGTTCCAAATGGCGATAGGTATGCCAGGTACGCTTTAAAGCTTGCCATTTATTCGAAGATATAGAGCCCTTAACCTGTCGATAATCATTCAACACGACATCCAAGCCATAAGCGGAAACCTTGCGAGTTCTCATCAACATGAGCCAGGTGGCTGTATCCTGCCCCTTACGCACTAACGGCATTTGAAAATCTTTGATTATTTTTCGATCAAGCATAACTGTTGAACAAGCAATCGCCGTTTCCTTTAATAAACCGTGATAATCTAACTTCTCTGGGAGATCAACTCTGGATTTTATCATTTGACCTGACTCATCCATAAAAGAAAAATTAGTATAAGAAAAAGCGTATTGATTCGAAATCATAAAATCTAACTGTCGCTCTAATTTGTCAAAGTGCCAACGATCGTCCGAATCAATAAAAGCCAAATAACGACCTTTAGCCCTTTGCAAACCAGCATTTCTAGCAACGGCCGCCCCTTGATTTTGATCCAATTGAATCACCTTAATACGGGCATCTTGCAAAGCCACTTCTTGCAAGATCTTTAGAGAGTCATCTTGACTACAATCATCTACCGCTAGTAGTTCCCAGTCAGGATAGCTTTGATTCCTGACAGACTCAATACTTTCCTGCAAAAATTCTTGGGCATTAAAAACTGGCATAATGATGGAAACTAATTGATTATCCATACCTTCATGTCACTCCTTATATAATCTGAATGATCTTCAAGCGTTTTGCAGATAATCGAGCCAAAGCCATCTGCTGTTTGAGCCATTCCTTCTCCGTAAGATTGGCATAAATTAAGATCACCATCTCATCCAATATTTGTTCAGGTTGTGCTTGGCTAAGATCATGATATAATTGAGCACTTTCAGGTAATACTTCACTAACCAGCTCCGCTGTTTGTACCCCATTACTTGTTTGAGCAAGCACCCAGCGTTTTAATTGATGAGGGCTTTGAATTAGGCCTTGTAATACACCGGGCGATTGGTGACGATCATAAATATAATGCTGATCCATTAGATCCCAACTATACTCAAAAGCGTAAGCAATCTTTTTATTAAAGAAACGGCCGAGGAACAAAATAGCAAAACTTGCCATTGCACCCAATATAAAACCTAATACGCCATAAACGATATTACCCTTTGCATTCCTTGACTGATAAGGGGTCAAAGTCTTTTCAGTAGGAACCTCTTCCACTAAATCCGTCGCAATCATTTCGCCTTGAGCAGGCTCTTGGATGACCGTTACCTTATTCGTCCCTAAAAAAGGTAGGGATTCTTCCTCAACTAAGTCACAATAAGCTTTAGCAATCTTGAGGTTATCCTCACTATTATCTGCTACTAAAAAACGCAGGGTAATCACATTCGACGACTGATCCCGTACACCAGCAAGCCCTCCTCTAAATTCATTCGTCTTGAACATTTCAAGGGCCTTCTCGTCTTCCAACCATTGACCAAACTTTACACCGGTTTGAGCTTCAACCTTTTTCACCATTTCAGGTGTGGAAAAATACTCATCAAAAATTGTAGCTGTCGTAAAAATTGATCCATCCTCCATGGTCACAATCATTTGAAATGAGGCAGGTTCCTGTTGATAAACTTGACTCAAATGACGATAAGCCTCATCCGTCTCCCGATATAAAAAATGATGAATTGCATAACGCCCACCAATACTTATCAGTGAGCAGACTAGGGCTCCCAACAAAATCCGCCATAAATTATTTAGTGTAAAACGCCAAAATTCTTTAATGATAGTTACAATACTCATGATTTCCCTCCTTAATAAAGCAGTTGGTCCTTTCCAATATTAGCAATGTTTAGAGTAGTCGCTGTCTCAAGTTGAACATCTTGATCGATAATTTTAACAAAAGCGATAATTAATGCAAAAAACACCCAATGCCATTCAATCAACATATTATTCGCTGACGTGATTGACCCTAAGATAAAAACTAACAAAAAGCCCACCAAACAATACGCTACATCCGCCTGGATTCGATGTTTTCTTAGTGAAGCAAAGAGGCTTAAACGCCGTGTTAAAGAAAAATAACCCCAGACATATAAGATAAATGGTACGACCCCAGTCGATACCAAAATTTCAAGCCACCAATTATGCATATTAGTGATCTCATTGGTTGGCCAAAAGCCACTATTTTTAGCCCAGATCTCGATATTTCCTGCTCCAACACCAAAACCATACGTTTGACCTAAAAATAATAAGCCGTTACGCCAAATATTCATTCGCTTAGCGTCTCCCGATAAATGAGCGCTAGGACCAGATAAGTAAATAATAGACGAAACTTTTTCTCTAATCTTAGGAATCAAGAGAAGCATCCCTATTAAAAGACCTACACTAAGGAACCCCTGTACAATTTGTCGCTTAGTGAAATCCCACTTTAATGAACGCGTTGCCCACCATAAGCTAAAAGCCATCATACAGATCAAAGACATGCGCGAATCGGTTCGATAGATTAAATAAGCTGCTAATAGATACATTACTAAATAAATGATCCGTTGAATGATCCCTGATTTGATAAAGTATAAACAAGCACATACGACCAAATAAGCTATTAATAAAGTGGCATAATCATTTTGATTGGCAAAAGTTGTAATGGGGATACGAGTCATTGGTTGACTAGCAAAGGTCCGATATTTATCGAGTTTTGTTAGATCTGCTAATAAATAGGTATTCGTTATAATCTCAAAGTAACCCCAAATAACCAGAGCTGTCATCCCCCACCAAGCCGCTTGGAGAATCTGCTGCCACTTAGCCCAAGTATCCACCCATAAATAAAAAGCTAAAATACTAAAAATACCCAGTGTCATCAAAAAGATAACCTGAAACCAATCCTTACCATCCACAGCCCAAAAACCAGACAATACAGCTAGTAACCACCATATTAAATAAATTAATAAAACCCGACTAGCTATAGAACGTGGTAAAAATTTAATTGAGGAATTCTCTGTCCATACCTGTATAATTAAAATAGGGACAACCCCTAAGGCTAATAATCGATAGAGGGTAATCTGAGCAAGTGGTGTTGGAATGGCTAAAATTTGTGATCCCATCAAAACACTAACCATCAATAATGCACAGTATAAAACCATCGGTCCCCTCCTTAATTAAAGTCCCAATCATCGCTATTTTTCCAGATTGAATAAGCGGTTCTTATGGTTGGCCATTGAACAAATAAACAAGCCACAGCTAAAAAGAAATAATAAATAAATCGTTCATTTGAATTGACAAAAGCATTAACCAGAGCTGCTAAAAACATCAGCAAAATAGCCAAAAAATGTTTTCGTTGACTAAAATAAAAACCAGTCTGCTTAGAAAAATAGGTTCTAGCCATATAAAACATGATATAAGCTCCGCAAGATGCAAAGGCTGCCCCTAAAGCACCCAACGACGGCGTCAATAAGAAGTTGAGTCCGACACTGGGAATTAAAGCTAGCATTGAAACAAAAATATTAAAATAAGTTTTACGAGAAAACACAATTCCTAAAGTGGTTGTTTCAGATAAAGTATACATGATATGAGGAAAACACAACAAACCTAAAATTTCTTGAGCAGGACGATAATGAGACCCTAGCAACAACATGATCACTGGTCTAAAAATTAATATGGCAAAAAACATACCGGATAGTAAAAATAAAAGAGCATCTGAAATAAACTTAAAATGTTTAATCGATTTGCCTTCTTCATACCAGCGATAAGCCGTAGGCGTCCAAAATGTCGCAAAGGCAGTCTTTAGAATACCGATCACATTCACAATTCCCATGCCCGCAGTGTAAATCCCTAATTCTTGCTTAGTCGATAAAGAATTCAGTAAAACATTATCAACCATATTCAGAATCGAATTTAAGGACATTGCCAACATTAAGGGCAAACCAAATAATAAAAGCCTTTTTAGAAGGTCTTGATCCCATTCAAAATGAGCTATCCGCAACAAATCCTTATAACGATAGAATAAGAGCATGTCACCGATCATCTGGCCCCCAATGATACCATAGACAATCACACGAAAATCACGCAAGCCCATAAAAATAAAGACCAGTGATAGCACAAAAATCAATAATTTTAATAGAATTGAAAAAAAGGAGTACTCCTTAGCCTTCTCCTCCATCCGAATCGCTAAAAGAACAAAGCGCTCTAGTATGACGGATAGTAATAAAACACAAGAAAGACTGATCACATAGCCATAAGAATCACTAGAAAAAAGCCATTGCGCAATCGGTCCACGAAAAACAAACATTCCACCAGCAAGGATTAAAGCCAATAACAGCGGTATGCAAACCGCTGTTTGAAAAAGTTGTTTTTTATCGTTTGTTTGATGATACTCTCTGGCAAAAGCTTGATCCAATCCCAAGTATAAAATATTTGGGACATAGAGCAATAAAGATCGAAACAGTCCCGACACCCCATATTGATCAGGCATCATCAACCGCGTCAAAATTGGAATCTGTACAATCGAAATCAAAGCTCCAATAACTGGCCCCAACGAAAAACCCAGTAGACGCTTTAAAAAATATTGCATAAGGATTTACCTCTCCTCTAAATAATATTCATTCAATTGGTGGTCAATCATCCTTCGATAAATCGCTAAAGCCGCAGCATTCGAAAAAGCATGAGCTTCAATGGCTGCCTGACGGTCACTCACAGAGGGACGTTTCTTTTGGCGACCAATTAATTGAACCAAAGCATCATACCACGCTCGAGGTCCCTGTGACAACTCACACTGTTGAATTAAGCCTAAGCCAAGGTCGGTCTCTAAAGTGACCGCATCCGATATCAGTACAGGAATACCACTTGCTTGCGCTTCAACCACAATGGTCCCAAAGCCTTCTGCGATTGAAGGAAGTATGACCGCATCAAGCCCCGCTAAAAAGCCTGAAATGGGACTTAAACGCCCCATAAACTGAACCATCGATTCCAGCCCCATCTCCTCAACCCTTTGTTCAAGACTAGACTGGCTAGCTCCTTGACCAGCAATTAATAAATGAATTGGATGCTGGCCTTCTCGGCTTTCCTTAACGATCTGCAAACTAAACTGATGGTTCTTAATTGGCTCCAGTCGTCCCACTTGACCGACTACCAGTGTTCCAGGTTCAAGTCCTTGATGCTGTTTTTGATAATGCGCTTGGATCGTCGTGTCATCTAAGAAAAAATCTTGGGGATTAATCGAGTTAGGAATCACCACAAAGGGCACTTCGGCTTTTAAGCCAAATAAGGACTGAACCGCCTGGCTCGAGCACCCAACTGGGATCCGCGACAAACTTCGATTAATATAAGGATCAATCCTTTGAGTTAAACGATTCTTCAAACTTTTATTATTAGGATCAAATAGATAATGTGCATGAATATAAAAATCTTCCACTAATCTTGGCTTAGTCCGTTTAACAAGATAATAGTAGGCTAAAGCCCGATAGCCCGAGATATGACAATAAACTGCTTGATAAGCCCTAGCTTGCAACACATTTACAAAAGATTTCTTAAAGGCCCTCCAACCTTCGATCTTGGGATTCACCATATAATAAACGTGGCCACCACTGGCTTCAATCATCTTTTTAAAGTGTTCTGGCACTACATGATAGGTCACCACATCAAAAATAAGCCGCTGTGATTGGGCCTGGCTAGCCAGATTAGCGATAAAGGTCGAAATTCCCCCTCCAAAAGAGGACATAATATGAAGTATTCTTTTTTCTTGCATCATCTACCCCTCCTTTGAAAGCATCAAATAAATCGTTATTTTTCTTGCAGATAACCCTTAGGATTCTTGTGTTGCCAATTCCAAGAGTCTCGACACATATCGACTAGGTCATACTGAGCTTGCCAGGATAATTTTTCTTTAGCAAGACTAGGATCTGCATAGGAAGCCGCAATATCTCCTGGTCGAGGATCAACAATCGAATAAGGAATCTTGACCTGTGAAGCTGCTTCAAAGGCCTTCACCAAATCTAAGACAGAGTATCCCTTACCCGTTCCTAAATTATAAATCTTAACACCGTCCGATTGAAGATTATCCGCAACCGCTTTAACGTGCCCTAAAGCTAAATCTACCACGTGAATATAGTCACGCACGCCAGTTCCATCTGGCGTTGGGTATTGATCACCAAAGACCTTTAGCTCTGGTAGCTTGCCAATTGCCACTTGGGTCAAGTAAGGCATAATATTATTTGGAATTCCCTGGGGCTCTTCACCAATTAATCCCGAAGGATGCGCTCCAATCGGATTGAAGTACCGTAAAAGCGTTACTGACCAAGTTGGATCTGCCACAACAAGGTCCTCCAATATATGTTCGATCACTACTTTAGAATAACCATATGGATTGGTAGCTGTAAAAGTCGGCATAGACTCTTTAAAAGGAACTGGATTCGATTCACCATATACCGTCGCAGAAGACGAGAAAATAATATGCTTAACACCAACTTCTTGCATTACTTCTAATAAAGCGATCGTGCCACCCACATTATTATGGTAGTAGGCTAAAGGCTTAGCGACAGATTCGCCAACCGCCTTATAGGCCGCAAAATGAATGACTAAATCAATATCTTGTTCATTAAAAATTTGACGCATGGCTGTTTTATCTAGAATATCCGCTTCATAAAAACATAAATCTTGTCCAGTGATCATTTTTAAACGGTTCAAAACTTCGGGCTTCGAATTATAAAAATTATCTACTAACACAACCTCTTGCCTTTCATTGAGCAATTCTACAACTGTATGAGAGCCAATATAACCCGTTGCTCCAGTTACCAATATAGCCATCTTGATTCTCCTTTTCCCACTTTTTATGTTTACTCATTATAACACATTTATAAAGCAGGCTGATATCGCAATCCGTCGATGTGATTAAAAGAATATTACATTAAGTATCTTTTTTGTTATAATACTTTTGAATGAGTTATCAAAAAGGAGAGTACTTATGTCTAAAGCTTTAATTATTTTTACTAGTTTAACCGGAAACACTGAAGAAATGGCTGATATCATGGCTGATCGCCTTGAAAGTCACCAAATTCAAACTGACGTGCAAGAAGTCATGCAAGCAGAAGCGGAAGATTTTCTAAACTATGATGCCGTTCTGGTTGGCTCATATACTTATGGGGTTGATGGAACACTTCCCGACGAAATGTTGGATTTCTATGATGATTTAGGTCAATTAGATCTAAGTGGGAAAGTCTTTGGCGTCTTTGGATCAGGCGATTCTTTCTACCCTGTCTTTTGTGGCGCGATCGATACTTTAGAAGAACAATTTTTAAAAACAGGTGCCACTCAAGGCGGCGTCTCATGCAAGATTGAGCTCAACGCTGAAACTGAAGACATCATCAAATTACACGCCCTAGCTGATGGCATTGCCGAAAAGCTAACCCAAAACGAATAGACATAGCCTCGGCTACCGTCTTTGCGAAAGGAGAAAACTGAGTGAGTCACTCTAATGAAATTAATCGTACCATTGAAGAAGAAATCAAAAAACAACTCAATGAAATTAACCGCCACGTTGATCGGACTGGCTGGCCATTCTTAATTGGTGGAATTTTTATTTTATTTATCGTTACTTATCTAATCATCTCATTCTTTGGTATTACCACCAATGATAACCCAAATAGCTCTACCAATGATCTTCAAAAGCAAGTCCAACAACTTGAATCACGCATTCAAAAACTTGAAAAGCAACTTGATGAAAGTGTCGAATAACATGTCCTTAAAAATTCTTCATATCAATTCTTATTTCTCAACGTCGGGTTTGTTCAAACAACTTTATGACCGACAAATAGAACAAGGTCATGATATATCCGTCTATGTCCCTATTTCCCATAGCTACCCTCAAAGTAAACTTGCAGCGAGCGGCGAATATACCCAAGTTGTTCCTTGTTTTGACCAGTGGCAACGCTATTTCTTTCATCTTAAACATCAAAGAATTTGGCAAGATTTGAAAAGCCGCTACTCTTTCTCATCCTATGATGTGATCCATGCCCATTCACTCTTTTCCAATGGATGGTTGGCACATCAAATCTACCAAGAATATGGTGTTCCCTACATTGTTGCCATTCGAAACGCAGATATCCACACCTTTTTTAATAAGCTTTTTTGGTTACGTCCCATGGGGCTCAGGATTCTCCAAGATGCCCGTCAAATCATCTTTATCTCAGAAAATTCCTACCACCGAGTCTTTGACCAATTTATCCCAAAAGACTTGCTTCAAGAATTTGATGCCAAAACTCAGGTGATTACCAATGGCATCGAGGATTTCTGGCATCAAGAAATTTATCTAGACAAAATAAAGGAAGTGCATCAACCGCTTCGCATTGTCTCAACCGGCAAATTAATGACCCTAAAACGCTTTGTCCCCTTGGCACGCATGATTCATCAATCCAGTCAACTGCTAGGCCCCATAGAACTCCATATTGTTGGACCCGCCTGGGATAAGGCCATCGAAAAGCAACTAAGTCATTATCCCTTTGTCACTTACCATGGTCCATTAAACAAAGAAGCCATGCGCGATCTCTACCGACAAATGGACATCTTTGCGCTATTATCCTATCCCGAGACTTTTGGCCTCGTCTATCCTGAGGCAATGAGCCAGGGTCTCCCCGTTATCTATACACGCGGAGAAGGCTTTGATTCCTTCTTCCCAGACCATCAAGTAGGTGCAAGTATTCAGCGCGATGATGCCATTGGCTTCCATCAAGGATTAGAATATATCCTTCAGCACTATAACCGCTTAAGCCAAAACGCCCTCTCAGCAAGCCAAATCTTTCAATGGGATCAAGTAGCCTCTCGCTATCAAGAAGTCTATAACCATATCTTACATTCTTAAACTATTCTAGGCGGATCAAGCCTATTCTTAGAATCATAAAACAAGAGAACCTGTTCTTCCATAGGAAAAACAGGTTCTCTTTTAATGATCGCTACTTAACAATCTCTAATCTGCCTGTAGGGTCGTCAACAAGGGACCGTCTGCGGTCACAATCAAGGAATGTTCATATTGAGCGCAGTAACCACCATCTTGCGTCCTTGCGGTCCAACCGTTGTCATCCATCTTCATCCGCCAAGTACCGGTTGTCACCATAGGTTCAATGGTAATCGCCATTCCTTCCTTCAAGCGTAACCCCTTGCCGGCTTGGCCATAATGCGGAATCATCGGATCTTCGTGGATTGATGGACCAATACCATGCCCCACGAAATCTCGAACAACCCCAAAGCCTTCCGCTTCAACATAGGACTGAATAGCATGGCCAATATCTCCAATACGATTTCCCACCACAGCTTGTTCAATTCCCAAATAAAGGGCCTTTTTAGTAACCGCCATTAAACGCTGATGTTCCGGGGAAACATCTCCAATGGCATAGCACCAACAAGAATCTGAAATGGCTCCTTCTAGATCAACACAAAAATCTACTTTGACGATATCCCCTGATTTTAAACGGTATTTAGAGGGGAAACCATGACAAATTTCATCATTGACAGAGGTACAGGTTGCGAATTGATAGCCTTCATAACCAATTTGAGCAGCTACCGCTCCTGCTTCTTCAATCCGCTTTTGAACAAATTGGTCAATCTCCCGCGTCGTTACTCCCTCTTTAATGTAATCTCTTAAAGCTACATGGATGCTTGATAAAATTTCACCTGAAGCTTGCATCGCTTTAATTTCACGTTCTGATTTTAAACTAATCACATTTAATCCTTCTTTCTATACAATCTCTGGATTTATTTGCCAGTTGAGCTTAATTTGACAGACAATTTCAAACTGTCGATAAACCCGATGATAGGTCACTGTTTGATCAGTCTTTGAATCGATCGCTAAGGTCTCTGTTCGATTATCGATCCAACTTTCAAGCTGAACGGCGTCTCCTGGATAAAGCTCCTTATGATATTTTACCGCAAATGATTGTAAAGTGTAGTGCTTTAAGATAAATTCTGGCAGTCGCTCCCAGACCCACTCTAAATATACCAGATTATTCACATGTTGATTATGATCAATCGCTGAATCTAAAATAGCTTGATCAACTCGACTATAACATTTCCAGTTGTCTTTGAAAGAAATTTTTTCAAACCGAGCGGTCATACCCTCAACAAGCAAATTATTTTCTTGGATGATTTGATGTGGGACTCGTTCCATCTGACGACTCCTAAGATTTAATATAGCGAATTGTATGAAAGCTTGCATGCACACTTGTTCCTCTTGAATCCATTCAAAGTACCTTGTCACAAAGAAACGGTTCGCCTGCACTATCGAGGTCTTTATCAAAGAAGACAGCTTGACATCCATCCTTTTCAATAATTCCCCACGATTTTGAGTAATCACCCAAGATTGATCCTCTACTAATAAATCAAGCCCACCCTTTTCTTGAATCTGTCGGTCATGAAACTGGGCAGCTTCCAACAAGCGCTGAATAATGAGGGTCAATGTCTGGCTTTCATTTTTCTGATCAATCGAATTGCTAGCTAATTGGTATGAATAAGTTGTTTCAAGCATTCCACTCCTCCTTTATCTCTTAGTATAACAAAAACTGAACCGCTTCAATATAAAAAGCGCCCTAAGAAACCCCTTTAAATGAACTTAGCAGCCTACTCCAAATGCAGCCTCATTAAATAAAAAAAGACTGTGACACAGTCGTCACAGCCTCTAAATCTGATTCAATTAAGCTTTTTTGCTGTTCTTCATAATCGCCGAGACCACAATAATCAAGATTATTGATCCTAATAATGCTGGAAAAACAGCAATTCCTCCCATGATAGGTCCAAAGTGGAAGAATTGATCACCGATCCATGATCCTAACATTCCCGCTACAATATTACCAATAATACCTCCTGGGATATCGCGGCCCATAATCATTCCTGCTAACCAGCCGATAATACCGCCTACAATTAATTTAATCATAATTTTTCCTCCTCTTTTCACTTTGTAACTCTATTATAACTTAAAAGTTTCTAAAAAGCGATTTATATGCTCATAATCCCTTGGATTTTTCCTCAGAAGACTAAGCCTTATTACGACGCTTGCCCTTATTCTTTTGCACGGCGTGTCGTTTTTTATTTGACTTCTTCTTAACCGGTTGCCCGTTTTTTTGAGAAGTTCGTTTTTTTGAAGATCGTTTAGACGATTTTTTAGATGACTTGTTAGCTGGTTTATTAGCAGCTGACCCCTCTTTTTTTTCTGGCTTATCAGCCAAAAGTTGACTTTGATAGAGAAAACGTTCGTTAAGATCAATCCCCTGCCCATCAAGAATACGTTTTAAGTCGAGCGCCTCTTGTTGATTCAATAAGGAAATAACTGTCCCAGCTTGACCCATCCGTCCGGTTCGTCCAGATCGGTGGATATAAGTATCCGCTTCTGACACACGATCAAACTGAATCACATAGGGAATCTCCGGCAAATCAATGCCCCTAGCAGCTAAGTCAGTGGTTAATAAATAGATGGCCTGCCCTTTACTAAATATTTCAAGTGCACGCTGACGTTCTATCTTAGAAAGTTGGCTATGAAGCGCCACAACGGGTATCCCTTCATAGATCAATTTTGCTGCAGCAATCTCTAAATCATTAATCTGATCAAAAAAAACAATGGCTTGCATCCCTTCAACAAAGGCTAGATTCTTCAACATAGCAACCTTACGACGATTTTGACAGGTCAAGTAAATATGTTGAATGGTAGACACTGGCTGAGTTAACTCAAAGCGTCGATCCAAAGCTTGATCAGCTAGGTAATCCTTAAGATCTTGGTGATAACTCGCAGAAAAATAGGACTTAGCCACATCTCGCATCAAACGATGATTAATCAAGGCAAGATCCTGATCCAATTGGCTATCAGCTTGGAAAAGGTAGTCGGCTTCATCGTAGATCACACGTTGAACTTGATGGACCTTGAGTTTGGCGGATTCATTTAATAATTCTGCGAAACGGCCAGGAGTGGCAATAATTACTTCTGGCTTTTCCTTTAAAGCTTGTATTTGATTTCTCTTATTAGCTCCTCCAATCAGGCACTGAATGGTAAGACCCAATCCTTGACCCCATTCCTGTGCCACCTCATATATCTGTCGTGCCAATTCCTGTGAAGGTACAAACACCAGGGACTGAAGCTGACGATTCGGTTGAGTTAAACTTAATATGGGTAAAAGATATGCCAAAGTCTTCCCAGTTCCAGTAGGGGAAATAGCTAATACCGAATGATTAGCTAATAATTCAGGGATCACTTCTTCTTGCACCTGGCTAGCTGCTTGAAATTCTTTTTCTTGCCAACGCTTTTGCAGCGTCAGAGGTAATTTTTCAATCATAATAACTCCTTAGTCTTTTAATTAAAACAAGGGCCGTGTTTCCAGCACCGCCCTTAACTTCTTCTATTTTGCAGACTGCCTCAAGGCTTCCATCACCTGGATAACCTGTAAAGAAAGTTGCCGCCAATTCTCATAACGTACTTGATTATGAATGCTCGGCTGAGCTTGGATCATTTCCGCAAAGCTCAATAATTCATCAAACATAGGATTCGCCGGAATATAATCGACTAATTGCACCTTTTCTTCCGATCGATTGACCAACTTAACCTTGGTAAGGCGAGAAATATCCTCAATGACCACTGTCTCTTGCCCAAGATAAATCTCTGAAGACAAGTTGGAATGAACCGTTTTTGATAGAAAAATCCCGACTTGAAATTGAGGATAGGTTAATAAGGCATGCCCTGATAAGTCTACTCCCTGATCATCTTTTTGAGCTCGATAGCTAACGGATTGAGGCATCCCATAAAGGTCTAAAGCGATATACAAGGGATAGGTCCCAAGGTCCATCAAGCTCCCCCCAGCATACTCTGAAGAAAAAGCATTAGGTACCGGCCAGTCATTAGCCACTGCCTCTCGATAGGTATCATAACGGCTAGAATACTGCCCTATATTGAAATTAGCTCCCATTAAGGGTTGATCCAATTCCTTTATCTTTTGCTTTAACAGCGGACGAATTCGACCATAATTACGACTATGATAGTGTAAAGCCGCTTCAAAAACAAAGACATGATTGCGATCGGCAGCCTCAAAAACTTGATGCCATTGAGCAGAAGTCTCGAAAAGAGGCTTTTCCACGATCACATGTTTTTTATGTTCAACGATCTCTAGAGCTTGTTGGGCATGTAGGGAGTTAGGAGAAGCAATATAAACCAGATCGATCTCTGGATCAAATAATAGATTATTAAAATTATCGGTATAGTAGTCAGCTCCCGTTTTTTGGGCGAGTTGTTTGGCTTTATCAAGGTGTCGGGAATAGACTGCTTTTAAATGGTATTGTTGGGTATAGGTAGCCGCTTGAATCATCTGCTCAGTGATCCACGAACTTCCAACCGTAGCGTAATTCAGCATAGGAACTCCTTTCTATTCCTTCGATAAAGTTTTATTTTAGTAAGGCTTGGGGATCGACAGCTGATAGATACTGATCGATCGAGGCAACCGTTTCTTCCAGATTACCAGGCTCAAAAGGCGATTTGAGATTAGCCGCTGCAACGACTTGGGTAAAGGTCTTGGTACCCCCAAGACGACAGATACGTACATAATCTTCCCAAGTCTTCGGATCATGGTCTACATGATCTCGCTTCCAGAATTGGAAGGCGCATACTTGAGCCAAGGTATAATCAATATAATAGAAAGGCATGGTAAAGATATGTAATTGTTTAAACCACAGTCCACCTTGTTCATAAAAATCATTACCTTCATAGTCAATCCAAGGGTTATAGATTTTTTCTAAACGACGGAAAGCTTGACGACGCTCTTGTGGTGTCCATTCTGGATGCTCATACACTTCATGTTGGAAGTGATCCACTAAGCAGCCATAAGGAATAAACATCAAAGCACCCGCTAAATGTTGATATTTAAACTTAGTGGTTGACTCTTGGAAGAAGTTTTCCATCCAAGGCCAAGTTAAAAATTCCATCGACATCGAGTGAATTTCACAAGTCTCGTAGGTTGGCCAGACCACCTCTGGAGTTTCAATCCACATGGACGAATAAACTTGGAAACCATGCCCTGCCTCATGGGTTAAGACTTCCACATCGTGGGAGGTGCCGTTAAAGTTAGCAAAGATGAAGGGTGCTTTATAATTAGGCAAGTGCGTACAATACCCGCCTGTATCCTTACCCGGCTTACTTTCAAGGTCTAATAGGTCACCCGATCGCATAAAGTCGAAATATTCACCCGTTTCTTTAGAGAGTTCATGATACATGGTCTGGGCTTTATCGACAATCTCTTGACTCGTTCCACTTGGATTGGCATTTCCCTTAGGAAACATCAGGCCTAAATCATAGTAAGCCAAATGATCTAAGTTCAACCGTTCCTTTTGTGCTTGAACTAATTTCTCAGCAAGCGGCACAACATATTTAATCACTTCTTGACGGTAACGTTCTACATCCTGGCGATCATAATCTAAGCGTAGCATCCGAGCATAACCTAATTCCACAAAGTCCTTAAAGCCAAGCTTCTTAGCAATCTCATGACGAACTTTGACCATTTGGTCATAAATCCGATCAAAATCGTCTTGGTGTTTTTGATACCATGCCGATATCTTTTCAAAGGCTTCTTTACGTTCCAAACGATCAGCCGATTGCGTAAAGGCTCCGATTGAGGATAAATTATAGACTTGACCTTTAAATTCAATTTCGGCAGAGGCTTTTAGCTTCCCATATTCTGAAACCAAGCGATTTTCTTCTTGTAAAAGAGGAATAACCGCTTCTGAATTTGTCCGTAGCTGATTTTCTGCAATCGCAAAGAAGGGCTCAGGTAAAAAGTCCCCTTTTAAAGACTGGCTAAGCTCATTTTCTAAAACAGCTTGATAATAGTCTTTTTCCCAATTAGCAATCAATGGATAATGCTCATCCCAAAAGTCTGTCTCCTGACTATAAAAATCATCCTTGGTATCGATTGAATGACGAATCGAACAAAGTGTTCCTTGGGTCGCTAAATTATTTTGAATATGACGAACGGCTTGAATGGCTTCCTTCAATGCTTCAAGCGAAGTCGCTTCTTTAATTTGATGAATAGCTTGATAGAATTGTTCTTTAACTTGGTCTAATTGAGGACGTTCATACTTAAATGAGGCAAATTTCATACTTCCACTTCCCTTTATCTTAGTAACTCTAGTATAGCACAGGCACCAAAGAAAGAGGCAAGAAATCCTATTGCTTAAAAAATATTTTATTTGACAGTTTTGTTATAATGAAAGTATCTCAAAAATTATAAGGATTCAGTCAGGAGGGGTGATCATGGATACTCATAAAAAAATTCAATATAAAGGACAAGTCGTCAATTATAAGCTTGTTCAAGCCCAGGACCCCAGCTTAGTGGTCTTTAAATTAAAGCTCATCGACCATCCACTTAATCCAACAGACCTCGTTCATCAAGACATCAATTGCCTCATTGCTTACCGGGCTCTTAGTTTCATATTAAAGGTTCATATTGGTGATATCATCGTTATTTACGGACACTATAACCAACGCAAACAATTTATTGTTCAACGCTATCTTGTCGAACAAACCGCTCCAACACCCCAAGACCGGTCTCAAGCCTATCCCAAACGACGGACCTATGACTAATTCAAGAAGGAGGGATTATCATGACCCATCAGTCTTTTGAAAGCCAAGCTCAAATAAGAGCACAAATTGAAAACAAGCTGGCACTCTTGCCCACCCTCCCAGGATGTTATCTGATGCATAATGCCCAAGATGAAATCATCTATGTCGGCAAGGCTAAGAACCTACGAAACCGAGTCAGATCCTATTTTAGAGGGGCTCACGACACCAAAACAACCAAGCTAGTGGCTGATATTCACCATTTCGAGTTTATTGTAACCAATTCTAATAAGGAAGCACTTATTTTAGAAATTAACCTCATCCAACAATATAAGCCACAGTATAATATTAAGCTTAAAGAAGGAACTATGTATCCTTACCTCAAAATCACCCATGAAAAGGACCCGCAATTGATTATCACGAATCAGGTCTTAAAAGATGGAGGAATTTATTTCGGGCCTTTCCCAAATGTCTACGCGGCAACCCAAACACAACACCTTCTCCAGAAAGTCTATCCCCTAAGACGCTGTAGTAAACAGGAAAAACGCGCTTGTTTTTATTACCACTTAGGCCAATGCATTGGCTGTTGCGACCACCCAATCTCAAAAGAAGAGTATCAACAACAAATTGACCATATCAAACAATTCTTTAACGGTGAGGTCGGCACCATTAAGCACGACCTCAAAAAGCGGATGCAAGAAGCGGCAGAGAAACTAGACTTTGAACAAGCAGCTTCTTATCGTGACTTAATTAATTATATTGAAACCACCGTGGAGCGTCAGTCGGTCATGAGCCAATCCTATAATAACATGGACGTCTTCAATTATTATTACGATCGTGGTTGGCTTTCTATTCAAGTCTTCCTCTTACGCCAAGGGTCTATTCTAAAGCGCAAGGCCGCACTCTATCCACTCTATGGTGAGCAGACACCCGAAGAAGAGCTCACGACTTATATCGCTCGATTTTATAGTGAACAAAATCAACTCATGCCTAAGGCTATCCTAGTGCCAAGTACAGTGGATCAAGATAGTCTATCGGAACTATTCAATATTCCTGTATCCACTCCCTTACGCGGCAAAAAACGCGCCATGCTTGAACTCTGTGAGAAGAACGCCAAGCTAGCCCTAGATGAATCATTTAGACTCAATGAAATGCGCAATCAGAAAACGATCGGTGCCAGTCAAGAATTAGCTAATTATCTAGACATTCCTCAAGCAAGCCATATCGAATCCTTCGACCACTCCAATATTCAAGGAACCTCTAGCGTCTCCGGTATGGTCGTCTACAAGGATGGTGTCCCTGATCGAAAGAGTTACCGTAAATTTAAGATCAAAACCAGTCAAGGCGCCAATGAGTTCGCCAATACCCAAGAAGTCATCAGACGCCGCTACACTCGGCTACTACGCGAGGAAAAAGCCCTGCCGGACTTGATCTTGATGGACGGCGGGATTGTCCAAGTACGAGCTGCCCGAGATGTTATCGAAAATGAATTAGGGCTAGCTATCCCCGTAGCTGGTATGATTAAAGATGACCATCACAGAACCGCATCGCTCTTAGATGGCTACCGTGAAGAGATTGTCGACATGGACCAACGAAGCCAGGCCTTCCATCTTCTGCAACGAATCCAAGAAGAGGTTCACCGCTATGCGATCTCCTACCACCGCCAGGTCCGGTCCAAGGCTCAATATGCCTCACGCTTAGATCAAATCCCTGGCGTGGGCCCCAAAACAAGAACCAAACTACTCAAACAATTTAAATCCTTAAAAAATATCCAGAAAGCAACGCTCGAAGAAATCACGCGCTTAGGCATTCCTCGCCCTGTCGCTCAACGCATTCTGGACGATTTAAATAAATAAAGAGAGTACAGCTTTTAGGATCCCTCAAAGCCGTACTCTTCTTTAAATTTGCTTCTAAAAGCTAGACCTGAACAATATACGCTCGCTCGCCGGTGCTTTTAAAGCCCCTCACGCGCTCACTTATTACGGCAGCCCAAAATGCTTTTTGGCGCACTCTCTATTTATGACATTTTTATTACGAAATCGGTCTCATCAAAAATAGGGATTGTTCCCTTTTTTAAAAAGGTGTAATATTAGCAGCTATGAAAGGCGTGTGTACTGTGAATTTATTCAAACAATTATTTTGGTTATTTTTCTTTTCGATTGTTGGCGAAATTATCTCGCTATTAATTCGACCTTTAATCAGTCTCCCTGCCAGCGTGATCGGCATGGTGCTTCTTTTTTTATGTCTCCATTATTCAATCCTTTCGATGGAAAAGGTAGAGCAAGTGGGATCCTGGCTAACTAACCATATGGCCATCCTCTTCGTCCCAGGAGGAGTCGCCTTAATGACTCAGTTTCCCTTATTAGCTAAGATCTGGTGGCAATTAATCCTATTAGTCCTTGTCACCACTGTCATTACCATGATTGTCACCGGAAAAATGGTTCAACAGTCAATCATCAGAAGTCAGAAAGGAGAAGCCCCTTATGTTAACGCCCCTATTGAATAGTCCTTTCCTAAATACCCCCTTATTTGGTATCACACTTACGGTAGGGATGTTTTTATTAGGAGATCGGCTCCATCAGCGATATCCGATTGTACTATTTAATCCGCTAGTCTTTTCTATCGGAGGAATTATCCTACTTTTAATGACGACAGGGATCACTTACGACCACTACAATCAGGGAGCTCAACTCTTCTCCTGGTTGATCACCCCTGCAACTGTCGCTTTAGCCATTGGACTCGAAAAGAATTTTGACTATCTCAAAACATACCTGGTTCCCATTCTAATGGGCTGCTTGAGTGGCACCTTAATCCATACTTCCATGGTCATTGCCTTAGCCTTTTTATTACGATTCAACCTTCAAATGGTAGCCACAGTCTATCCTAAATCAATTACCACTGCCATTGCGATTAGCGCCACCGATTCCCTGGGGGGAATCGTCTCGCTTACGATTGCCTTGGTGATTGCGACAGGAACCCTAGGAGCCATTCTAGGCCCTAAGCTCATTCCCCTTTGCGGCATCCATCATGAAGTGGCCCAGGGAGTCATGTTAGGAACTAGCGCCCATGCCATGGGAACCTCACAAGCTATCAAAATGGGACAAGTCCAAGGAGCCATGTCTTCAGTAGCCTTAATTACAACCGGCATCACCGTAATTCTACTCACTCCAGCTGTCAATCAAATTCTCTGTAATTTCTTTGTCTAAATAGTTATCCAAGTAAAAGCTTGAGACTTTCTCGCGTCTCAACCACGAATTTCATCTATTTTTCCTTGGTAAGTCCCCTTATAAAAGATTTATTCAACGATATAATCAAAAATCGCCCGGCATGATATGATCACGCCGAGCGATTTTTTTTGCCAATAAAAGATTCACTCTCATCAGTGAACACTTTATGCATCCAGTATCTTTTTGTCGATCACTTTCAAATCTGTATCAAATTCATACACAATTGGAACACCGGTCGCTATCTCTAAGGAAGTAATCTCATCATCTGCAATGCCTTCAATTTTTTTAATTAAGGCACGAAGGGAATTACCATGAGCCGCCACCAAAACATTCTTATCATCCAATAAGGCGGGCACGATATGATCTTCATAAAAAGGCATCACTCGTTCAAGGGTAATTTTTAAATTTTCTGTTAATGGAATCCGGTCCTTAGCCAAATTCGCATAACGCGGATCTACTAAAAACTTAGATGCTTGATCCGCAGCCATTGCAGGTGGACAAACATCATAGGAACGACGCCAGATATGCACCTGTTCATCCCCATATTTTTCTGCCGTTTCCTTCTTATTTAAACCTTGTAAAGCTCCATAATGACGCTCATTTAGCCGCCAAGTCTTGGTTACGTCTACCCATAGCCGGTCGGTTTCATCAAGAATGTAATATAAAGTCTTAATCGCACGTTTCAAACGCGATGTATAGGCTAAATCAAAATCAATGCCAGCTTCCTTCAATTTATGACCTGCTGATTTGGCTTCATTAATACCTTTTTCGGTTAAGCCAACATCTTCCCAACCTGTAAATTGATTAAGCTGATTCCACTCACTCTGTCCATGACGTACAAGAATTAATTTCATTAAATCACCCTCTATCCCGTATTTTCAGTTTTATTATACCATAAGCAAGCGCTTAATCGTTAGCCCTTTCCCATAAATCATCTAATATTTCTACCTTATCCATGGTAAACTAAGACTAAATGTATTAGGAGGTCATTTATGCAGATTCACCAAGCTCTAAGTCATTACTTTGGTTATTCATCCTTTCGAGAACCCCAAGAAGCGATTATCCAAGCCATCTTACACAAAAAAGACACCTTAGCGATTCTACCTACAGGAGGCGGTAAATCCTTATGTTACCAATTGCCCGCCATCCTGTTGCCAGGTTTAACAATCGTTATCTCCCCCTTAATCTCACTCATGAAGGACCAAGTCGACTCCCTAAGAGCCCAACAGATACCAGCCGCCTATCTGAATTCATCCTTAGATAGTCATAACTATCAAGAAATTCTAACAGCCGTTCATCAAAAACAAGTTAAACTCCTCTATGTGGCCCCTGAGCGTCTCTTACAACCAGGGTTTATCGCTTTAATGAACCAAGTTCAGCCCCAGCTGGTTGCCGTTGACGAAGCCCACTGCGTTTCTCAATGGGGGCATGATTTTCGGCCTTCCTATCGTCAGATCCGTGACTTTGTCCAAACACTTGATCATCGACCTATCCTATCAGCTTTTACCGCTACGGCCTCCGAACTGGTACGCCAAGATATCTGTCAACAGCTCGATTTAAACAATCCCCAAGTCTTTATCTCGTCATTCGATCGGCCCAATATTCAGTTATCCATCCAAGAACCAGCCGATAAATTTACTGCACTTAAAGACCTCTTGCCGAGTAAAGAGGCCTGTATCATCTACTGCTCTTCTCGTAAAGGAGTCGATCAATTAGGAACAGCCCTACAAGAGGCCGGTTATCAAGCCGCTTGCTATCACGCTGGACTAAGTCACCAAGAAAGGCAAAAAGCTCAAGATGACTTTCTTTATGATCGCATCCAAATAATGGTCGCAACCAATGCTTTTGGTATGGGCATTGACAAAAGCGATGTCCGATTGGTGGTTCACTATAATATGCCCAAAGATATTGAAAACTACTACCAAGAAATTGGGCGGGCTGGGCGCGATGGCTTAGCCTCTCAAGCTGTTCTTTTCTTTGCCAGCCGGGATATCCTAACCGCCAAATATTTTATTGAAGAAAGCCAAGACCAATATGCAAAAGACCGTTTGGAAGCGATGATTCGCTACGCCAGACATTCTGGCTGCCTACGTCAATACTTGCTTTCCTATTTTGGTCAAGTTGCTCCTGATCACTGTGGTAACTGCTCCTACTGTCTGGGTGAATTTAAGGTGAGAGACATGACTCGCGAGGGTCAAATGATTCTGTCTTGCCTAATACGTATGAAGGCCCCCTATGGCATGACCCTTTTAGCGGAAGTCCTCAAAGGAAGCCAAAATCAAAAGATTCGCCAACATCATTTTGATCAACTCTCAACCTACGGTCTCTTAAAAGACCTGAACCTGACAACAATCAAGCATCTCATTAGTCAAGTGATCGCCAGTAACTATCTCCTAGTCAACCGTCACCATGGATTAGAAATCGGTCCTAAGGCCCTGCGATTATTACAAGGGGAAGACCGGCTAGCTATTCGTGAGAATCTCATGATCACATCTAATCTCCTTCGCTACAATCACACTTCTAGCCAGGACGCTGTTCTATATCCAGATCTCTATCAAATGCTTAAAGAATTACGTCTAGAGCTAGCACAGGAAGAGAATCTACCTGCCTACATTATTTTCAATAATGCCAGTCTGGTTGATATGACCAACCAATTACCCCTTAATGATCAAGATTTTCAACGAATAAATGGAGTTGGTCCTGTAAAAGCGGATAAATATGGCCAAGCTTTTCTTGATATCATTCAGACTTATTATCAGGATAAGGGGCTGTCCTTAGAACAACGACAAGCCAATCTTCTTAAAAATCAAGCCCCAATCACCCATTATTATCAAAATGAGCAAGATTCCGTTAATAAAGACGCCGTCTCCATCCAAGAGGTCGTTCTTAATCCAATGATCCTGGAAGACTATCCCGACCGAATGCCTAGTTACTTCCTGTGCGGGCAGCTGCTCGGCCAAGGCTTTTCTATCCAAGAGATCGCTCATAAGCGCCACCTACGACCCGAGCAAGTCCTTCAGCAACTCGAACGGTGTAAACAGGCTGGTTACCTCCAAGAACTTCACTTAAAACTAAGCCCCGAGGTCCAGCAAACACTAAAAAATAGCGATAGCTCTCAATTAGACCCTCTTGATCTTCGTCTCATTCAACTTAGCCAACGACAAAAAGACAGGTTTTAAAGATCTTATATCCTCAAAACCTGTCTTTTATTCATCCATGAAAGCTCAATTAGGCATCTTCCTTAATCATCGCCTCCATAATGGCGTCATTTTCTTCTCGATTAAAAGTAAAACCTTCCCCATCAACTTGTTGAACAGCATTCACTGCCACAAAAGCCTTGGGGTCAATTTGGTGAATGATTTTTTCAACCGCAAATAATTGCCGCATCGAAACAACGATGTAGAGAATTTGCTTATCATTCCTAGAATAGAAGCCCTTACCATTAAGAATCGTCACACCACGCTTCACTTGACTCATGACGGCTTGTCCCACCTCTTCATAATGGTCAGTGATAATCATAATGGCATGTTTTGGATTATAACCCGTAATCCAGAAATTCAAAATACGACTACAAATCAAAATCCCAATAATCGTGATAACCCCACGTTCAATCCCAATCGCAATAAAAAGCAAGAACACAATGATCCCATCACACATCAAGAGCGCATTCGAAACTGAAATCCCAAAGTATTTATTGATGATTAGCGCTATGACATCGGTTCCCCCCGTCGATCCACCTCCGCGAATGACAATCCCCAAGCCAGAACCCATAATCACTCCTGTCACAATTGGTGCAATGAGCTTATTCTCTGGTAGGAATACGGGCGGCTTAATATAAGCTAAGAAGAAGGATAAGGCTCCAATGGAAACTAAGGTATAGAGAATCGTCTTAGTATCCAACAATTTCCAACCAACCACTAGGACGATCACATTCAATATGAAAGCTGTAATCGGAATATTCATATTAAATACATAGTGAAAAAATAAAGTCAGCCCCGTAATTCCCCCATCCCCCAATTCGTTTGGCAAGGAAACGAAATTAATCGAAAAGGCGACTAAGGCTGTTCCTAGTAAGGTCATAAATAAGGAAATAGCTACCTTCTTCATTGGCAATACCCCCAGATCAATAATATTAACGCTTACATTATATCAAATTCTTCCAATCATAAACTAGCCCTTAAAAATAAGGATTTTCTAATAAAAGGCTTTCAAAATGACAGCGTTTAGATAGACTTCTTATTTTTAAGGGCTGTTATTGACTTATTTATTTTTTACTAAAGATCGATAGTAGTCCAACCAGATCTTAGCTATCCGGTCTGGATGGTAATAATCCGCTCCTTGCTTGGCACGGTTCAATTGTTCCTGATAAAAGCTAGTATCACTCGCCAAACGATTCAAACAATCCGTCCAAGATGACACATCATTGGCTGCCAGATAATAGCCATCAATCACATCTCGATAAAGATTGAGATCGCGCACTAAAACTGGAGTATGCGCAGAAAAAGCTTCTAAAATCGACATCGGAAATAGCTCGTTGTACGATGGCAAAAGAAAAACGTCCGCTAAATTATACCAATCATTCATTAATGGACGATCCACAATCCCTGTAAATCGCACGTTTGCAGGTGGATTATCATAAATTTTTTTGTAGTCTTCATAGCCATCGGTAATCCGCCCAAATGAAAAACCACCTACCCAAACAAAGAGCTTATCTGGGTTCATTTGTGCCAAGCGGATAAAGTCATCAATCCCCTTGCGCTTTTGTATCTGCCCTACTCCAAGAACCACAAATTGGTCTTGATCAATATCCTGTTCCAATCTGAAAGCTTTCTTGGCTGCTTCATCCTTGGGGAAAAATTCCTGATCGGAGACAAAATTAGGAATATAAGTCACCTTATTAGGATCAATGCCATAAGCTGCAATCTCTGGTATAAAGCTCGGGTTGACTACAACCAACTGATCCATCTGCTTATAAAAGGCGATCACATATCGCTCCATTAATTTTTGTAAAGGCCCCAACAACTTAATCGACCCTGCCAAGGTATCCGGCAAAAAATGGACATAGCCCACCTTCACCCCCCGCTTCTTAGAAAAACTTGTCAAAAAATATTGCGGGTTAATCGTATGGTAATGAGAAATATCCGAGGGAGCGTAGTCATTAATTTGAATCGTCAATTGATTCTTAAGTCGTGTCTTTTGGAGTCGAATTAATTCGAGGTAAGCAGATCCTACTCCTTGACCCTTGACTGAATCCGCCTTCGAAAAATGAGCAACCGTAAGCATACAAAAACTCCTTTATCCTAAGTAGATATCTTATTATAACATACACTCGCTATGATCTATAAAAATAAAGAGTCGCTAGAAAGATGATTCTTTCAGTGACTCTATTTATAAGCTATTCATAAAAACATAATTAACTTCAAATAACAAAAAAGGACCAAACCTTCAGGTTTGATCCTAAATATTATAAACTAAACGAATTAGTTTTCTTTTTTAGCTACAAATCCTAATCCTGCTAATGCAGATAATACTGCTGCTCCAGCGATTGCGAAAGTAGAAGCTTCACCTGTTTGAGGTAATTCAGCTTTCTTTTCATCTTTCTTAGCTGGTTTAGCTGCTGGTTTGTCAGCTGGTTTGTTAGTAGATTCTGTTTCAGTTGCTACTTCTTTTTGACCTTGTTTTTCTAATTTTTGATTAGTGTCTTGTAATTTACCTTCTACATTTTCTACTACAGATCCTTTAGTTCCTGCAATTTTTTCGTAAGTAGTAAATACATAGTATTTTCCATTTTCATACATAGGGAATGAACCTGGGAAAGCTTTCATTGCATCTTCATAAGAATCAAAAACATGTGTTAATTTTGGTAATTTATTTGTATAAACAATATACTTACCATCTTTAAACATTGGGTTAGCATCTTCTCCAAAAGCATCAACTGCTTCTGCTAATGTTTTAAATTCATATTGAAGACGAGGAGCTTGATCGGTAAATACATAGTATTTTCCATTTTCGTACATTGCTTTTTTATTTGGGAAAGCATTTACAGCATCTTCAGAAGAATTAAATACAAAAGTTTTTTGACCTTGAACATCTGTATAAACTACATAATCATTTGTTGATGGTTCATACATAACGAAAGCATTTGGATAAGCTTCAACAGCTTCTGCTAATGTCTTAAAGTGACGACCAACATTTTCAAATGCATTCTTTTGAGCACCCTTATCTAATTTAGCTTCAGTTCCAAATGGATCTTCTGCTTTAGTAGGAGCAATTGTTGTAGTAGTTGTAGATTCCTTAGATTTTTCTTCAGTTGTTGGTGCTACTGTTGTAGCTGGTGTATTATCAACTACATAGAATTGTCCATCTTCTTCAACAACAGCTAAAACTTCGTTTGCAGCTTTATTGTTATCAATCCAGTATTGAGCTGATTCTTTAGTAGAGAATACTGGTGCACCATTCAAAACATTTTTAGGAGCTGCTAATGCTGAAGCAGATCCAACTAATGTTAAAGCTACAGCTGAAGTTGCTACTAATTTAACTAATGATTTTTTCATAGTAAAAATCTCCTTTTTATTTTAAATTATTCGACGTATCAAGAGGTCTTATCTCAACCTCAATTGTATAGTACCAAAGATTTTTTAAAGTGTCAAGCAAATTTCTAAACTTCCTAAAGAAATCTTTAGAAATTCTTTAAATCTTCAAATTCTTTGATTCCATATATAGATTGACTAAGAATCTTGTCCATCGACAGTTATCATGGTATCAATTATTAAAGAAAAGGTAAAGATCTTTTATTTAACACTTATATTACAAAGGGGTTGCTGATCCATAACATCAGTAACCCCTTTTCATACAATCTCAGCGATTGCTTACATGGATTGTAACTTATCTAAAATTAATTGGTTAACGACCTGTGGGTTAGCCTTGCCACGCGTTTGCTTCATAACTTGTCCCACGAAGAAGCCTAAGGCACGATCCTTACCATTCTTGTAATCTTCCACAGACTTTGGATCCCCTTCAATAATCATATCGATCATTGGTTTAAGAACAGATGGGTCAGAGATCTGAGCTAGACCCTTTTCTTCCACGATCACTTCCGCGTCTCCGCCCTTTTGGGCCAATTCCTTAAAGACCTGTTTAGCAATCTTCGAAGAAATAGTGCCATTATCGATCAAACGAATCATTTGAGCTAGATTATGAGGGTTCAGACCGGTCTCTTTTAAGCTAACTTGTTGAGCATTCAAGTAGGCAGAGACTTCCCCCATTAACCAGTTAGAGGCTTGCTTAGGATCGGCTCCCGCGGCAACGGTCGCATCAAAGAAGTCGGATAAATCCTTCTGTAGGGTCAAGACCATCGCATCATATTCTGGCAGATCATAGTCCTTGGTATAACGTTGACGACGCTCTTCCGGCATTTCAGGCATGGAAGCACGAACTTGGTCCATCCATTCTTGCGAGATGGTCACGGGTGGAATATCGGGTTCTGGGAAGTAACGATAGTCCGCAGCCCCTTCTTTAACCCGCATCAAGATCGTTTTACCTGTCTTCTCATCGAAGCGACGAGTCTCTTGGAGAATCTTCCCACCAGAACGAAGGACTTGTGCTTGACGTTCTTCTTCATGGGCAAGGCCTCGACGAACATAGTTAAAAGAGTTCAGGTTCTTCAACTCGGTCTTCGTTCCAAAGGCTTCCTGACCATATGGGCGGATAGAGATGTTAGCATCACAGCGCAAGGATCCTTCTTCCATCTTCACATCTGAGACCCCAGTATACATGATCCGTTCTCTAAGAGCTTCCAAGTAGGCATACGCCTCTTCTGGCGACCGCATGTCTGCTTCTGAGACAATCTCAATCAATGGCGTTCCTTGACGGTTCAAGTCAACATATGAATAGCCATCATCTGCGTGAGTATTCTTACCCGCATCTTCTTCTAAATGAATTCGTTCAATACCAATCCGACGTTTCTCTCCATCCACTTCAATATCGATATACCCATGTTGGCCGATCGGTTGATCGAGTTGAGAGATTTGGTAAGCAGCCGGATTATCTGGATAGAAGTAATTCTTTCGATCGAACTTCATCCACTCGGCCACTTCACAATTAAGCGCCATCGCAGCCTTCATCCCGAATTCCACCACTTGACGATTCAAAGTAGGTAAGGCTCCTGGATAGCCCCAATCTTTTTCATTCGTATTCGCATTGGGTTGGCTTCCAAAGAGGACTGGGGATGAGGAAAAGATTTTGGACTTAGTTTTTAATTCAACGTGGACTTCGAGTCCAATAACTGTTTCAAAGTTCATCAGTTACCTCCTATAATTTGGGTTCTACGTCAAGATAGTCATGCCCTTGTTCAAAGGCGTAAGCTACTTGATAAAGTAGGGCTTCGCTCAAGTTTGGTCCGGTAAGGGCCATCCCAATTGGGAGTCCCCCTTCATCAAAACCAGCTGGAATCGCTAGACTTGGAATTCCTGCTAAATTAATCGGAACCGTTAATAAGTCTGCCACATACATTTCCAAAGGATCCGATTGGCGTTCGCCAATCTTATAGGCCGTGGAGGTGGTGACTGGTCCCATGATTAAATCATACTCTTCAAAGATGCGTTCAAAATCTTGACGAATTAAAGTCCGAACCTTGGCCGCCTTGCCATAGAAGGCATCATAGGCTCCGGCCGATAAGGAGAAAGTCCCCAACATGATCCGACGTTTAACTTCCGCCCCAAAGCCTTGAGAACGTGACTTGACATAGATATCTTCTAGATTGTGAACATCTTCTGCACGATAACCATAGCGAATTCCATCAAAACGTTGTAGGTTCGATGAGGCTTCTGCTGAAGAGATAATATAATAGGCATTAATACCATATTGCGAGTGAGGCAGTGAGACCTCTTCCACAATCGCACCCTGTGACTTAAAGTAGTCTGCAGCTTTATCCATAGCCTGACGAACCTCTGGTTGAATCGCATCGGATAAGTATTCCTTCGGATAAGCAATCTTCAATCCCTTAATGGATTGACCAATTTTAGCCGAAAAATCCAAATTGTTATCATCTAAGGTGGTGGAGTCATGCGCATCAAGTCCCGCAATAACCTGTAATAGAAGGGCATTATCTTCCACCGTCAAAGTCATCGGGCCAATTTGGTCGAGACTCGACGCAAAAGCAATCAGACCATAACGAGAAACGCGACCATAGGACGGCTTCATACCAACGATCCCTGTATAAGCAGCCGGTTGTCTCACCGAACCACCTGTATCCGATCCTAATGAAGCAGGCACTTGTCTAGCAGCAACCGCGGAAGCAGATCCACCCGACGATCCTCCTGGTACACGTTCTAAATCCCAAGGATTACGACTGGTCTTAAAGTAAGAATTCTCCGTGGATCCTCCCATCGCAAATTCATCTAGGTTCACCTTACCCACAATAATTGCTCCGGCTTCCTTAAGCTTGGTAATTACATGCGCATCGTAAGTTGGAATAAAATCTTCGAGCATTTTTGAAGCAGCAGTCGTTGCAAATCCTTGGGTTACAATATTATCCTTAATCGCTAAGGGAATCCCATTTAAGATAGGACTATCTTCTCCATAACCACGCTCATCCGCTGCTTTAGCAGCTTCTAAGGCAGCTTCTTTATGATTTTGATAATTAATAAAGGATTGAACTTGGTCTTCTTTAGCTTCGATCGCTTGATAAGTATGTTGGATTAGCTCCACCGCTGTAAAATCGCCGGCCTTCAATCCAGCCTTCAATCCTGTAATCGTTGTTGGATAAGTCGTCATTCTAAGCTCCCTCCCCATCATCTAAAATCGCTGGCACTTGAATATACCCGTCTTTGCTAGTAGGGGCATTATCCAGTAAGGCTTGATAATGATCATTTTCGACCGGCTGATCTTCACGGTAGACATTCATCCGTTGATTGCCATGATAAGTCGATTCGTCAGCTTCCGTATCCACTTCAACCAAGTGCTCTACCATATCCACCAAACTTTGCATTCTTGGTGTCAATTCATCAAGTTCTCGTTCATCAAAGCTCAACTTAGCCAATTGAGCCACATGTTCTAATTCTTCACGTGTTATCATGCGTTTCCTCCCTTATTATTGTCTAAAGATATAAGACTGATAATCTGCCTGCTGGGCCTTTTTGCCAACATAAGCTTCTGTTCCCACATTGGATGAGATCTTAATCTCAGTTTCAACATCGGTCGGTAGATACCTTCGGGCCATGTCATAGACATGCTGTGTTAAAGCTGCAATCTCGGTCTGCTGATAGAATTGGGTCACAATCTCGATATCCAAAGTTTTTAATTGATCATCAACATAAAGAACCTTGGCTGAGACACCATTCAAATTAGGGAAAAGATCTCGAACCCCCTTGGAGAAGTTGTCAAAGTATGCATATTGCTCTCCTTCAACTCCACCGTCCAATAAAGGAAGGGAAAGACGATACTCATTGCGGTCACTCCAATCGGATACCGCATTACCCTCACGGGATATACCGTCTGAGATATAAGTACCCCCAACAATCTCGTCTGCAGGAGCCTGTCGATAAATACCAACAACAATCGGAATCGATCGCAATTCTTCAGTTGCCCGCAAACGACCCACAATAATATTAGCATAGGCACGACCGCGTTCTCGCATTTCTCCTACAGAGATCTCTTGTTTGTAGACTACACCGGCTGGATCCGTATATTCATAAGTTGAATTCATCGACAGGCCTAGCACAATACCGGCCAATTGATAACCATCCTCTCCCTCAACCAGAATGTTTTTTTCCATAATTTGCGAAAGATAAATGGGCGTCGATTCCACTTGAGGAGATCCTTCATAAACGGCTCCTGCTTCTTTTTCCCCAGCTTCTACCGGATTACCATCCTGATCAACAATAACTTCCTCTCCAGCTTCATTAACCGAAACCTCGGTCGATTCCTGAGATTCTTGAGTAGTAGTAGTTTCTTCCTTATCTGGTCCGACAGCTGCAGGATTAAGTCCATCCGGATTCTCATCTGATTCACGACTAACCCATGAAGTTAGGGTGTCCGCATCAATTAACTGCCCCTCTTGAAGATAGTACTGGTCCGTCGGAAAGACTTCTTGTGACAATCTTAAGAGCCCATCCTCAAAGGCAAAGGCATTACCCGTTGAAGAGAGATTATAGTCCACTGAAGCGGCCGTCCCTAAATGATACTGGCCATCTGTAATGACAGCGCGGTAATGATCCGGGCTCAAACGACTGGAAGTCACTTGAGCAGTTACTTTATTAGCGGGTTGATTGGAACTCGTTTTTTCTTCCTGATCAAGATTATTCAAACATCCTGATAAAAGCGAGACCAGGACCAACAAGGTCAAATATTTATTAGCTTTCTTCTTCATAGTTTACTCCACTTTCTGCTAATTTTGCGATAAAGTGCGCTTCATCCATAGTATCCACTCCCAATTGCAAGGCCTTATCATACTTAGACCCAGGAGCATCCCCATAGATAACGCAGTCTGTCTGCTTAGAGACAGAACTAGTGACTTGACCGCCTAAGTGTTCGATCAAATCTTTGGCTTCCTTTCGACTATAGTAACTCAAAGAACCCGTTAAGACAATGCGTTTTCCTTGCCAAAATTCTTTGTCCACTTGAGCAAACTCAGCCGATTGGTCTAGGTAGGTCATATTGACCCCCGCCCGCTTCAAAGATGCTAGTAATTTTTGGGAATCTTCTTGTCCAAAATAATGATGGATTGAGGAAGCGATCATTGGCCCAACCCCCTCAATGCTAGTTAATTCTTCCAAGCTAGCCGCCATAAAGGCTTCCATTGTCTTGAAGGATCGCGCCAATACTTGCGCAACTTTGGCTCCAACATGCCGAATACCTAGAGCAAAGATTAAGCGTTCCAAGGAGTTGGACTTAGAAGCTTGAATCGCTCGAGTATAATTTTGAGCGGATTTTTCTTTGACTTTATCCAATGTTAAGAAATCAGCTTCATCTAAATAGTATAGGTCGGCCACATTATGTATCAATTCCTTTTCCAATAGAGCGGCAACTACCTTTTCACCCAGACCCTCAATATTCATCGCTTGTCTGGAAACAAAGTGCGTTGCTAAGGCCAAGACTTGAGCGGGACAATTCGGATTCAAGCATCGTAGTGCAACTTCACCATCCGGACGCTCTAAGGGGCTTTGACAATCTGGACAGTGAGTTGGAATCTCTAAAGATTTTGAGTCACTCGGTCGCTGATCCAATAAAACTTTTGATACTTCGGGGATGATATCCCCTGCCTTATGAATCAATACTTGATCCTTCAAGCGAATATCAAGTGCTTGGATCAAGTCGATATTATGAAGGCTGGCACGTTGAACAGTTGTCCCTGCTAATTGAACTGGCTCCATGACTGCAGTAGGTGTGACCACCCCTGTTCGTCCAACCGTCCATTCAACCGATAGGATCGTTGTTTGAGCCACTTCTGCTGGAAACTTATAAGCAATCGCCCAACGAGGTGCTTTTACCGTATAGCCCAATTTAGACTGGGTGGCCATTTGATTCACTTTGACTACCACCCCATCAATCTCATAGGGTAAATCATGGCGCTTTTGTCCAATTTCTTGAATATAGGACCAGACTTGGTCCAAATTATGACATTCACGGCGCAAATGGTTATTACGCAGCCCTAACTCTTCCAAAGTCTCAAATAAACCCGCCTGGGTTTGAATAGCCAGACTTTCAGGATCTGCTACCCCATACATAAAAACCGAAAGCTGACGGTGTCTAGCCACCTTAGGATCCAACTGTCTCAAAGCACCCGCTGCTGCATTTCGTGGATTAGCCAATGGAATCTTCCCTGCTTCTTCGCGCTCCTTATTCAAGGCTAGGAAGCGTTCTTTAGGTAGATAGGCTTCGCCGCGAAACTCTCCAGAAACAGCTTTTCTTAATTTGAGAGGAATCGCCGAGATGGTGCGCAGGTTTTGGGTGATATCTTCACCCACTTGGCCATCTCCCCGGCTGGCACCACGGACAAATTGCCCATTTTCATAAGTCAAGGCCACGGCTAATCCGTCAATCTTACATTCACATAAATAGGTCACCGGATCTGTCGTCTGATTTTCCACCCGTTGAATAAAGGATGCTAGATCTTCCCGATTAAAAGCATTCGCCAGGGAGTATAAGGGAGTCGCATGCTCAACTTTTTGAAAACCATCCAGGAGTTGATCTCCTACTCGTTGACTGGGTGAATCCATGGTCACCCACTCGGGATGGTCTTTTTCGATGGCTAATAGCTCTTGGTAAAGCTGATCATATTCCGCATCAGAAATCAGTGACTCATCCAACACATAATAATGGTAGGCATAGCGATTCAGATCTTCTTTGAGTTGATTTAATCGTTGTTCTAAAGTCATAGCTATTTTTCACCTTCATCTTGATGCTTTTCAATAGGTGCCAAACTGGCAAGTAGTTGCTTAATCCCCTGATCAGGAAAGGCAATATGTAAGGTCGTATCTGACTTACTAGGACTAACCTGGATGACCGTTCCTACACCCCAGACCCGGTGGTCTACCTTATCGCCCACTTGCCAATCAATAGTCGGATTTTGGACTGGTCTTGACCTTTTTTGAGTTCTGGCAACCGGTCGTCTTGCACTTAATTTCACCCGTTTGCTCGCATTTTGGCCATCATTAGCGGAATGATGAATCCGGCTACTTACAAAATCCCTAGTTTTCGATTCCACAAGATCCGCATCCACTTCGTCCACGAAGCGTGACAACTTGTTTTGTTGAAGACGGCCATAGAGCATCCGGCGCCGGCAAGCACTCAAGTAGAGCTTCTCCTCGGCTCGAGTCATACCAACATAGGCGAGGCGACGCTCTTCTTCCATCTCATCGAGATTCTCAAAGGCTCGATAACTTGGAAAGATTCCTTCTTCCATTCCAACCACAAAAACCACTGGAAATTCGAGCCCCTTGGCGGCATGGAGCGTCATCAAGGTCACAACTGATTCATCCGAATCCCGCTGGTTTTCTTGGTCTGTAGATAAAGAGACCTGCCCTAGGAATAGCGTTAAGCCCGACAAGTCCTCTTCACTGCCTGCTTGAACTAAATCCGGGTCTGTTTCTCCCAAATCCTTTAGGTCGCTTTGGTCAAATTCTTGCGTGACCGACTTTAGTTCATCAATATTTTCAAGTCTCGCCTGGCTTTCTAGGTCATTCTGATCCAGAAGAGCTTGACGATATCCCGTCACTTCTAAAACTTCTTCTAATAATTCAGTCATTGAAAGATACTTTGCCTGTTCATGTAGACGGTCGATCATCACACTGAAATCCTGGAATTTTTTCTTAACCGAAGCAGATAGATTCGACGCGTTGACTTGTTGAGCCGCTTGGAAATTCGACAAATTCAAACTCGCTGCAAAATCTTGCAATTTACTAACACTGCTGGCCCCAATTCCTCGCTTAGGTTCATTAATAATTCGATTAAAACTTAAATCGTCCTTAGGATTATCTACTAACCGCAGGTAAGCCAAAACATCTTGAATTTCTTTTCGAGCATAGAAGCGTACCCCTCCTACTACCTGATAGGGGATATTAGCCTTCAAAAACTGATCTTCCAAAGATCGGGACTGAGCCTGCGTGCGGTAAAGGACCGCAAAATCTGAATTCTGGCGTTGATGCAAGTCCTTCTCGGTCAAGATCTCTTGAATCACAAAGCCTGCCTCATCCAAATCTGAATCTGCTTCATAATAGACAACCTTATCTCCAGCTTCCTTATTCGACCACAATTCCTTGGCTTTACGATTCACATTATTCTTAATCACACTATTGGCTGCCTTAAGAATGGTGGGCGTCGAACGATAATTTTGCTCCAACAGAATTGATTTTGCCTTAGGGAAATCCTGTTCAAAATTCAAAATATTGGTCATATCAGCTCCACGCCAGCCATAAATAGATTGATCAGCGTCACCTACAACACAAATATTTTGAGCTTCATTCACTAAAAGTTGGACCAATTGATATTGCGTCTGGTTGGTATCTTGATATTCATCAACATGTATATAATCAAATTTATTCTGATAGAATTGCCGCACATAAGCTTGCTCTTCAAATAACTGCACCGTATTCAAGATTAAGTCATTAAAGTCCATCGCATTGGCTGCTTTCAAATTCTTTTGATAACAATGATAAATCTCAGCTTGCTTAATGGCTTGTGGATACTTGGCATCCGCTTTAACTTGTTCCGGAGTCAGCCCTTGATTCTTAGCTTGATCAATCAGATACAGCATTTCCTTTTCTGGGAAGAACTGACTGCTAAGGTTTAACTCTTTTAAGACCCGTTTCATTAAAGTCTTTTGTTCCGATTGATCCACAATCGAAAAATTATTCGTATATCCCAGTAAATGAGCTTGTTGACGTAATATCCGAACACATAAAGCGTGGAAGGTAGATACCCAAATTGAATAGCTAGCCTCTCCCACTAATTGATGGAGTCGCTCCTTCATCTCATTAGCGGCTTTATTCGTAAAAGTAATGGCCAAAATATGCCAGGGCTTCACCCCTAATTCTTCAATTAAGTACGCGATTCGATGCGTCAAAACTCTGGTCTTCCCAGATCCTGCTCCAGCAGCAATAAGCACTGGCCCTTGCGTGGTTAATACGGCCTCACGTTGTTTATCGTTCAATCCTTGTAATGCTTCCTTTAATGTCACTTAACCACTCCATTCTATTCATACGGCATCGGTTCTATTATAACAAAAATGTTCCCCTCAGGATATGTTAAAGAAAAAGTCCTCCGATCTTATCCATAACCATTAAAAAACCTGGTCCCTTTGACAAGACCAGGTTATAATGAGTCTCACTTTAAATCAAAGCTATGCATGATAAAGATTCGTAATTGTAATCTGTTGGTCACAGTCAGATAAATCTTCCCCAGTCACGACCACTAATCCTTCAAGTAAGTTAACGGACTTTTGAGGCTGATTCAAAAATACAAAGTCCCAATCCGTTCGGGTCATATACTGAATCATGACCTTTTCGATATTTAAGGCGGCGATCGGCAAGGCGATAGCTGCTGGTACTTGAGACTCTAACTTACCAAGCGGTAAGCCCACCAAAGCCCTGCAAGTAGCCTCGACCATTGGCATTGACATGACTTTATGAGTAAACACGCCTGCTTCTTTAAGACCTAGAGAGGCATGATTAACATAAATCACCCCTGCGGATGTCATAAAATATTCAATATTGATCGCTCCAACAACTGCTAATGATTGTGCAATCGATCGACCAATGCGCTCGATCTCATCTTGAACCGATTCACTCACCGTGGCCGGATAGCGAACTTGCCGTCCAATCAAATCCCCTTTATCCACGACTTCAAAACCAGGATAAACCATCTGTTGCCCAGCTTCATTCTGAACAATCGTCAGTGTGACCTTCTTTTCAACAGGAATCCAAGCTTCTAGGATACAAGTTCCTTGATCTAACAACTTAGTAACTTGCGTCAAATCCTCTTCATTAAATAAAATAACTTGATCACTTTTAATACCCAGATTACGTTGGGCAGATTTTAACACACAAGGATAACCAATATATTCAACCGCTTCTTGAATGTCTTCCAAGTTGGTCACCATCGAGAAAGGTGGCACGAGATGTTTATTGGAATCCAGATATGCCTTCTCAATTAATCGATCGGTTGATATAGCAATTAAATCGTCCGTTAAAGGCAGATATGTCACCTGAGATAAAAGGCGAAAATCCCGATTGGACAATAGACCCGGCTCGATATAGACAACATCCACCTGCTCACCAAAGGCTAATAGTTCTTCCGTCGAATAAGAATCCACCACCTTTTGCCAAGAAGCAAATTGTCTCACACCATTCCAAGCTTGAGTCACCAAGGATCCCACATGATAGCCAAGACGACCTGCTTCTTGAGCTAACAAGGCCGATGAATGGCCAGATCCAATAATTCCAATGCAAGTCCCTGGATAAAATCGATGCACCATAAAACTCTCCTCACTTCAAGCCTCCCAACTAACATCAGAAGGCTTTCATCCTTTGTAATCTTTCTTACCACATGCTTAAACAGTCATGAATGACAAATAATCTATTAATGGGTCATAGGTTGGTCATATTGATTCAGCTGCCAGTCTTCAATCATTCGGATAATCTTATCAGCATAATCCGGATCCGTCGCATAACCAGATGATTGGAGGCCCCGTGCTTGTTCTTGATAATTCTGTCCTGCTAAAACCGATGCATATTGTTGAGGATTCCAGGAAGTTCCATTCACGATCAAGCGAGCATGCTCACGCATCGACTCTTCCCAAGAATTATAGTGCTTGAAAGCATCCATAATCTCAACCCATTCCCCATTCTGAAACTCTAGCGTCGGATAGAGTGCCTTATTAGGATCAGATGGGTCCGTTTTAACACCATATAAATTATAATCCTGACTTGCTAATTGACTCCGGCCAAAATCGGACTCTAGCATCGCTTGAGCTAATGAGACCGATGCCAAGACCCCATATTCCCGCTGCAAAGATTGAGCAGTTGGAACCAAACGTTTTACAAAGTCTTTCTTCTGAGCTAACTCTTCTTGCCTAGCCGTCTCTTCTTCATTTAATTCTATCGAATGATTCAAATAGCGAAAAACCAGAGCAAATAACAAGGCAAATAGAATAAATAGGAAAACAACTATACATCCCATTTTTTGGAAAAAATTAGCTGAAAAGTGTTTCCATTGTCTTTTAATTCGCCGCCATTTTGGAGAACGGCGAACGCTCTTTTTTGTTTTTTTAGGTCGCTGACTCTTTTTCTTGGCCAAGCTTTCACCACGCTCTCTTATTTTCCATCCTTCAATTGGCCAGTCTGATCATCAAACCATTGTAGTAATTTTACCTCATCCGTTTCAATTTGTGATCGGACAACTCCGGGAAGTCTAATTTCAATAATATCATTGTACCCCCAAAAATTATAGTCCGCAATTAATTGCAAAATCATTGTGTTAGCTTGATGACTTTTAGATTCACTTTGATGCCATTCCATTCGTACCATACCATGGTTTACCCATGTTTTAGCGATTTGATATTTCAAATAGAGGTATTCACCCACCGGATTTAACTTAATCTCTGAAATAATCTCTGCGTTACGAACCACTTTTTGAACTAACATCCATTCATAATCCGTAAATAAGGTTGAAATAATCTGAATATTTTCAAATTTTAGTCCTTGCTCACCCTTCTTCCATCGATCCCAAGACTGAGGGCTGATACCCAATTTCTCACTATAAAAAGCCTTTTCTGTTTGATATTTTTCTCTGACAGTATACACTACGATATCGACAAGTACTGGACTCATTGTAATTCCCCCTTTTCTTAATCATACACCTAATAGGTGTATTTTTAAAGAGGAAGAAACCAACTTAAGGGAAGCTAATTATCCGTCAATAAATAAGAGACTGCAACTCATAAGTTGCAGCCTCTCTAAATTTAAACGCTCTTTAAAAGGATCGGTAAAGTAAGACCTTGCCTAACGATAGTACCAACCACCATCAGCGCCTTGATACCAAGTTCCTCGGCGATAAACATCCCCAAACCAATATTGGTTAACGGTTTGCTTACCTTCATAGAGATTATCGGTAGGTTCCGGATTCTGACTGGTTTCACTCGTCATTCGGACTTGATCGCTGCTCGTTGTTTGTACCGCCTCATAGCTTGTAACAGTGGTTTCAGCTTGGGTCGTCTCAACTTCAGCAGTCGTTTCTTTCACTTCACCCGTTAATAAAAGCGAAACAGCTTGTCCCAGACTCGATTGAATCCGCTGATTAATTGTTTCCGTTTGTTTAAAGTCTGTCGTTAAAATCACCACGATAATAGGTTGGTCTTCTGTCTGAATAATCCCCGCATAATGTTGATTCTTAGGATTATAGTCCCAGCTAGCTAATTGGATTTTAGGCGCATCTGTTTCGATCGAAGACGTAAAACGATTAGCCTGATTAGCATGTCCCAAGGCTTCTATCAAAGCTTGGTCCGTCTCTTCATCCACCAGTTCTTTATGGGCTAACTTGGTTAATAACTTGGCAATGTCAGTAACATTAGTTAAGGCTCCTGTAATATAAGACTCTTCCTCAACACCTAATGGAGCATCCATTCGAGTCGCGAAATAACCTGCCTCTTTCAACCAATAGTTAAAGTCATTCACACCACCGGCTAGTTGCACTAGATGATTCATGGCACTCGGATCTGACTCCATGATCACTAAATTGATTAGATCCTGAACCGTATAAGCCTCAACTCCTTGACTCGCCACCGTTCCTGCATCCCCAGAAGCCATCAATTGTTGATTCATCTCAACCACTTGGTCCGTTTGAAGCTCTCCACTAGCAATCAATTCATAAGTCCGTTGCAAGATGAACCAAGAAATCATTTGGTCCGCTGCAACCGTCTGATTATCATAGACATAAGGTGCTTTTTTAGCGTCTGATTGAGCCAAGAAAGATACCTTTCCTTCTTGATCAAAGGCCTGGGTGATTAATTCATTTAATTGATCCTTGCTTTGCTGATCCAAACGATTAGCTGGCAGGTCATAATTCACTGTTTCTTGGAAATCTTTAGCTGTAATCTCCAGAGATTGTTTATCACCCACTTCATCCACCAAGGATAAGCCTGGATCAACGTAACTCAATTTGAGTTGCTTACCATCCTTGAAAAGAGAATAGTCTTCTCCAAGATCCAAATCTGTATTATTATAAGTTACCTTAAACTTAAAAGTATCTTGGTCCACTTGATCTAAATCTTCATCAAAATCAAGCGTTACTTGGATTGTTGGATAATTCGTCAAGTCTACCTTATGATCCGCTAAAGTGAAGGCAGCATTTTTAACTTGGGTCGTCGATTGATCTTCGACTTGACTCGACGTCTCTTCAGAAGTTGAAGATGAATCTTTAACTTGACCCGTTTGATGATTGCTCCACATCGTCTTCACTTTGGTATAAAGCTTTGGTGCTAACATAAACAAAGCAAAGATTACCGCTACGGCAAGCAACCATTTAAACACCTTGCCTAGGCAAGAACCTTTTCCGGCACGACTACTTGGTAGGATTTCTTCATCAATATCAATGTCAGAATCAATTTCCTCGTCATCGCTAGCATAAGGATAAGAAAAAACCTCATCTGCTCGCCGTCTAAAGGCTTCCTCTTCAGATAATGGGGCCTGATCCTCTCCACCCTTACCGCTTTGATAGGCTTTTTTGGCCTCTTCTTCGGCTTGGGCCATTTCTGCTTCTAAAGACCTTCTTGCTACCGAAATCCGTGCGCGCCGGGCTGGTTTCTCCTCTTTTGAACTAGCTACTGGTGCGTCTGCTTCCAACGTGTTTGAAGAAACTTCTTGACTTCGAGAGGACTGATCTTTCTTAGTTCTCGAAATAATATCCTTATCTTCTTTGATCTCATCCCGCTTCACATCAGGTCTTTCACTAGCTGGTTCTCGATTAAACTCTTTTTTATCGCTTGAATTAAACTGATACCCACAATAAGCGCATTGGGTTTTACTTCTAACATGCCGTCCACAATTAGGGCATTGCATAAATCTTCCTCCTCATACATTTAAAAGGGTTTTTCTCTTTATTATTGTAGCATACTTCCTACCATATTTTGAGATGATTTTAGGGAACATAAAAAACCAAAACTTTCAAATAAGCACTCTCAGGATCTGAACTTGTTGGGAAGTCTTCAGGTAATTCAAATTGTTGAATTAATTGTGCTTTCTTATTTGCCCCCGCTAGGGTCATTTGTTGCCGAAATGTCTCTAACATTAATGATGCATTATTTGTTGATAACAAACAAATTCCCCCAGGTCGCGTGATTTCAAATAGATCCTGAGCCAAGGCGAAGTAATCCTTATCCACTGAAAAATGCCGTTTTTTGCTTCGAGCAAAACTTGGCGGGTCGCAGATCACAAAATCATATAAATATTTGTGTTTTTTAGCATAAGCAATGTAATCAAAAACATCCATCACTCGAATCTCATTAGTGTCATTCGATGCTTCAAGTTGATTCAAGCAAAAATTCTCCCTAGTCCACTCCAAAGAGCGATTAGCAATATCTACTGAAACTGTCTTTTCAGCCTGGCCTACGGCCGCCGCTACCGAAAAGGCGCCAGTATAAGAAAATAGATTCAAAACCTTTAATCCCTGAGCCTGCTCTTTAACAAATTGCCGGACTGATCGCTGGTCTAAAAAGATGCCAGTCATCCAAGACTGACCTAAATATACCGCATAGGAAACCCCATTTTCTCGGATCACTAGGGGTTGGTCAGCTGCTTGGCCAAGGACTGGATCCAAAGCAGATTCTTGATCATCTAATTCAAAACGTTTTACTTGATAAATTCCTTTAATGCCATGATCCCAAGCTTCTAACACTTGGATCCACCACTGACGGTATTGGTATGCTCCCCTGGAATACCAATTGATGACAGCGTAATGATCATAATAATCAATTGTTAAGCCTCCACAGCCATCCCCTTCACCATTAAATAAACGAAAGGCAGTCGTGTCTTCAGAGGCCAAAAGGTTCTCACGCTTCATAACCGCCTCTTCAAATAAAACAGTGACAAAGTCGCTAGACCATTCCAATAAAATATCCGGATCTAATAACCAAGCAAAGCCTTTATTTTGTCTACCGACAATTGCTTGACCAATTTGTTGTCCCGATTGATCAGCTAAACCAAAGACCCATCCTTCCGGAGCTTGTTCAATCGCCTCAGGCGCTTCCAGGTCCTTCAAGCTAATTAATCGTTTGCCTAATTCCAAAGCCTTCACGGCTTGAGCTTTTAATTTAAACTTTTTCACAAACTAATCCTCACTTTCCAAGAGGCGTTCCATATAATAATTTGCTTCTGCTTGATTCATCGTTGGTAAATCACCTAGACTCGGAATTGGTCGTTTAACAGGTCGTAAGGTATATTCAAAACGCACTGGCCGGGTTTGCAAATTAGCGGTATTCGTAGAAAGTAGATTGAAATCAACATACTCGGTCATACCTTCTAAGACCACACGATAAACACGGTCTTTAACATCAAAATCAAGACTAAATTTCGTTAACTTATCCATAATTCCAGCCGTCGATAATGATTCTTTGCGACTTAAGGGTGGTAAAAGGGGTAAACGTGCCTTAGAGGGGTTAGCTTTGGCTAAATCTTGACTAATAGTGGTGTTCAAATCAACATTAAAAGCTAAATAAGGCTTATCTTTTACAAAATTCATTTCTTGCTTAATCGACTGGTTTAAGTGTTGATCTTTACTAGTCGGATTCAGTTCATAATCTTGACGATAAGTAAAATTTAATAGGCTCTCCCCCTCAAAGAATTGAGCAGGTATCTCTAAGCGTTCTACCGACAAACGATAATTCCCTTGATCTTTCACAAGATAGTCTTTTGCCACTTGATTCAACTTATCTCGATTGGGTAACAAAAGAAGAGATTGAAGCATATTACTTGATAAAGGCTTGGCTTGTAGGTAATCATTATCTACCTGTAAATAATAATTTACAAAGGGTGCTAGCCTCAAATCCGTTAAATATGGAAAAAAGGCCTGCTTAAAAAAACCGAGTGATTCCCAGTACTTAAAGCTTTGCACATAAGCTAACTCAAAATGACGGTAGGCTACAAAATTAAAATGGGTGGTCATGGGTGTGAATTCATCCGAGAAAAAACGCAACCGACCTAAAAGATCACCCTGGCTTTCATCAGCTAATAAAAAAGCCTGCCCCATTAGATGATTATCCGTTAAGTCAGTCCACTTCATACTGACTTGATACTGGTCCATCTCCAACATTCGATCAATGGCACGATTAAAAGCCTCCACAGAGACGGTTGATTCATCTTCGCTTGAGTTAATGACTGGTTCTTGACTAGCATTCGACGGAGTCACTGCGATTATCATTTGGGCCATGGTTGATAATGCGAAGAACAAAATCAACACGAATCCAAAGAATATCTTCTTAGCTAGGTTCTTCATAACCTTCCCCCTTTCTATCTTAGGTCTATTATAAACAAAATCCGTCCCTGCGGATACTTTTTTCCATTAAAAAAAGGCCAGCTTCAGCTGACCTTCATTTAAGTTATTATTCATATTTGTAATCCCAAGATAAGTGCTCCTCACCCAAGGCCATTTGTTGGTCATAATCCTTAAGAATTTTAGAAGCAGTTCTTGATAGAATAAGTAAAGCAATAATATTAGGTAAAGCCATGAGTCCCATAGCCAAGTCTGCCAGATCCCAGATAATACCTGTTCCTGCAAAATAACCCAAAGCAATCGCAGTCAGTCCGACTAGCTTAAACCAACGCACGATACTCGCCTTCTTAAAGATGAATTTCACATTAGATTCTGCAAAGAAGAACCAACCAACGATCGTCGTCAAGGCAAAAGCAGATAGAGAAATGGATAAGAAGGCTTCACCTACTTGACCAAATTGCAAGTTAAAGGCTGTTTGGGTCATCACTTGTGCATAATTTTCCATTTGGATAGCTTCAGTAAATGTGCTCATCACATCTGCTGAATAAGCACCTGTTAACATATTAATCATAACCGTTGCCACACAGATAACAAAGGTACAGATAAAGACCCCGATCATAGCTACGAAACCTTGTTCTGCCGGGTGGTTGTTTAAGGCTACCGCATGTGAATGAGGGGTTGAACCCATACCGGCTTCGTTAGAGAAAAGACCTCGAGCGAGCCCGAAACGGATCGCTTGTTGCATACTTATTCCAAGTGCTCCCCCTGCGATAGCTTGAGGGTTAAAGGCTCCTGTAATAATTAGTTTCAAGACTGGAATCACTTGATTTAGATTTAAGATCAAGATAACCACAGCAGATGCTACATAGGCAAAAGCCATTACCGGCACCACTGTTTCAGAGAATTTAGCGATCCGGCTCATTCCACCTAAAAGAATCCATCCAACGACGATCATTAATACCACAGCAATGAGTTTTTGATTAACACCAAAAGCGGTATTAATGGAAGTGATAATCGAGTTCGATTGAACCATAATCCCAACTATTCCTAAACCAATAATACATAGAATCGCAAAGATGTAAGCCAACCATTTTTGCTTAGCACCATTCTTAATGTAATAAGCCGGTCCACCTACTAGTTCACCATTTTCATCCCGCTCACGGAAGACTTGAGCCATCGAAGCTTCGGTAAAGATAGTCGCCATCCCTAAGAATCCTGATACTAGCATCCAAAACGCAGCTCCAGGACCTCCAGAAGCGATGGCGGTTGCTACCCCAACAATGTTCCCCGTTCCAACCTGAGCAGCAACAGCCGTTGCTAGTGATTGAAAAGGAGTCATTCCACCTGGTAATGCAGGCTCTTTATTGATAATACCCATAATCATCTTCTTTAAAGCTGGAAAAACTCTCGAGAATTGTGGAAATTTTAAAACAACGGTCAAATATAATCCCATTCCAATAAATCCAAATAATAGCACATAATCCCACAAAAAGTCTCGAATGGTTACAACGATATCATTTAACATTTAAAAATCCTCTCTTTATATATATAACGCTTTCGAAAATAAGGCTATACGTCTCATTAATAGTACGGTATTTTAATGAGATACTTAGTAATTCCCTTATAAACCACCCTCCATTCATTTATTATTGTTACTGATAGGTAATACTTTACCATAAGGAAATCCTTTTCACAAGCACTTTTTGTATAGCCTTTCAAACCATTTATTAAAACAAATCTTAATAAACAATCACAGGATTTTACTTTTAGATATTGCAAGCGTTTTAATTTGGAGGTATAATAAGTGAAAGCGAAAACAAAATAACAGAATCGAGGGAGGCGATACCCATAAAATTAATATTGTTTATGTTTAGCCATTATAATAAATAGGAGGTAAATAACATGGACGCATTAGTATCACTTGTTCAATCAATCAACAGTCTCCTTTGGGGGCCACCAATGATGATTATTTTAATTGGATTTGGTCTTTTTGCCACAGGTTATCTTGGATTCCCTCAATTCTCAAAACTAAAATTAGGTTGGCGAGAAAGCTTTGGTAAATTCCTTCATAAGGATAACTCCAATAAAGAAGGGTCTCTATCTTCTTTCCAATCGCTTGCAACAGCGATCGCCGCTCAAGTAGGTACCGGTAATATTGGTGGGGTTGCTGGGGCAATCCTAACTGGGGGACCTGGTGCTGTATTCTGGATGTGGGTAACCGCCATTGTAGGGATGGCAACCATCTTTGTCGAAGCCGTCTTAGCTCAAAAGTATCGTCAAACACGTAATGGTGACTTAGTTTCAGGACCTGCTTACTATATTAGTCAAGGTCTAAAAGAACGGAGATTAGCCGGTTTAGGTAAATTCTTAGCTAGTGTTTTCGCTGTATTAATTGTTTTGGCACTTGGTTTTATTGGTAATATGGTTCAATCGAATTCGATTGCCTCTGTTATGAGTGAAGCCTTCCCAATTCAACCTATCTTTATCGGAATTGTTTTAGCTATTTTAGCTGGTTTAATCTTTATTGGCGGTATGCAACGGATTGGTAAATTCGCTGAATTAACCGTTCCAATCATGGCTGTATTCTATATTATTGGTTCTATTGCCATTTTAATTGTTTTTGCTGATAAGATCATTCCAACATTAGGACTTATTCTTTCAAATGCCTTTAGACGTGAAGCAGTAGCAGGTGGGGTACTAGGTTATACCATTAAATCGGCCATCCGTTATGGGGTTGCTCGTGGACTCTTCTCTAACGAAGCTGGTATGGGTTCCACTCCAAACTCTCACGGGGTTGCTGACGTAAAACACCCAGCTATCCAAGGGGCTGTCGCAATGGTCGGGGTATTTATTGATACCATCGTTGTCTGTACAGCAACTGCTATGATTATTATTGTAACAGGGTCTGCTGACCCTGAATTAGGTTATGAAGGGGCACAAGTGACCATGAACGCCTTTAGTACGGCTTTCCCATCCTTCGGGGCCCAATTCTTAGCCATCGCCCTTCTATTCTTCGCCTTTACTACCATCATCGGTTGGTATTACTTTGGTGAAGCGAATGTCAAGTATCTATTTGATTCCCAATTAGCGGTTCGTATCTATCAAGTCCTCGTTTTAGGCTTTATCATTATGGGGACACTCTTTAAGATCAACGTCGTTTGGGAATTAGCGGATATGTTTAACGGATTAATGGTTATTCCAAATATTATCGGTCTCGTCTTCTTACTCAGTGAAGCACGTACCATCTTAGAAGATTACAATCACCAAATCCACGTAGGTGAACCTCTTCACTATGATTACAAATACGAATCGATCAATCGACACGTAAAATAGGACACTCATATAAAGAACCCAAGCAAATGAGGTGACCCTCAAAAGTTGGACTTTTATCC
>NZ_KV802379.1:0-662 GCF_001810675.1 Facklamia sp. HMSC062C11 | reverse complement strand
TCAACGTTATTTTGCTTAAGAACAAAGGTCACGTCTGGCTTGGTGATCGATTCGCCACCAGCCCATACTTTTGTCACCTTGATCTGAGTCTTAGGTTGGTAAGTGTTGGTAAGCTCAATATGGTTATCACTTAATTCCGTACCTAACTGATAGTCTTGATTATTAAGAATTCGTTCTCTTACGGTATAGGCATAGAGATGACCTGCTCCATCGGTTGCTGGAAGGTCAGTCCATGGATAGCTGGTCGTACCGTTTACCAATTCAATCGTACTAACCACTTCTTCAAACTGACTTCCATCCCCTTCAACAAAGGAGTGCTTGTTAACATCGAAGTCTGAGTTCAAGATCTGATCGGTTACCCGTCTCAACAATTCCAAAGTAATGGTTGGCTTAACTTTTGGTCCACCTACCCATACCTTATCAACCGTGATGCTTGTCTTGGGTACGATGTATTCATTGTTAATGGTGAAGCCATGACAATCTTTGACAATCTCACCTTTTTGACGGAAATGATCCGACGTAAAGACTTCCTCAACCGTATATTGATAGAGATTACCGTCCGCATCATACTTATCAAGATCCCTCCATACGAAACTTGTATCCCCATCTTTTAAGGTCAACCGTTTGATCTCAACGTTATTTTGCTTAAGAACAAAGGTCAC
>NZ_KV802378.1:0-424 GCF_001810675.1 Facklamia sp. HMSC062C11 | reverse complement strand
TCGGACTGTCTAAATCGACAAATTGTACGGTAAGAAGGTACTTCATTTTGACACAACCAGATAGCGGGCAGATTTTCGCGAGCCAATTGTTCCATCGAGCGACTGGTGAAGACACCGCGAGAATAAGCATATAATAATAACTTGAGTAACATCGAGAAGTCATATTTACGAGGACGACCAAAGAGATAGGGATAATGAATCTCTAGAGAGTCCACAAATTGATGAATATAGTAGCTGATGTGATCTTCTTGAGGGCGGTATTGATAAGAGACTTCCAAATAAAGTTGATTTAGGTTATAATGAGTATGCATTTTTTGGTCCTTTCTAGGATTGAAATGGAAACAGAGGGGTGAGGTCCTCTGTTTTTTTATCGACTAACTTAATTATAACATAAAAACCGGCTGAATCGTTGATATTACAACGA
>NZ_KV802377.1:0-39931 GCF_001810675.1 Facklamia sp. HMSC062C11 | reverse complement strand
GGGTATTTTTGAGACTTGTGTCACAGCCTCTTAATAAGTTTGTTATTAAAAACCAATTCTTGAAAATTTCCGACGATAGGCAGAAGGTGTTAAGCCATTCGCTTCCTTAAAGGTTTTAGAGAAGTGAGAGGCTGAATGAAAGCCAACATAATTGGATATTTCCGCAATATCTGTATCAGTAGAGGTTAATAGACGTTCTGCTTCTGCTAAACGCAGATGTATCAGATAGTCAATCGGTGAAAGACCGGTTTGTTGTTTGAAAAGACGGATGAGGTAATATTTATTAATATCGACTAATTCAGATAGTTCGTCTAAACTGACTTTTCGATTAAAGTTTTGACGAATATGTTCTTTAATTTCTTCAATTTCTTCATGTTTGACTTGGATGGATGAATCTTTAATAGAAAGATTGTGATGACGCAAAATATGCGCAAGAACACACTCTGTTAATTTCCTTAAAATGATGTCTGATCCACGGAAACCATTCTTACTCTCTAATAGAGCAAGGTCGAGATAGTATTTAATCATTTGACCTTCGTCAGCGACAACAAATACGCCATGATCACCTTCAATTTTGGATGACGAGATGAAAACGACACCCGTGATATCTAATTGAATGTATTCGATTTTTCGAATAGGATCAATCGTTACTTGTTGGTTAGGATTAAGAATAATGAGGTCTTTTTTCTTAATATTATCCCGTGTATCATGATGAGAACAAGTAGCGGCTCCTTTAGCCAAATAGAGAATCGTTAAATGATCATGTGAATGAATCGTCTTAGGAGAACCTTCCGAAATCCGATCTAGCTCAATATTTTCCAAACGGATTGATGCTGTATTGATGTTCGAAATATACATGATGTCACTTCCTTGATTATATTTTATGTTGTGTAATACTATATTGATATCATACACTAAATTAAAAAAAATTTGTCAAAAATTAGAATAATAATTGCTTGTTTATTTAAAAAAAATAAAACAGCGCATTACTATGAGAGTGCGCTGTTTTTGTTTTTAGTTTTTATAAGTACCTAGTTGAGCTGCTAATCGAAGGACTTGAATAACCTTAGGATCTTCTAGAAAATACAACACGTGTTTACCTTCTTTTTTAGAGCCAATAAGGTGGTTATTTTTTAAGGCGATGAGATGGTGAGAAGTAGTGGCCACTGAGGCGTTAATTAAACGTGAGATTTCATAGACACAAAGTTTATCGTAATTAGCCAAGAGTTCAATAATTTTGATGCGATTTAAGTCACCTAATAGTTTAAAAATATTCACTTTCTTACAAAGCTGTTTACTTTGTAAGAATTGGTCGACTTTTTCTTGCTCATTTTTTATTTCTTGATCATCGTAGCAAGTATAATTCGTCAAAATCATTCTCCTTTCTATGATTGAGAGTCCTCACCTGTATTAATTCTATGAATATCCTAAGAATTGTCAAATAGCTTAGCAAATATAAATTAAATTGCTAAGAAGGCAGTCTGTCTAAATAAATACCTAAGATAGTTGCTTGTGTGTAACAGGCGATAGGAATTGAAGGGACCAGATCTGGCATGGGATTGAATAAAGAATAGGGGAACACGGTTAAAATATTATGAACGAGTTTAGGGTGATTCATAAGTTTGTTTATAGAGGCCATTATGATTAAACTAGTAGACTTCGGCTTTTGAGCTTTTAAAACTTGAAAGGATCCTGCTTGCGTATTTCCTTTAGAAGTGTTGGGGAATGGTCTCGTTGAGACAGTTTGATCGGATGGTTTTTGTTGTTCGGGTGTTTCATCGACCGTTGCTTCATAAATCGATGAAAAGCGGCTATCCGGCGATAATACCGAGCTTGATTCGTCTTGTGTTTCCTTCGGATCTAGCGTGATTGGGGCGGTGGGTTCTTCGGTAACAACTGAGGAACTTTCGTTGGATTCTTCTATTGAATCCGAATCATCAGCAGGCATTTCAAAATAATTATTAGTATTAGGCTTCTCATTACTTGTTGTGGTTGCGATAATTTTTGTAGGGAAGGCTCCTGTTAAAGAGACAATAACGAGGCCAAGGATAAAAAGAGGAATGAATGATTTTTGGGTTAGATTTGACATATACATCCTCCTCGTGTAAGTTTCTATTTTTGATTTTAACATGTTTTAGGTATAATAAAGTCATTGTTACTAGAATGTTGTTAAATTGTGAAGACTGTCATAAAACGTTTATATAAGGAGAGACGTTATGCATGTAAAAGTATTTAAAACGAAATCAGAAGCTTCAGATTATGCTTTTCAATTGTTAATCAAGCAGAAGGACTTAGGTCCAAGTACTTATGGGCTAGCCACTGGATCCACACCTTTGGGATTGTATCAACTTATGGTGAATTCAGAGTATGATTTTTCGCAAGATCAAGCCATTAATTTGGATGAGTATATTGGTCTTTCTAAAGATCACCCTCAAAGTTATGCATACTTTATGAATCAGTATCTTTTCAGTAAAAAGCCATTTAAGGCGACATATATTCCAAATGGAGTGGCTGAAGAGATTCATCAAGAGTGCTTGAATTATGATCAGATACTTGAACAATGGCCAATTGATCTACAAATATTGGGGTTGGGATCTAACGGACATATAGGGTTCAATGAGCCTGGATCGTCCTTTGATACGAAAACGCATTGTGTTCAATTGACGGAATCGACGATTAAAGACAATCAGCGATTTTTTGAAAACAATGAAAAAGTGCCTAGTCGAGCGATAACTATGGGCATAGACAGCATTCTAAAAGCCAAGCAAATTATTTTGATGGCTTTTGGAGAGAATAAAGCGCATGCGATTCGACAAGCAATTGAACTACCAGCTAGTCCTTTATGTCCAGCATCCTGTTTGCAACAGCATGCTAATACTTTTATTTTGTTGGATGAGGAGGCCGCATCACAATTAAGTGGCGAGTATAATGCTTGAAACGATTCACGAATTAATCCATCCTATTTATTTTAAGTCTAATACCAGCTGGATCAATTAATTCAATGCCTATTTTTTTATTTGTATAAGGGTAGTGAAGCTCATTTAGACGTTGGATAATGGCTGTTATTTCAGTGGGATGGCATTGCCAAACGCAAGATCTAATTCCTTGCGTATTTGTGTGTGGGTGATCTAATTCGAGACCTAGCCAGGTATTTAAAGCTAGATGGTGGTGATAAAGACCGCTAGCTAAGAATTGTGCATGGTGGTTAATTTTTTGTTTAGTGGCTAAGTGAAGAATTGTCTGATAGAAGTGCGCTACTTTGTCGAGTTGTCCTACTTGTAGATGAAAATGGCCAACTTTGGTTTGCCTAGGAAGCTGATAATCGGGGGCTGTTGATGAAACAAGTTGACTAAGTTCGGATAGATCAAGTCGGTTTGTGACTCCTTTAATTTGCCCCTCTTTATTTATATCCCATTGGGATATGGGTAAATCATAATAGAATTCAAGACCATTTCCTTCAGGATCTTGTAAATAGAGTGCTTTGGAATAACCATGATGACTAGCCCCTTGAAGAGGGGTATGATGAGTTTTTAGATACTTGTAGAAGTGGGCTAAGTCGGATTCTTTGGGAAATAGAAAAGCTGTGTGATAAAGGCCGCTTGTTTTATTAACTTTTTTCTGAGCATGAGGGAAAATTTCCAGTAGTATATCCGCGTCACGGTTTCCTAAAGAAAAAATCTTATCTTTTTCTTTTATGAGGGTAAATCCAAGTTGTTCTTGATAATATTGTGCTAAGTGAGTGCTATTTAAAGCATTTAATTGTACTTTTTTAGGTACAATGGGGTAGGTTGTTGTTAACATACTTCCTCCTTTATTCAAATAACTATTATAATGATACTCTTGAAAGAAATGAATGTAAATAAAATTGCTCTCCTAGATAGCTAAAATCTAGTTCACAAGGTCATTTATTTAACTTATAATGAGAATAGTTGGAGGAAAAGGCTCTTGAAGCTTAATTTTTTTTTAGTTAAAGAGCCATACTCTACGAGATGTGATAGAAATTTAGTACAAATTTATGGAATAGAGACAAATATTTTTAATTTGTCATAGTTTTGTTCTGTTTAATCTTGAAAGAAAAGCCTATAATAAGACTATTCTGTAAATTGAAGGGGGGTAGAAAATTGAGTCGCTTGAATGTATATGTTCATTATGACTCGGTCACAAATCATTTTATGACACGAGGGGTTCGTCTAAATACAATCGATTTTTTAAAGCCTTATATGCCTCAAAACATTATTTTAGCGGACGAGCAGGAAGAATTTGGCCGGTTTGATATACATACGAACTTCAAGATTTTAAAAGGACAAACGATGGTGGCGGATTATTTTGATATATGTTTTAAAGAAAAACGTCGGATGTCCAATTGGATTGATTTTGACAGTGTTGAAATGATGCACCAGTTAACACCCATCGAGATTTCAGAAATTCTTTATCTGTTTCATGCGACAAAAGCACTGCGCTCTCCCTTTTTTTATAAGTTACAAAATAATTTCGTGTATCTGAATATGCCTAATGGATTAACAAAAACATATTATCGACACATGACTCAATTTTACCCACGTTTTCAACGGTCGATAACAGGGCATATGCAGGAAATATTGAATGAACGCGTAAGTTGGTTTAACCGAAGAAAAATTCAAGTGGAGCGACTGCCTCAAAAGCAAGTGGAACGATTAAGTCCATTATTTTTAAATGGGATAAAGTTTGATTTTAATCAAGCATACGAAAGTCAAGATAGCTGGCATATTCCTTTGTTTGTTATTGAAGATGAATTAACCCAGCTAACGAGAGATCTGCCAATTTCGAAAGCGGTGGCGGATTTAGCTTATTGTCAATCTAAACAAAGTTGGACATTAGAATTGTATTTGTCTAATGAAAGTGAGAGTTTGGAGGAAATTTAATAATGAAAATTATATTACTTTATGGAGGTCAAAGTGCAGAACACGAAATTTCCTTAATTTCTGCACACAATGTGGCCCAAGTCCTAATGTATTCAATTTATGAAGTATATCCTGTCTTTATTACTAAATCGGGTCAATGGATTAAAGGACCACGTATGGAGACACCTTCTCTAGGCGATCAACAGCTTATTCTTGAAGCGAGTGATACATTAAGCTGGTCCTTAGAAAACACGCCGTCAAAAGGAATTGCGATTAAACCTGGGGATATTCAATCTGAAGAAGCAGTTGTTTTTCCGATTTTACATGGTCCCAATGGAGAAGATGGAACTATTCAGGGCTTTTTGGAAATTTTAGATATGCCTTATGTCGGTGCAGGTATTACAGCTTCAGCTAATGGGATGGATAAGATCATTTCTAAGGCTCTATTTACTCAAGCAGGTATTCCTCAGGTACCTTATGTTGCTTTTACTGCCCACGAATGGGAAGAACAAAAGGAGAGTTTGATGCAAAAGATTGAAGGTTCGCTTTTGTATCCTCTCTTTGTAAAACCAGCGAATATGGGATCTAGTGTTGGGATCTCATGTGTTCATGACTCGCCAGAATTGATTGCGGCCGTCGCCACGGCTTTAAGATTTGATCGTCGGATTATTGTTGAACAAGGGATTCAAGCACAAGAGTGTGAGGTGGCAGTGCTTGGGAATGACGATGTTCATGTCTCAGTAGTTGGGCACTTAGTTAAAGACAAGTCTTTCTATGATTATTCCGAAAAATATCTTAATAATTCGGTACAAATGGAAATTCCGGCTAATTTAAGCGAAGCGGTTGTTGAGAAGATTCAGGACTATGCTAAAAAGGCTTACTTAGCTATCGATGGGTCAGGCCTATCTCGGGTTGATTTTTTTGTGACGACGAATGAAGACGTATATATTAATGAGGTAAATACCATGCCCGGCTTTACCCAATTCTCTATGTATCCGAGTCTTTGGGCCGCTACAGGATTGGAATACCGTGATTTAGTAGAAGAGCTGATCCAACTAGCCTTATCTCGCCATGAAAATAAAAAGCAGTTGGAAATAACGCAAGTGGAACATTAGGAGTTCAATTATGAATAAATTGACAATAGATGACTTATTAAAAGCTGTAGATTATCAATCATATAGCTTGGTTGAAGGATTAGATCAAGAAATTGAGTCCGTTGAATTTGATTCACGGAAAATAATAGCTAAGAGTCTCTTTGTGCCACTGGTGGGTGGCAGTCGTGATGGACATGAGTATGTTCAGATGGCCATAGAAAATGGCGCTAATGTTTGTTTTTGGTCAAATTCTGAAGAAACAGCACCTAAGGGTAGAATTCATGTGATTTATGTCAAAGATACCTTGAAGGCCATGCAAGAATTGGCGAGTTATTATCGTCAATTAGTAGATCCAATTGTGATTGCGATTACCGGCTCAAATGGGAAAACTACTTCTAAAGATATGACGGCAATGAGTTTAACGTCTAAGTATCAGGTATATAAGACTCAAGGAAACTATAATAATGAAATCGGAATGCCATATACGATTCTACAGATGCCATCTTCAACCCAGGTCTTAGTATTAGAAATGGGGATGAATCATTTTGGTGAGATTCATCGTTTGTCATGTATTGCTCAAATTGATGTGGCGATAATTACCTTAATAGGGGAAAGCCATATTGAATATCTAGGGAGCCGTCAAGGTATTGCACAAGCTAAGATGGAGATTTTAGATGGTTTGAAAGATGGAGGCATTTTTCTATATCCACAAAATGAGCCTCTCATCGCAAATTTGTTGGAAAAACAAACTAGAAAACTAAAATCATATACTTTTGGTATGGATTCTCAAGCGGATTTCTATGCTTTTGATATCGAAGAAGATTATGATCGAACATATTTTAAGACGAATATTGATGGCAATGTCTTATGTACAATCCCAGTGATGGGGTCCTATAATGTCACTAATGCTTTAATCGCTTTAGCGGTGTCAAAACTGTTGGATGTTCCTACGGAACAAGCTATTTTCCAATTGTCTCAATTTAAATTGACAGCCAATCGTTTACAATGGCTTAAAGGCAAAACAGGGGCAAAAATACTGAATGATGCTTATAATGCGAGTCCAACGTCGATGAGAGCAGTACTTGCCTCTCTGTCTAATATAAACCGAGAAGAATCAGGACGTAAAATTGTTGTTTTAGGAGATATCTTAGAGCTAGGAGATAAGAGCCGCGACTATCACCGACAATTAGCTACTGGTTTAGATCCTGAGAGTATTGATAAAGTTTATCTTTTTGGCCATGAAATGGCTGCTCTTTATGAGGTTTTGACTTCAAAATTTGATGAAGAGAATATCTATTACGAAGCAAACTCTCATCAGAAATTGATTACGGCTTTAGAGCAAGAAGTTAGACCAAATGATATTGTTCTATTGAAGTCAAGCTTTAGTGTAGATTTACTGCAAGTTGTTACCGCCTTGACAGGAATTGAAACACATTAAATAAAGATGAATACATGCTCATTGAAGGGTGTGTTTGAAAATTAAAAAAACGAAACTAGGAGAATTTATTGAAATTTACTGATTTAAACTTAAAAAATGAATTATTAACAAGCTTAGACGAATTAGGTTTTGAAGAACCCACGCCCATTCAACAACAGGGGATTCCAATTGCATTAAGTGGGAAGGACTTGATCGGACAGGCGCAAACAGGAACGGGAAAGACAGCTGCCTTTGGTCTGCCCTTATTGAATAAAATTGATCCAAAGAATACAAATGTCCAAGCTTTGATTGTTGCCCCCACGCGAGAATTAGCGATTCAAGTGCAAGAAGAATTATATCGCTTATCAAAAGTTTTAAAAACAAATGTCTATGTGGTATACGGTGGAGCACCAATTGACAAGCAGATTAAACGATTGCGATCACAAAAAGTGCAAGTTCTCGTAGGAACGCCGGGACGGTTGTTGGATTTACTTAAGCGTAATGTGCTTAAGTTAAATGCAGTCCAAACACTTGTGTTGGATGAAGCTGATGAGATGCTAAATATGGGATTCATTGAGGATATCAAGGCTATTATTCAGCAAGCACCTGAAACTAGACAGACTTTACTTTTCTCAGCAACGATGCCAAAAGCAATTAAAGAGTTGGCTGGCCAGTTTCTAATCAATGCTGAGCATATAAAAATTAAAGCACAATATTTGACGACGGATCTAATTGAACAGTATTATACACGCTGCCGTGATGATGAAAAATTTGATATTTTAACGCGTTTTATAGATGTGCAGAACCCTAAGCAGGCAATTGTCTTCTGTCGTACGAAAAAGCGAGTTGATGAAGTGGGTCGAGGATTAAATTTACGCGGTTATAATGCGGAATTAATTCATGGAGATATTACTCAACAAAAGCGTACTTCTGTGATTGATGCTTTTCGAAAAGGGGAAGTAGAACTACTTGTAGCTACCGATGTTGCGGCTAGAGGGTTGGATATTTCTGGTGTGACTCATGTGTATAATTATGATATTACTCAAGATCCTGAGTCCTATGTTCATCGCGTGGGGCGGACAGGGCGTGCAGGCAATGAAGGAATGTCACTGACCTTTGTTCAAGGAAATGAGCTAGGTTACTTAGCGACTATTGAGAAATTAATCGGCAAACAAATGCTTCCTCTAAAACCACCTACACAAAGCGAGGTTAGACGGGGTCAAGTTCAGCAAGTGATAGATGACGTTAATGATATTTTGGAAAAAGGTAATGTAGATGAGTTCCGTCAAGTTGCTAAGTTACTGTTAAACCATTATCAAAGTAATGATTTGGTTTCGGCTTTGTTAAGCCAACTCTTAGTAGAAAATAGTCATATTGAAGTTGAAATTTCACCGCAAAGGCCCTTACCAAATGTTCGTCGGTTTTCGAATCATAAGAACGCTAGTAAAAATGCGACTTCTAAACGTTCACACCGTTCTAACAATAAAAATCGCGGTCATTCTAAAAAGAGAAACCATAAAAATTTTGTCATGAAGAAAAGTAAGTAATAAGGAGAGCTAGAATGGAGATTGGCATTGATTTAGTAGAGTTACACCGTATTGAGGCGATTTTAAAGCGCAAACCACGCTTTGCTCAACGTGTTCTAACTCCTAAAGAGTTGGCTTATTTCCAGGAGTTGTCTTTAGAACGAAAAATTGAATTTTTAGCAGGCCGCTTTGCTGTGAAAGAAGCATATAGTAAAGCGATTGGTTATGGTCTTGGCCGATTGACTTTTCAAATGATTGAATGCTTACCTTCTCAGTTCGGGAAACCCTTGATTACTCAAGGACCAATTATCCAAGAAACGAGTGTTTCTATTAGCCACACTAAAACCATGGTTCAAGCGAGTGTTTTAATTGCGTTAAGCCAGGACCAGATTGATCAAAAATTAGCGATTTTTTTTGACCAGTTAATTTAGAAAGAAGGATCTTATTTATGAAAACTGCTAGTGAACATCGTCCCACTCAAGCGATCGTTAATTTGAAGGCGATTCGTTCGAACCTAAAGCATTATAAAGCTAAAATGGCTCCTAACCAAGGATTGTATGCTGTGGTAAAGGCGGATGCTTACGGACATGGGGCTGTAGCGGTCGCTCAAACAGTACGGCAAGAAGGCGTTGACGGACTTTGTGTAGCAACTGTTGACGAAGCCATCCAGCTAAGAAAGGCAGGGATTGAAGATCTGCCTATTTTGGTGTTGGGACTTACTTCACCTTATGGTATTGCTGAGATTATTCTTTATGATATTACGGTTACTGTTTCCAATATAGCTTTCTTTGAAATTGCGCAAGACCAACTTAATGAAACACCAAATGGAGCAGAGCTGATGGCTAAGGGATTAACCTTTCATTTAGCTTTAGATACCGGAATGTCTCGAATCGGATTAAAGACGAGACAAGAAATAGCTGATTTTAACCAAGCGATTAAGGCTTATTCCTGGGCTCATTGGCAGGGAGTTTTTACGCATTTTTCTACTGCTGCTGAAGGTGATAATCCTTACCTTGAAAAACAATGGGCAAAATGGCAATATTTAACTGACTATTTGCCAGAAAGTGTTACCCAACGTCATTTTGCAAATTCGGCTATGGGGCTTCATCCTAAATACGGTCCACTTTCGGATATTGTACGATTAGGGATTTGTTTATATGGTCTTTATCCAGATGATTTTGTACCATTAAATTGGCAAAATAGCCACCAACTTAAGCAGGTAGGTATGGATTCCGTATTAAATCAAATGGTCAAAAGTCCACTAGAGCTTGAATTAATGCCTGCCTTGAGCTTAGTTACTGAGATTGTTTATACTAAACAGATTGAAGCAGGTGAATGTATCTCCTACGGTGCCACCTATAAAGCTGAAGGAGCAGAGTGGATCGCAACGTTACCGATTGGTTATGCAGATGGTTGGTTAAGAGCTTATCATGATGTTCAAGTTTTATGCCAAGGTCACATATGCCCGGTTTTGGGTGTGATTAATATGGATCAGATGATGGTTCGCTTACCAGAGTATTTTCCGATTGGAACTCAGGTGACCTTAATTGGTCAGGATCAAGGATTATTTAATCATCCATCTTTAGTCGCTCAAGAGTCAGGTACGATCGGTTATGAAATAACCTGTAATTTGAGTCAGCGTGTTCCTCGAGTTTACTTATAAAGGAGCTTATAAAATGTTACAAGTAGCTAGTCAAACAGTCGGAATCTTGGAGGAGAATACCTATATCGTCTATCGACCGGATAAACAAGCGATCTTGTTTGATCCAGGAGCGAATCCAGATCGTTTATTAAAATGGATTAAAGACAATGAATGGCAGGTTCAAGCAATATTTTTAACTCATTGTCATTATGATCATATTGGTGCTTTAGATGCAGTTCGAAAAGACCTGAATGTTGCCGTTTATGCGAGTGTGATAGAAAAAGAATACTTTCAAGATCCAGTTTTGAACCTTTCTGCGACTGGCCCCTATGAAGTGATTTGTCAACCAGCAGACTATTACTGGGAACATTTAGGAAAACAGAATGTAGGCGATTTTGATTTTGAAATTCGCCCTGTTCCTGGGCATAGTCCTGGTTCTTTAATGTATTATTTTGATGCGGATCAATTGGCTATTTCGGGAGATGTTTTATTTAAGAATTCAGTGGGACGTACTGATTTGCTTGGTTCGAATCCGTTTGATTTGCAAAAGTCATTAAAAGACCAAGTGATGACTTTACCTAATGAGGTCATGATTTGTCCAGGACATGGACCTGTGACTACATTGGGTTTGGAGAAGGAGACAAACCCTTTCTTGACAACATTCATTTAATTGTTATGTGATATTAAAAAGGAGGCTGTGATCATGAATCACAGCCTCCTTTTTTAGTTTAATGACTAAAGAAGCTTAAATAATTGAAATGTTTTTTAAAATAGTCATTTTTTAGACTTGCCAGTAATTAAAAGGAAATTTTCTACGGGTTAAAGCTCGTAAGAGAGATTGGAAATTAAGAATATTAATATCCTTGGGTAGTTGATAAAGTATAGCAGAGTGACTGATATACTCATTTCGATTGAGGGTCATCACGGATAAAAAGCCGCAATGACGGTTAATAATTCTGGAAATTTTAGCCAAATCTCCTTTTTTACCCAAGCTTTCGACGCAGAGGATGATTCCTGCTTCTTCAAGGATCCAAGCTTGGTGAAAATAATTAATCAGATGGTTATGTGGCACAACTCCTAGGAAGGAGTTATCTGGGCTGAGTACAGCAATGAAGGGTAGGTCTTTAATATTAAAGAATAATTCAAGTAAAGATTGATTGACCTTCACGATCTTACTGGTGTTCTTTAGGAAATGGGTTACTTGCATTTTTTCAAGATCTGCATGAGGGTGGTGGTACATGTATTGATAGATATGGTATCGGTAGATATTACCACGATAGAGCGTTTGACTTTGATCGAGTACAGGAGCGCATCTTAGGGATTCTTTTTCAAGCAGGTTAAGTGCTTGTTGACAGTTGCAGGATTCAGAAAATGTTATCAGTTGATTCTTGGGGACCATTAAGGATTCGATCATTTAATACCTCCTATTCTAACAATGATTTTATTTGTAGCCGCTTTTATCTCTCATTATTTTAGCATATCTTAAAAATTCTGCAATCACTTTGTACTTATGTTTTATTAGAGGTTAAATATATTAGTAATAAATGGGATTTTATAAAAACTATTGCTTTTTATTTTACATTTTCATATGATAGTATTAATAATTAGCGTACTATTTTGTTAGATAAAGGAGAAATGAAAAATTTTATGGACTCCCCTGGGAATTCGATAACTGGTCAACTTGTTATTATCATTATTTTAACAACGATTAATGCTTTTTTTGCTGCGGCAGAAATTGCCTTTGTTTCGATTAATCAGTCAAAAATGCGGACATTAGCTGAAGAAGATAATAATCCTCGTGCTCAACGGGTTTTACGACTTATCGACAAGGCGGATGATTTTTTGGCGACCATCCAGGTTGCTATTACTTTCGCTGGTTTTCTATCTTCTGCATCCGCGGCTACAAGTTTTGCAACTTATATCGAGCATTGGTTACCAACTTTTCCGGGATCTAATACCTTGGCAATTGTCTGTGTGACATTGATCTTATCTTACCTTTCATTGGTGTTTGGTGAGTTATATCCTAAACAGATTGCTTTGCAAATGCCAGAGCAAACGGCAATGGCGACGTCTTGGTTGGTTGAAAAAGTACAGTTACTTTTTAAGCCATTTGTCAGTTTTCTGTCCTTATCAACAGGTTTATTAAAAAAGCTTACACCCATTAATTTTTCTGAACAAACGAAAAAATTTACTCGTGAAGAAATGGTAGCAATTTTAACTCAAAGCCAGGCTCAAGGTGCAATTGACCTAGCAGAATACGCAATGTTGGAGGGGGTATTATCACTTGATTCTAAATTGGCCCGTGAAGTGATGGTACCACGCACTGATACCGAAATGTTGGATATCGAAGATGAGTATGAGGATATTCTGGAGGAAATCTTACAAAGCCCTTATTCTCGCTTGCCTATTTATCGTGAGGATAAAGATAATGTCATTGGAGTCATCCATGTTAAGCAATTGCTAAAGGCTGCTAGGCAGGACGGTTTTGATCATATTGATTTTTTAGAGATTGCTAATGAACCCTTGTTTGTACCATCTACCGTATATATTGATGATTTATTGTTAGAATTTCGACAAGAGGAGACACATCTTGCAATTTTACGGGATGAGTATGGCGGGGTCGAAGGGATTGTAACACTTGAGGATTTGATCGAGGAAATTGTTGGTGATATCAATGATGAGACGGACGTTACAGCAGTTCAGGTTCGTAAGATTGATGATAACAACTATTATATTAATGGTACTTTGAGTCTGGAAAAATTTAATCATCTATTTGAGGAAGATCTTGATTCTGAAGATGTTGAAACGATCGCCGGTCTTTTGATACAGGTGATGGGGTATGTACCGGATGATGACGAGCGAGCATCGGTTCGAATTAATGATTATGTTTTAACGACATCAAATGTGGAGAATGGCCGAGTAAGAGGAATTCATGTCAGCCATGATCCTAACTATCAATTAGAGACTAATTATAGCTTGCGTGAGTTTGAAAAAGAGAATGATCGACGTGAGAATGATTATGATTTAGATAACTAATTATTTAGGTTAAGCTAGTGTTTTCTTAAGGCTGAATTACTTGTGTCAGCCTTATTTTTTATGAGGAGGAAGCCATGTTAAATGAAATGATGCATCGACCTGTGGTGATGGAAAAAGTATTGAATTATTTAAGAGAGAATCAAAGAGCTTTTACGGGAGGAGTCAAAGAAATCGAAGATTTTGCTCGACAAGCCGGGATACCCATTATTCCTCATGAGACAGCGAAATTTATCGATTTTCTTTGTGCAGCGCGGCAACCTCAATCAATTTTAGAGATTGGAACAGCTATTGGATTTTCGGCAAGTTTGATGGCTCAACATTTACAAGATGGTGGTCATCTAACTACGATTGATCGTTATCCATTAATGTATGAACGGGCTAAGAAGAATTTTGAGAAAAATGGACTCAAACAAAAAATTACCTTGTTAGAAGGGGACGCAGCTGACATTCTTCCTAATTTAGAGGGACCCTTTGATTTAATTTTTATGGATTCAGCTAAAGCTAAATATGTCGAATTTTTACCTTATTGTATGAATTTACTGGATATGGGCGGAATCCTGTTAATCGATGATGTTTTTCAAGGGGGAACGGTGTTTGATGCGGAAGAGACGGTTCCGCGCAAGGTTCGAAAGATTCATCGGGGCTTAAATAATTTATTGGACTTGGTTTTAAATGCTAAAAACCATCGATCGTGTTTATTGCCCTTGGGAGATGGGCTTCTAATGATTCGAAAAGAGTCGGCAACTAATCAGTTTATTCCAAATTAGATTTTGTAGAATTTTGACTATTAGCTTAGTATCGGTATAATAGTATTATTAGAGAATCGTTGTGTAATAAGGATTTATACTGAATATATGAAGTTTTGCTTTTTAATCGATCCCCGTGTATAGGGGCAACAAAGGAGAGAGCAATATGAAGCGAATTTTGGTTGTAGATGATGAAAAACCAATTTCTGATATTATTTCTTTTAATCTAAAAAATGAAGGTTTTGATGTTGAAACAGCTTTTGATGGCGAAGAAGCCTTGGAAAAATTTACTAAAGTAGGACCAGATTTAATTATATTAGATTTAATGCTACCAAAAATTGAAGGGTTAGAAGTATGTCGTGAAATTCGAAAAACATCCTCTGTACCTATTATTATGCTGACGGCCAAAGATTCTGAAATCGATAAGGTGTTGGGCTTAGAGTTGGGAGCAGATGACTATGTCACTAAACCCTTCTCTAATCGTGAATTAATAGCACGCGTCAAAGCCAATCTTCGAAGAAATACAGTACAGGAAGAAGAAAATAGCTTGGATCAAAACCGCGATATTGAAGTCGGTGATATTGTTATTCATCAGGATGCTTATACGGTGTCTAAACGAGGCGAAGAGATTGATTTGACACATCGTGAGTTTGAATTGCTGAGCTATCTAGCTAAACATGTTGGGCAAGTCATGACTCGCGAACATTTATTAGAGACTGTATGGGGATATGATTATTTTGGCGATGTTCGAACGGTGGATGTAACTATTCGTCGCTTAAGAGAAAAAGTGGAAGATACACCTGGTCACCCTGGTTATATAATTACCCGTCGTGGAGTGGGATATTTTCTAAAGAATCCAGATCAAGAATAGGGGATCTTCTATGAAGCGATCTTTTTCAGCTTTACAATCGATTTATGTTAAGATTCCATTCTTATTTGTGGTTATTTTATTCATTGTTTTTCAATTTATTTCCATCTATTTTATTGAACAATTGGAAACTCAAACGGTTGCTACAATGAAAGAACAAATAAATACTCAGGTAGATTTCCTTTCTTCGAATGTTGTACCTATCCTACAAACCGAAGATCTCTCTACAGGTCAAAAAAACCAGCGCTTGAATCAGGCGCTGGATTCTTTCAATTCAACTTACCCTACAAAAATTCAGATCATCAATTCGCAAGATTATCTTTTAGCTAGTAATGACTTAGCAGAAAGAGTCGCTGTTGGAACACGAACGAATGATGAAATGGTTAGAAATGTCCTGATTAACCGTCGGTCAATTGAGGATGATCAATTTATTAGTTTACATCGACCTTATACCTTGGTAAAACCACTGTTGTCGAAGGACGACGGAGAGGGGCGTTTACTAGGGGTAATTTATGTGCAAGCAGAGATGGATCGTCTTAATGAGCAACGACAAGATATTACAGAGCTCTTTTTAAGGGCTATTTTAATTGCGATTGTAGCTGGCTTTGTCTTGTCCTTTGTACTTTCCCAGGGGATTACAACTCCCATTGAAAATATGCGTCAGCAAGCGGTGAGAATTTCTGAAGGAGTATATGACTTTCCAGCTCAAGTTTATGGACAGGATGAACTTGGTGAATTAGCTATGACCATTAATGAGTTAGCCGTCCGTGTACGTGATGGTCAAGAGTCTATTGAATCTGAAAAACAACGCTTAGATGGGGTTTTACGTCATATGACGGATGGTGTGATTGGAACGGATCGACGAGGGAATATATTATTGGTAAATGAACGGGCTTTGCGTTTGTTGAATTTGTATCAAAATGAAGCTATCGGTCAACCGATTTTAAAGATTCTCGGTATCGATCAGGACTATAAATTGACACAATTCTTAAAAAAAGATCATGAAGTACTAGTATATAAGACTATCGAAGAACAGACTTCAATTTTAAAATGCGAATTTTCCATTATTCGTCGTGAAACGGGATTTGTGACAGGGTTAGTTTGTGTAGTTCAAGATGTTACGGAACAAGAGAAGAACGAGCAAGAGCGCCGTGACTTTGTTTCGAATGTTTCCCATGAATTGCGGACTCCATTGACATCGATCAAGTCTTATTCAGAAGCATTAGTGGATGGGGCTTGGAAAGATGCTACCATTGCACCGGAGTTTTTAGAAGTGATTCAGTCTGAGAGTAATCGTATGATTCGAATGATTGGAAACTTATTGGATCTGTCGAAGATGGATGGCGGACAGATCAAGTTGAATTATGAATTTGTCGATTTGAAGCCCTTGCTCAACTATATTCTTGACCGAGTAGAGTTTACACTTGACAGTGCTCCCCAAAAGAATAAGTATCAGATTGTTCGGCAATTTACGCCTAAACAGATCTATGTAGAAATCGATCAAGATCGAATCACCCAAGTGGTTGATAATCTTATGAACAATGCCATGAAATATTCGCCAGAAGGGGGAAAAATTACTGTTACACTCGCAGATGATCGGGATTTTGTCATCTTAAGTGTCACTGATCAGGGAATGGGGATTGCACAGAAGGACCTACCGTATGTGTTTGATCGCTTCTATCGAGTAGATAAAGCTCGATCGCGCCAACAAGGCGGAACAGGTCTTGGGTTAGCAATTTCCAAGGAGGTTATCGAACTGCATGGTGGCCGCATCTGGGTTGAGAGTGAAGAGAATAAAGGATCAACTTTCTCATTTGCACTTCCCTATAATGATATAACGATCGATGATGATTGGGAGGATATGGTATGAAAAACAAATCCTGGATTAGTTTCTTTCTAGTTATATGCTTTATTCTCAATTTATTATTAACCTATTTACTTATTGATGCGAGAGCTCTTTACAATTTGTATCAACAATTTACCAACATTGATCAGCAAACCAAGCTTATTGATGAAAATCATCCGTCGGAAACAAACTATTATCGTACAGTAGAGCCGACCATGGATCAGGTATTGGCCCCTTGTCAGATTATAGTCAACCAAGAAGGTCAACTATACTGGTTGCCACAACATATATTAGAAGAGCTATTAAAAGATGTTTTCAATCAACCCTTTATGGAAATTACTCAAAAGCAAGCTCGAATTGATGCAATTGAGTTGAACGAACATTTGAGTAAAAATCATGTTCAATTTATCTTTCCAAACAAAATGCCGTTAGCCTTTTTTGCAAAGTGGGTTAAAATCCCTATAGACACCAACCACCAATTTGCTATCAATCGGATTGTTTTGAGTCGTGATAAAGACCATAAGGTATATTTAGTCGATTCAATTAATAAGGCTTATCTGGAAGGCAAATATGATCCTCAAAAAATGAGCGATGAATTTTTAGGGCGCGTCGACAAGACTTTAGATCAAGCGGTTATGGTTGACGAATACGCAATTAATCGTGATAGTGTTTATTTACCTAAACAGCATTTAACCTCTCCTAGTCAGGTTTATACATTGGAGAAAATTCCAGAAAATTTATTCATTAACCCAGTGTTTAAGGGAGAGAACTTTGACATTACCGAATCTCAAGAAGAGCATACGCGTTTATACCATAATTACAATAAAAACTTGATGATTGATGACAAGACCAATATTCTGATTATGTCTCAAAATGAGAATTATAATAATCAAATGACTCAAAAAGATTTGTATGATATTAATTTGGAAACAAAATTAAAAGAGAGTTTAAAGGTTTTGAAGAATTTTGAGTATTGGCGGCAAGGGTTACGTGTTTTTAGTGAAAATCAACATCAAATTGTATATCGACGTTATCTAGGAGGGTTGCCTATTTTCCCTCAAGGAGATCACGTGGATTACGGAGCAGTAAAAATCTCGTTAACAAATCATGTGAAGCGAATTAGTTTAAATCAACTTCAATTGCCTATATTAACTTTAGGAGTAAATGTGGATGACCAATCTCGACCGGTCGATATAGAAACTGGTGCGGAAATCCAGGCGCTTTTAGATAAAGCGGGATTAAAGTTTTCACAGTTTAATCAAGTAGTATTGGGCTTTGAATGGCAAGCGAATATGGAAAATTTCAAAAAGGTTGAGTTGGTTCCGAAATGGTTTTTTATCGTTGGAAATAGGGTCTATTCGATTGATCAAATTAAAAATGGCTTTGTTCGTGAGGATTTAGCTAAAAAACCGAGTGAGACAGATTCGGTAAACTGAATTGAAAGGAAGGAAACAGATGGACTTTAAACGGATTCAAATTTTATTATTGGTATTTTTTGTGATGTTTGATATTTATCTGTTTTATCTGCTTTCAGAAAAAAGTCCCTTTAATCAAACTTCGCATAATGCGACAGCTCAGGTGAATACTTTGCAAGAAATTCGTTCAAGAGGGATCGTTTTGAGCGAAAGAGTTCATATTAATGACGAACATCCTGAGTTGCCAATTATTAAGGTAGATAGTAACGATGAATTAAAAGAAGCTAGTGAACAGTTAGAAAACCAAAGCTTTTCATTGACTCCTGAAGGTGTTTTAACAAGTCAGTTTACGCATCCCTTAGATTTGGATATTTCTCTAGGAGAAGATAATAAAATTCTAAGTCAAAAAGATTTTACTTGGATTTGGGAACATATTTTGTCAAATCCTAAGTATTTTATCCAAGGAGCTAAGTATTTGAATCATTGGTATTCACCGCAGGATAATATGATTAGTGTTCGAATGGTGGTCGATTTATCGACTGAAAATTCCGATAATCAAGTGATCCCAATTTCGGATGGAACAGCAGAGTTGCGACTTTTGTTAGATGATGACTATCGGCTGCAATCCTATATTCAAAGTTTTCAAGCAAACCCACGCGTTTTGGAGGCACCAAAACGTTTGATCTCTTCTCACGAAGCTTTGGAGGTTATTCAAAATAGGATTGATACGACTTTACCCAATGATTCAACGATCATATCCATGTCATTGTCGTATTATCAATCAGTTAATACGCAAAACTTTAAGATATATACCCCTGCCTGGGAGATCATCTATTTTAGACGAGAAAGTAGTCAAACGCAGTCGATTCTGGTAGATGCGTTAAGGGGGAAAGTGGTTGAGGTCAAATCGCTAACAAGTAATTAATAATGATGTATCTTCTAAAAATGAAAATTGAACATAAAAGGATGAAAATGATGGACTATGTGGGTGTAGCCAAAAATAAAAAAAATTACTGGTTCAAATTAGTGGCTTTATTTAGCGTATTCATCGGGATAGGGATGAGCTTTGTCATGACTATTCCTATTTATGCTGAGGAAACACAAAAGGGTATTTCAACGAATGAAACAATTTATGCACGGTTGGAAGATACAGGACGTATTTTTGTTCATATAGAGGCGGATTATAAAGGAGCCTCTTTGCAAAAAATAAAGCTTCCAATACGAACACAGGGGGCGAAGTTTGCTTCTTATTCCGTCGGGGTTGTCTATCAGGCGGATCATCGACTCCTTCCACTAACAGAGACGGCAAGCGGAACTATTAATTCCTTTTTTGTTAAATCAGAGGATGATCATGTGGGGTTACAAGTCACATTGGACCCTAATCAAGCGATTGAAACAATAGTAGTGGATTATCAATTAGATCAGCAAGTGGCTAATTATCTAGATCTTTCTTTTTATGAAGGAAGTTGGCCTCTTTTATCAACAGAGCCAGATAGTCATGCAGAATTAACTTTAGAATTACCCAAAAGCCAAAACTTATCACCTAAGATTAAGGTTTGGACGTATGGCCAAGCTAATCAGCTTCGAAAAACTGAGAATCAGGATTCCTATAGTATTCATGTTAATGTTATTAAGGATCGAAGTGCAAAGTCGGATTTAAAGATACACGTAGCCATGCCTTTAGATTTGTTTCCGTCGAATCCAAATCAAGTGGACCAAATGATGATGGATACCATTGACCAACAGGAGAGTGCTTGGACTCGGCAAGAACAAGCACGATTACGTTCGCAAAACCGTCAAAAGTTCTTTTATGTGTTAGCTTTGCTTGCTTTACCACTTCTTCCTAGCTTGGGTTTAGCTTATTATGTGTATCAATTTAGCCATCTATCAACCCACTCGAATGGGGAAAAAACAAACTTTATTCCATTTCCCCCAGAAGAGATTGTGCCTAGTTTGGTAAAGAAAAGTGTTTTTTATCAGGACATCGATAGTAATGACTTAGCAGCCTGTTTGCTGAGTCTAGGGAGTAAAGGCTATTTAAAAATTTTGCCAGTTCGATTGAGTAAGCGGACATTTTCAAAAAATCGAACGGGCTATACCCTTGCATTCACTAAATCGCCTTATAACCTATCTTTACAGACTCTAACACCTTTTGAAAAAACGGCCTATGATTTAGTTACTTTGAAGGATAAAGAAACAGTGACTTTAGAACAGCTGTTATATCTTTTTCAGCAGGATGCAAGCCTAAAAGAGAGCAAGAAACAATCTTGGAAGAAATTTAAAAATAATCTTCAATTAAAATCTTACCAACCTAAACCTCGAAATCGTCGAATTAAGCAGCGATTATTTTTGATGATAGGAATCGTGTTTGTTATTAGTCTCTTTTGTGCTGTAAAGGCGATCGGATTTATGCTAGCAAATGCCTTAGACGGTCTAATTGCAGCAGCCATTGTGCTTCTTATCTTACATTGGATGGCACTATGTTTTCTAGTATACTTGGTTTATCGGCGATCCTTTGCGACAGATCTTGAAGAACGTCGAGCATCAGTTTGGCGTTCGTATGGGCAATTTTTGAACCAAGCTAGTCATTATCAATTGTCTGCTTATGGTGATCTAGCAGTGTGGGAGAGAAATATCGCCTATGCAATTAGTTTAAATAAGATGGCTCAAATACAAAAAGCATTTACTTGTCAGTTTAACTTGAATCAATTAGAAGAGGAAGGCGATAGTTTGAATGGGGACCTTTATCGTGTTCCAGATAGTCTTTCGGGAATTTTTATACCTGCTTTAAAAGAATATATAGATCAGTTTGAATATTTTAAAGCTTTTTAAATGGGATAGTTATAATGAGGTGTAGTTTTGACAATGGTATTTAATAAAACTTCTTTATTGCAACAATTATATGCTCCACCAGAAGATATTTTGACAGATATGACTCAGTCAGACAGTCTAGCCTTTTCAATATTAGCATCTGGATCGAGTGGTAATTGTGCCTATATAGAAAGTAAGCAGTGTCGTTTACTGGTGGATGCTGGACTATCTGGTAAAAAGATTGAAATGCTGTTTAAAAGTATTCATAGAGATATTCGACAATTGGATGGGATTTTAGTAACACATGAACACAAAGATCATATTCATGGCGTGGGAGTCTTATCTCGACGATATAATCTACCTATTTATGCAAATGCGGAAACGTGGTTAGCAATGGAAGGGATGATCGGTCAGATCGATCCAGCTAATAAAAAAATTATTCCTCCTAATCAAATGATTTCTTTTAAGGATATCGATATATTAACCTATGAAGTAAGCCATGACGCAGCGCGCCCTCAGTTTTATGCCTTTCAAAAGGGCAAGAAACAGTTTGCTATGCTAACAGATACAGGCTATGTATCTGAAGCTTTAAGAAGTCAGCTATCTAATGCGGATGCTTATTTAATTGAATCCAATCATGAGATTGAACTGTTACGTTACGGAGCGTATCCTTGGCATTTAAAGCAGCGCATTTTAAGCGATCGAGGGCATCTATCGAATGAAGACGGTGCGTTGGCTATTAAAAATATGATGGGTTCAAGTACAAAGTCTGTTTATTTAGGCCATCTGAGCAAAGAAAATAATCGAAAAGAATTAGCGTTGGCCAGTATGGAAAGGATTCTTCACCAATATGATATCGATACACAAAAGGATCTGACATTATTTATGACGGACCCTGAATCTGCCACTAAAATTCAAATATTATAATCAAACTAAAGCGAAAATTCATTATTTCAATGAAATTTCGCTTTCTTTAGTTATTTTGTAGCAATTTTGGCGTGGATATTTCATACTTTCTTAATAAGCAGATGTTATACTCTCTATTGTAAAGTTAAGGAAAGGAAGTCAATAAGATGGAATTAAAAAAAGATGAAGAAATGAAGACTCTGTTATGGCGTAAAATCTTTACGGGAGTTAGTGGGACGGCCTTGGCTTTCTTATTAGCTACGGGTGTCATTCATCAGCAAGCGATTTTTTCACAAGAAAATGGCACGAATACTGTGCAAGTAAATGATCCTGCCAAGTTGACCGATGAAGAAAGTAAAATTGTTGAAACAGTTAAGACTGCTTCTGAGGCGGTTGTATCAATTGGAAATATGCAAAAGGTGAGTCAGTATTCTGGTATGAGTCCTTTTTCTGGTTTTCAGTCTCATCAGTACTTTATGCCTGACCAAAAAGAAAAAGACCTTCAGCTAGTTGCGGAGGGTTCAGGCGTGATTTATAAGATTGAAGACGGTAAGGCCTATATCGTGACAAATCATCATGTAGTGGATGGAGCAGATGGATTAAATGTTCAATTAAAGAATGGTCAAACTGTGGAGGGCACTTTAGTTGGTAGCGATAATTTATCAGATTTAGCAGTATTAACGATTGATGCTTCGGTAGCGACAAAGGCCTTAGAGTTTGCCGATTCTAACAAAATACAGGTGGGCCAAACAGCAATTGCGATTGGATCTCCTATGGGTAAGGAATTTGCGTCATCGGTGACCAAGGGAATTATTTCAGGGGTTAATCGTTCTGTGCCGGTTGATACCAACGGTGATCATCAAGCGGATTGGGACATGAATTTATTACAGACGGATGCTGCCATTAATTCAGGAAATTCTGGAGGAGCTTTGATTAATTCTGCAGGCCAATTAATTGGAATTAATTCTAGTAAATTAGCTAAAGTTGGGGTTGAGGGAATGGGCTTTGCGATTCCTTCGTCCGATGTTGTTGATATCATTTCTCAGTTGGAATCAAAGGGACAGGTAGTTAGACCGGCTTTAGGAATTAGTTATACGAGTCTAGATGTGGTTCATCCGGACTATCGTGCTCAAGTTATGGGATTGGATGAAGAGGATGTTAATGGAGCTTTCATTACCGAGGTGGCTAGTGGTGGTGCCGCTGATAAAGCAGGGCTTAAAGCTTATGATTTGATTACAGCTGTGGACGGTCAAGCAGTTGAAAAGACGAATGATTTGCGTAAACTTCTTTATCAACATCAAGTTGGAGATACTATTAAATTAAAGATCCGTAGAGGTAAAGAAGAAATGGAAGTGGATGTTAAATTAGATTCTGCGATTTCGAATGAGGAAGCGAATCCCTTAATGTCTCCAGAGGAAGAAGAAGAAACAAGCCCATTTTAGCTGATTATTATAAAGTTAAAATAGATTGATGGATCATTCAAATATGACAGATTATAATTTGAGGGAAGGACTATCGATGTGTAGTCCCTCCCTTTATCTTTTTTTATATTTGGGCAGATATATTTCTAAAGAAAATTGAACGTTTTGATATTTTAATACCCTGCTTTTAAATGTTATTCTATATATGTTATTTACATTGAAAGTTTTTATCAAATTGCGAATATGGAAAAAGTCGGTTTTTGTTGTTTGAATTGCATTTAATTTAGTCATGGTCCTTGTGGTAAGATGACTTTAAGTGCAAGAAAAGGGGTGTATTATATATGATGCAAATTGATATTGTGGCTGTAGGGAAGATTAAGGAAAAATACCTCAATAAGGGAATTCAAGAGTACCTTAAGCGTTTACAGGCTTATGCGAAGGTTCGAATCCACGAGGTTGCTGATGAAGCAACTGCAGAGTCGATGAGTCAAAAAGAGATAGACCAACTATTAGAAGTAGAAGCCAGTCGAATTAATCACTATATTTCTAATCAGCATACAGTGATTGTTTTGGCAATTGAAGGAGATTTAATTAGTTCAGAAGAGTTAGCCAGCAAGATTGAAAATTACGCAACTTATGGTCAGTCTAAGTTATGTTTTTTGATTGGAGGGTCACTGGGGCTTGCGGAAAGTTTGAAGAGGAAAGCGGACTGGCGGGTTTCATTTGGGCGAATAACTTTACCTCATCAATTGATGCGATTAGTTTTGTTAGAGCAAATTTACCGAGCTTACCGAATTGTCAATCATCAGCCTTATCACAAATAGTCTAAGGAGCTCACTGGATAGGCAATGTAACGTTCTTTAGTTTCTAAGAAAGTAACCTGCCCTAACGTTAAATCTTTAAAGTATTGAACAAACTTGTCCTTATTTTTTTGATCGACGAAGCAGAGTATTTGAACATTGGCTTGGTAGGTAATTTCTTCAGTATGAATCCAATTCTGATTTTTTAGTTCATATTCTACTTGATTAATAAAATGGTAGGGCAAGTTTACTTGGATACCTGTTTGCAGTCGTTGTTGGACAAGACCGAGTTCTTCGACGGCCTTTTTGACAGCTCCACCATAAGCTCGTTTTAATCCCGGAATTCCTAATAGTTGCCCTCCAAAAACCCGAGAGACAACGGCTGTTGTGTTGGTAATTGGATAGAGTTTTAGTGCTTCTAAAATTGGCAGACCTGCAGAGTTAGAGGGTTCGCCATTATCCCTAGCACGTTGGTTTTCACCACTATCTCCAACGATATAGGCAGAGGCATTCGTGCACTGTGGGTAGGTCTTTTTTATTTCGCGAATAAAGTGGTTCGCTTCGTCAACGGAGAGTGTTGTTTTAATATGACAAATAAAACAAGACTTTTTGATGATACTTTGACTGCATTGTCCTTCTCGAATTGTCAAAAACTCTTTAAGCATAAACATACTCCTTAGCTTGTTAGTTATCATAGTGTAGCATAAAAGGACTGCCTGTCGAAAGACAATAGGCAGTCCTTTATGGATGAAATTAATTATCTGACAACGAAAAACCATTTTTCATGCCATTGCTTGCTAAATATAAAATTCTTGCAAGCAGTTGATCCGTATCGGCTTGAGCCATATCAGCCATAGATTGGTTGGCTTCTTCAAGAAGTTTGATAAGCGCATTTCCAACGAGAGGTTTTTCTTGATAGGCTTGATCCGTTTTTGTAATTAAAGCGTGTCCTTTGGCTTGAAGTTTTTCTTGGTAGCGTCCAATTTCAGGTATACAAGCATCGAAATGAGCGTCTGCAAGAGCTGCAATTATCCGATTTACCCAGTAGAAATTATCAGCGGTAACACGTTGGCTGATATTGGCTAGATAATCAGGGGTCTTTTCAATGTTTGTATAAAATGGAATAAGCGCATTGAAGACGTTAGACCCTAAAGCAAGCCATTCGATTGATTGGATTGCCTCATCTTTATAAGGACGAATTTGTGTCACTCCTAAGAAGTTATTCCGATTAATCCCGATTGGACGATAAGGGGAGGAAGTATTTCCTTTAGCGTATGGATCATAAGGTGTCCCTTGATAATGATGAGATAGTGTGTATTTAATATCTTCAATCGTTATTTTACGTTCGGGCTGACGGGACCAGGGGATATTGTCGGAAATGGGACTATAATCTGCACGGCAACCTGTCCAAGTTGAGCTAGTCGGATTAAAGAATTTTTGAATGATCCATGCACGAGGAGTGTTATAAATATGATCGGAATCCGAATGAGAGCCAAAAGCGTCGCGAGGATTTAACTGACCATTGAGGCTGAGATCAAGATGATTGTCTATAATAAATTCTCTTAAATCATTTGAACAAAGATGATTTTCCTGAGCACTAAAGGCGTCATCTAAATCAAAAGCATCGATTCCTAATTGGTTGGGCATGACCACGTAGGCATCATCTGGTACACGCTTAGCGATCCAGTGATGGCCACCGATCGTTTCAAGCCACCAAATTTCATGAACATCTTGGAAGGCAATTCCATTCATTTCATAAGTCCCATATTCGGTTAATAATTGACCTAATCGTTCAACACCTTCGCGGGCAGAGTGAATATAAGGTAAGACGAGAGTCACCATATCTTCCTCTCCGATACCACCAATAATCTCTGCGTGATCCTTGCTGGCTTTTTGGTACTTCACAAGCGGATCTGCTCCAAGAACCCGTTCATTACTAGTTAAGGTTTCGGTAGCGGTCATGGCGATATTTTCTTCATTAATACCACATGCTGCCCAGATACCTTTATCACTTAACCCGTCTGGCATTGCAGTATATCGTAAAGGATTTTCTGGGAGGGGAATTTTAACTTTTGAAATGACTGATTGATAAGTCTTTGGTTGATCTTCAGGGTGAACGACGATGAACTTTTTAGGGGTATATTCACCTGAAGGAGAATCCTCATTACGTGCAACCAGTGTTGAGCCATCATATGAAACGTTTTTTCCAACTAAAATTGTTGTACAAGCCATATTTGTAGTCCTCTTTTCTAATGTATTGATTCTATTATAGCTCAAAAATAAGCTCTCGCAAGTAAAAAAATAAAGCGATTTCTTAAAAATAATATAAGAAAAAGGTTCTTGATTTTTGATTATGACAATGGTGTAACAGGCATACTACAATCTGTTTAAGCCTTGCTAAATCTATTGTGATTAAGTTGGGAAAGCTATATGATGAATCTAGGAAAATTTCAGTTAATAAAATAAAGAAAGAGTGACATATATAATGAATTTTAGAAAGAAAGCTTACTTGGTGTCAGGAGTACTACTCTTGTCAGTACCTACAGCGTTGGTTGCTGCGCATGATTGGGTGATTGACTCTTCCAATGCGATTTTATCTAGTTTCAACGAAGTACCTCAAGCGCAAGAGATGACATCAGCTTTAGAATCCTCTTCGAGCACGACTGAGGTCTCTCATGAGAGTAAAGAAATGTTCACGGAAGAAGCGGCAAAGGAATCTGCGGTATCTTCCAAGGGGTCAGTCAATATTACCCCAATTAAAAAGGTAACGGTCGAACTTGTAGAGGAAAGTACCTCTGAAAAAACATCGGATCTTGATAGAGTTCCTGAGAAAGAAAAAGCGGATGAAAGTAGTCGTGTTTTAGAGCCTAAAACAAACGCTTCTTCTAATGTACTGTTGAATGCCGTTAAGGCAGAGGAGTTTCAATCTTCGGATACAAAAACTTCAAGTACAACTACCGTTGAGCCTGTAAAGACTACCGAACTTGCAACGACGCGTCAAGAAGTGATCACGACTTCACAAGAAGTAACTACGACTTCTCAAGTGGTTGAACCAACGACAACAAGTGTTGTGGTTAACGAGTTAACTACGACGCAAGAACCGGTTCAAGTTCAAGCACAGGAGCCAAAAACCACGACAGCGGCGATGACTACAACTAGTCAAGAGTCAACGACAACAGCCCAAGCCCCAGTAGAGTCGACTACAACGACTCAGTTATTGGTTGAAGCAACAACAACGACCCAAGCGGTTGAACCAACAACGACGACTCAAGCGGTTGAACCAACGACAACAACTCAAGCACCTGTCATGAATTCAGCTAATGGAATGGATCAACCGTCTACAGCAGCATATCGTGACTATATTATCAATACTTACGGTTTGACAGTCGGTTCTTATCGTCCTGGCGATCCAGGAGATCATGGTAAAGGATTAGCGATTGATGTGATGGTACCAGTATCATCAGAATTAGGTGATCAAATCGCTCAAGAAGCGATTAATAATATGGGAAGTGCTAATATTAGTTATGTGATCTGGAAGCAACGTATTTACGGACCATGGACTAATGGACAATGGCAACCGATGGAAGATCGTGGATCAATTACACAAAACCATTTTGATCACGTTCATATTTCGTTTAATAATTAGAAGATTGAGAGAGGGTCTTTGACTCTCTTTTATTTTGGCTTTAGAGTAAGATTTTGGTATACTGGGAACACTTATTCTATTAGAACAGAAAATAAATTGATTTGAGGAACTAGAGCTTGGCTACTTGACCTATTGGCTCCAGATTTAAACAGGAGGAAACAGAGTGAAACTATATGTGAAGCAAAAAGTCTTATCTTTAAAAGAAGATTTTGATGTTTATGATCGTCAGAAGAAGCCTGTTTATCACGTTAAGAGTAAGTGGTTTTCCATCGGTCGGTCGATGAAAATTGTAGATGTTAAAAGTGGTAAGCCTTTGGTAAGCGTGAAGCAGCAACTTCTGAGTATTTTTCCAACATTGAAGGTCTATTACGAAGGGCGTTATCTTTGCTCCGTCAAGAAAACATGGTCGCTATTTCGTCCAAAATATCAAATTAGTCGATTGAATTGGCGTCTGCAAGGGGATCTCTGGCAGCATGATTATCGTTTGAAGGATCGTAAGGGGAATGATTTAGCTAAGATTCATAAACAGTTTTTAGCTTGGTCGGATACCTTTGAAATGACAATTTTAAATCAGGAACTAGATCCTGTTATTGTGGTAGCGGTTATCCTAGCTATCGATATGGTGATGGATAATGATAGTTTGAAAAATTCGAAGTAAGTATAAAAAAGAGCCTCGAAAGGCTCTTTTTGTTTTACTAACGATTAATCTTTAAAGATTGTTTGATCCATATCAAAAGCTTTAACCATTGCATCATCAGCGTCTTTAATATCGACGGTTTTGATGAGCTTGCCTTGAACGATTACTCGGTTAGCAGTGAGGTCGGGACTATCACAAGTAATCAAAGTGACAATCGGTTCACTCGTTGGGTTAAGAACTTCGGTGGTTGTCTTATGAACTGTCATGACGTTGTATGTTTGGTAGACATAGATTTTATCTAAGTCAGTCAAATAGATTAATTGACCTTCCTTGGCATGCATTAATGGGGCGAATAGTAGGTTTGGTTTAACGGAGTGGTGACTTGATAAAATATAGTTGGACTGTCCCATTACTTGATCGGGTCTTAGGGTTCCGGCTCCATAATACATACCAGCATTGGTTGTTCCTTTATTAATGGGCAAATTAATCTTTAAATCAGGAATCGCAATACCGCCAATGACCGGGAGGTTTTTAGGGTTTACTCCGGATGTGATGACTTCAATGGGATCGATAGCTCTGACTTCATTGATGTCGAAAGTAACATCTTTTTGTTGATTAGCTAAAATTTGTTCCCGCGTTAAACTGGAAGCCGTGATCGCTTGTGAGTTCTTGGCAATGAGGTAGTTTTTAATCGGGTTGAGTGATAGTAGGGCTAGGGCAAAAAGAATTAAAAGCACTCCGATAAAGGTCGTGAATGAGAATCTTTTTTTCTTTTTATGACGATAGCGGCGTGATTGTCGGTTAGCTAGAGGAGCTTGTTTTTTCATTAGATACCTCCGTTATTCTTTTTTGTTTTCTTAGGACTATTATAACATCTTTTTTAAAATAAAAGAGGCGTCTATGTAAATTTCCGATATTTAGAATAAAGTCTTCACATATTTTTCACTGGATTCTCAAACTATAAAGCGGTATGATTAGACTAAATGATTTTATTATAGGTGGTTAGAGTCAGGAGGACGGTATGAGTAAGGCAAGTGGATTTTTTAGAGAACTTTTATCCTGGATAGTTTATCTCGTTCTTTGGATGGGAGTAATCTTTGCAATTTATCATTGGGTAGCACAGCCTTTTCAAGTAGATGGATCTTCGATGGAACATACACTCGAAGATGGACAGAAGCTATGGATGGTTAAATTGGCCTCGATTGATCGGTTTGATGTGGTTATTTTTCCAGAACCGATGCCTGCCCAAGGTGAGAAGCCTCGTCTCTATGTCAAGCGGGTGATTGGGATGCCCGGAGATACGATCGAAGTCCGAAATGACCAATTAGTGATTAATGGCCAAGCTATGGAGGAGCCCTATCTTAAACAAAAGGCTACAGAATATTTCCAAGAAAAGGGCGACGTTTTTACACAGGATTTTTCTTTAGAAGCATTGACTGGTCAAGCCACTGTGCCTGAAGGTAAATTATTTGTGATGGGAGATAATCGACGTAATTCTCTTGATGGGAGAGCTTTTGGCTTCATTAATGCAGAGGATGTCCTAGGAGAAGCGGACTTCATTTATTGGCCTTTATCAGACATAGGTCTATTGAAGAATTATGAACTTAATGAAGCAGGTACGGCTATTATTAATCCTTAGACAATCAGACTTGCTCATTTGCTTAAACTTGTTATAATAAGAACGAGGATAGATTAGTAGATGTCAAATGGAGTCAGCAAGAGGCAGTTGATGTGAGTGTCTCCCCTCTTTGCCATCGAACCTGCTATACGTGTTATTTATATAGGTGGCCCCTTTATCGCTAAGAGCTGGCATATTATGCAACTAAGGTGGTACCGCGGAGTAAGACTGTGCTTCGTCCTTAATCGGATGAAGACAGTCTTTTTATTTTGGAGGGAAAAGAATGGTAACAAGAAAAGAAGATTTTTCAAAGTGGTATTTGCAGACAATTCAAAAAGCAGATTTAATGGATTATTCACCAGTTAGGGGTTGTATGATCTTTAAGCCTAATGGCTTTGAGATTTGGGAACATATCCAAGAATGTTTCAATCAGAAATTAAAGGCTGAAGGGATTCGGAATGCTTATTTCCCAATGCTCATTCCTGAGTCTTTCTTTACACGGGAAAAAGATCATATCGAAGGTTTTGCCCCAGAATTACCTTGGGTAACCGAGGCAGCTGGTGAAGCGTTGGAAGAAAGACTGGCCCTACGTCCAACTTCTGAAACGATGATTGGGGATGCCTTTTCAAATTGGATTAATTCTTATCGGGATCTTCCTTATGAAATTAATCAATGGGCTAATGTGTTCCGTTGGGAAAAACGAACGCTTCCGTTTTTAAGAACTTCTGAATTTTTATGGCAAGAAGGGCACACTGCTCATGAGAATGAGGAAGATGCTAGACAGCGTACCATGAAGATGTTAGCTGCTTATCGTGATTTATCTGAAGAATTATTAGCTATGCCTGTTTTTGAGGGAGAGAAAACGCCTTCTGAACGTTTTGCTGGAGCTGTTCAAACTTTTTCAATTGAATCGATGATGCAAGATGGTAAGGCGGTTCAAGCGGGTACTTCGCATTATATGGGGACGAAATTTGCGGAGGCCTTTAATATTCGCTACTTAAATCGTGATAATGAACATGTATATTGTCATACCACTTCTTGGGGGATTTCAACACGGTTGATTGGGGCAATGATTATGACCCATTCAGATGACCAGGGCTTGGTATTGCCTCCAGCAGTAGCTGCCCATCAAGTGATTATTATTCCGGTAGGACCTAAGAAAAAGTTGGCCGAAGTAACTGAAAAAGCGCAAGAACTCTTACAGGAATTAAAATCTGCGGGTATTCGTGCTAGCTTAGATGATTCGGATAATTCGGCTGGGTTTAAATTTAATGAGTGGGAACTCAAAGGAGCTTGCTTAAGAATTGAAGTCGGTCCAAGGGATTTGGAACAAGGCCAATTTGTCTTGAAAGCCCGTGATGAAGCTGACAAACAAAGCTATGATCTAGCAAACTTGGTAGACCAGGTACAATCTTCATTGACAGCAATGCAAGAACGGTTATTGACTAAGGCCCGTCAACGTAATCAAGAAAATATCTACACGGATATTGAGACGTTAGACCAACTTCAAGCTCATATTGAAAAGCAGCGTGAAAACAATGAGCCGGCAGGATGGGTGTTGGCCGGTTGGGATGGAACTGAAGAAAGCGAAGCTAAGATAAAGGAATTGACCGGTTTTACGACTCGAAACATTCCTTTTGATCACTACTTCCAAGGAGAACACGCTTTACCAAGAAAAGAAAAATGTATTGTGACAGGTAAGCCGGCTAAAGCAACTGTTTGGTTAGCGCGTGCCTATTAATCGGTATATTTGGAAAGGAAGTCAGCATGAAAAGTTTAGCGGTAGATACCTCAACCAATGCTTTATCGCTCGCTTTATTTCAAGATGATCAACTGGTACTTGATCAAACTTATCAATTATCAAAGCAACATGGGCAAACCCTGATTCCTTTGGTGAACCAGCTCATAAAGAATGCTGGCTGGTCGCATGAATCGATTAAGGCTCTATATATTGGAAGAGGTCCGGGCTCTTACACCGGTATGCGGATTGGAGCAACTTTTGCTAAAACATGGGCGGTCGCCAAGTCGGTTCAACTATATTCTTTCTCCAGTTTAGCCGCTATGGCTAGTCAAATTTTAGATCATGATGCTCAGGCTTTAGTATTACCTATTATGAATGCTAGAAGGCAAAGTGTTTATGCTGGGGCTTATACATGGTGCGATGGCTACTTACAATCCATGCTCGAAGAAGGGCATTTTGATTTTGAATGTTGGTTAAAAGATCAATTGCTTCCGTTAGTGAACGGTAAAGACTACCGTAGGATTTATTGGGTCATTGATCAAGCGGGGGACCTTACTCCGCTTATTCATGAGCATCTCTTAGAATGGGACGGAACTTATCAAATCATTGAGGGACCTTCAGTACTAGTTACTCTTCAAAGATTACTATTTTTACCGACTAGCTTAGTCAGTGATCCAAATCTGTTCGTGCCTTTTTATGCGCATGAGAGCTTGGCTGAGCAAGAATGGGCTCAGAAACGGTCAGTTGAATTAGGTGCCAGTGAACAAGAAAGTTATGTGGAACAAACGGATGAAACCGACTTGTCTTAATAATTTTTTTAAATTTAACCAAGGGGTTCACCACCCTCATATGAAAGCCTTGGAAGCTTCTATTAAAGCTATGGCAGAAGGAGAAATGGTATATAAGCTTGCTAAACCTAATCAGCAAGATAGTATGATTAGATTGCGTTTAGCGACTTATGAAGATCTTCCGCAAATGGTTGAGATGGAGGGGAAGGCGTATCAGGGTTATCTGGCTTGGGATTTGAAGGACTTTGAGCGTGATTGGAAGTATAATCGAAATTTGGTGTATTTGGTATTAGAAAAAAGTAAGAATTCTGATTATCCTCTGGTCGGGATGATCACCGGTCGATTTGTGAAAGATTATAGTCACATCAGTCATTTATTGCTGTTACCGGAATATCAGGGTGTAGGCTTGGGTCACTCTATGCTAGAGTATTGGTTAAAGGCTAGTCGATACTTGGGGAAAAAATACACAACTTTAGAGGTTCGAGAATCGAATAGTCAGGCACAAAAATTTTATTACCAACATGATTTTATGCAAATTGGTAAAAAAAACTTTTATTACGATGATGGTGAAACAGCCCTCTTGTTAAAAAGATTCTTGTAAGGAAGATACAGTATGTTTCAAATATTTTATCAAGAACCTCCTCAGTGGATTCAGACCTACATTGAAGAAAACAACCAGATCTTTTCTTGGACACCATCAATGACTAAAGAAGACCTAGCCTTAGACTATAGTCATTTAATTGTGGCGATAGAGGATCGAAAAATAATGGGATATTGTGGTTGGCACCAAGTGCTTGATCAAGCAGAAATAACATATATTTTTGTAGACCCTAGTTGTCGCAAACAAGGGGTTGCCAAAGGATTGCTGCAAGCCATGGTGGATGAATTAACGAATCAGTCGGTTCAATCGATTTACCTTGAAGTACGTCGTCAAAATCTAGCAGCACGATCCTTGTATCACCAGGCTTGTTTTAATGTGCTGGCTTGCCGAAAGGATTATTATACAAGCCCATTGGATGATGCCTTGGTGATGCAGTTGGATTTAGTGAGGAAGGGGTCTTGAAATGAAAGAAGATCAATTAATTCTAGCAATTGAGTCGTCCTGCGATGAGACAAGTGTGGCGATCGTTAAAAACGGGGAGGAATTATTAGCTAATATTGTAGCTTCTCAGGTGAAGAGTCATATGCGCTTTGGGGGCGTTGTTCCAGAGGTTGCAAGTCGCCACCATGTAGAACAGATCACGCAAATCCTAACCATGGCTTTAGAAAAAGCCGGATTAGATAGTGTGGAGAAAGTGGATGCGATTGCTGTGACTCAAGGGCCTGGCTTAGTGGGCCCGTTACTTGTTGGTATAACCGCAGCTAAGACCCTCGCCTTTCTATATGATAAGCCTTTAATTGGGGTCAATCATCTAGCTGGGCATATTTTTGCAAGCCGCTTGGTGTATCCTTTGGAATATCCTCTTTTATCCCTGATTGTAAGTGGGGGACATACCGAGTTAGTTTGGATGGAACATGATAACGACTTTCGAGTTTTAGGAGAAACATTGGATGATGCGGTGGGTGAAGCCTATGATAAAGTAGGCCGGTTGATAGATTTACCCTATCCTGCTGGTAAGCATTTAGACCAATTGGCACATGAGGGAGATGCTAAGTTTTATGATATTCCAAGAGCCCTATTGGAAGAAGATTCTCTAGATTTTTCTTTTTCTGGGATGAAATCAGCAGTCATGAATACGGTGCATAATCTTCACCAAAGAGGTCAAAGCGTTAATTCTGTAGACCTAGCGGCCTCATTTCAAGCAGCGGTAATAGAGGTGTTATTGACCAAGGTTGATCGAGCTATGTCAATGAATCCCGCGGCAAAACAATTTGTTTTGGCAGGAGGCGTAGCTGCTAATTCAGGTTTGCGCTCAGCGCTTGAATGCTTATTCCGAGAAAAATACCCTCAAACAAAACTGTTGATTCCACCTTTGTCTTTATGCGGGGATAATGCAGCGATGATTGCAGCAGCAGCTTATCCATTATATTTAGCAGGAGATTTTTCAAGATTAGATCTAAATGCACGACCAGATATGGATTTCCGCGATGAGATAGATTAAAAGAAATTTAAGTGAGTTACAATAAAAAACGTTAACCCCCTAAGTTAGGAGGGTTAACGTTTTTTAGATAGTCAATCCGGGGTTTTCCGCTTCGAAATCTTCCAGCGCAAGAGTCGCGGTCTCCCACTTTTCCAACGCTTGATCAATATTATCTTGACAAAGTTTTAAAGCTTGGTCGAGTTTTAAAAGTTGATCTTGATCATTAGCGTGGGAGGCTTCGATCATCTTTTCGTGAAGTTTTTGTTTTTCATCTTCAAGTTGATCATTGTCTTCGAGAGCTTCTTCCACGGCAGTTAATAATTTGCGGTACTCTCGTTTAAGTTGTTTATTCTCTTCATAGCTATTTATCTTAGAGGGTTTTGCGATAGGTGAGGCCTCTTTACTTTGGCTATTCTCCTGAAAGGCGGCTTGTTCTTTTTTCTTTGCCATATAGTAATCAAAATCACCTAAGTAGAGAGTTCCTCCGTCGGGATGAAGTTCAAAAACTTTTGAAGCAATGCGATTGATAAAGTAGCGATCATGTGAAACGAAGAGTAAAGTGCCATCGTATTCAATAAGGGCTTGTTCTAAGACCTCTTTTGAATCAATATCTAAGTGGTTGGTGGGTTCGTCAAGAATCAAAGTATTATCATGATCGCAAGCGAGTAAGGCTAGGGCTAAGCGAGCCTTTTCTCCTCCGCTTAATAAGCTGACTTTTTTATCCACACTATCTGAATCAAAGAGAAAAGAGGCTAGAATTGATCGGATTTTCCATTCATCGGTTGTATCGTGTGCCTGCCATAGGGTTTCAAGAACGGTTAAATTACCATCAAGTGCATTGACGTTTTGAGCATAATAGCCGTAGTCAACATTACTACCGAAATTAACCTGCCCGGCTTTTGGGGGGAGTTGACCGATTAGGGTTTTTAATAAGGTCGATTTTCCAATTCCGTTTGGGCCGACAATGGCGATAGCATCTTGCTTGCGTAAGTCTAAGTCGATCCCATGACTGAGAGGAGGGACATTCGGATAGCCAATGGCGAGCTCTTGGCATTCAATAACCCGTTCGCCAGACTCACTCATTGTGGAAAATTGAATACGTGGTGCTTGCTTGTCCTGGAGAGGTTTATCGATTCGCTGCATTTTATCTAACTGTTTCCGACGACTTTGGGCACGTTTGGTCGTAGAAGCGCGGACAATATTCTTTTGAATAAAGTCTTCTAGTTTAGCGATTTGGCTTTGTTGTTTAAGGTATTCTTTCCATTCTTTAGCTTGCCGTGTTGCTTTTTCTTCTACATAGTAACTATAATTTCCCTTATAATGATGGAACTCTTGGTGACGTAATTCATAGACCTGATTGACCACGTTGTCTAGGAAGTAGCGATCATGAGAGACAATTAGAAGGGCTCCTTGATAGGTTTGTAGGAAGGACTCTAACCAAGCCAATGTTTCCATATCAAGATGATTGGTGGGTTCATCAAGAATCAGTAAATCGTAATCCTTGAGAAGTATAGCCGCTAAAGCAAGCCTTGTTTTTTGACCGCCGGAGAGGCTTTGAATGGGACGGTCATAATCTTCTTCTGTAAAACCAAAACCATGGAGGACTGTCCGGATGTCGGATTCAATTTGAAAGGCATTTTTTTCTTCAAGAGCGAGATTGAGTTGGTCATATTTTTTTAGGGCTTCATGGTATTGGGGATCGTCGATAAGCCCTTCTTTAGCTAATAGACTCACTTCGTCTGCGGCTTGTATAGCTTGCTCTCGTAGTTGTAACTTATCTTTAAAGACACTTTCCATTTCTTCCCAAATGGACTTGGGGGAATGGAGAGCGACATGCTGTTCTAAATAGCCGATTTTTAATCCCTTGGCTTTAGCGATGTGACCGTTATTAATGGGTTCTTGTCCCATAATTTGTTTAAGCAAGGTCGATTTACCGGTTCCATTTCGTCCGACTAATGCGATACGGTCTCTTTCTTGAATTGAAAAATTAACCTTTTCATAAAGAGTTTCATCGCCAAAGCGCCGACTGACATCATGAGCTTGAAGTAAAATCATCGCCGTCATCCTTTCTAGTAAGATTCATTATACCATGTTTCGCGAAAATCATATAGATTAACTAGATAGAAGCATGATTTGAAATTGGCAGAAATGTCAAATGATGATATACTAATAAATAGAGAATGTTAATAAATGAAGATGATTTATCAAAAAACAGAATGGAGGCGAACAATGACTCAAAAAATACCAAAGGCAACAGCTAAACGTTTGCCAATTTACCACCGTTATTTACGATTCTTGTATAATGCGGGCAAGGATAGAATTTCGTCTTCTGAATTAAGTGAAGCAGTAAAAGTAGATAGTGCAACGATTCGAAGGGATTTTTCATATTTTGGTGCATTGGGCAAAAGAGGCTATGGCTACGATGTAGAATATTTATTGCAATTTTTCTCTAAGGCTCTAAACCAGGATCAATTGATCACGACGGCTTTAATTGGTGTTGGATCTTTGGGAAATGCTTTGCTAAACTATAATTTTCGCAAGTCAAATAATGTCCGTATTGGATTGGCTTTTGACATTAACCCAGATCTTATTGGTAGTAAACATGGTCAAGTTCCGATCTACTCGATGGATGAGATGGAGGAACAATTGAAGAAGAATCAAGTGAAGGTGGCGATTTTAACGGTTCCTCAAGAGGTAGCTGAACAAGTGATGGAACGCCTAATTGCAGTAGGGATAAGGGGAGTATTGAATTTTACGCCACTTCGTTTTCAAGTTCCTGACCATGTTCGGGTTCAGAATGTTGATTTAACAAATGAGTTGCAGACCTTGATATATTTTATTGATCAGGAATAGTAGCGAAGTAGGGAGAAATCTTAAAAAATTGAGAGACCGCGATCATAGGATCGGGGTCTTTTTTCTTTGGAGAGAAGGGCAAACATTTCCCTTGCTTTTTAGAAAGTCATCTACTATAATAAAGATAGAGGTTAGCACTTGGCGATTAAGAGTGCTAACCCTGGAATGAAGGATGAAAAATGGAGGGAACACAATGTTAAAACCATTAGCAAAACGTATTGTATTAAAAGCCAAAGAAGCAGAATCAACTACAGCCAGTGGCTTTGTATTACCAACTGCTGCTCAAGAAAAACAACAAATCGGGCAAGTAGTTGCCTTAGGAAATGAAATTGAAGAAAAAGACGGTATTAAAGTTGGCGATCAAGTGATCTATAAGTCTTTTGCAGCAACAGAAGTTAATGATAATAATGAAGACTTTGTTATTATTGAACTTAAAGAAGTTCTAGCAGTTGTTGAATAGTCAAATAGAGTAGAGGAGAGAGATTATGGCTAAAGAATTAAAATTTTCAGAAGATGCACGTGCAGCCTTACTTCGAGGCGTGGATATTTTAGCAAATACAGTTAAAACAACCATTGGTCCTAAAGGACGAAATGTGGTTTTAGATAAGACTTATGGATCTCCATTAATTACTAATGATGGAGTGACGATCGCTAAAGAAATCGAATTAGAAGATCGTTACGAAAATATGGGAGCTCAATTGGTTCAAGAAGTCGCTTCAAAAACAAATGATATCGCAGGTGACGGAACAACAACAGCGACCGTATTAACTCAAGCGATTGCCCGCGAAGGAATGAAGAACGTTACTGCAGGGGCAAATCCAATTGGTATCCGCCGAGGAATTGATAAAGCGACTCAAACAGCAGTTAAGGCGCTGAAAGAATTATCGCAACCTGTTTCTTCGAAAGAATCTATTGCTCAAGTAGCAGCTGTTTCATCGGGTGAAGTGCGTATTGGTGAATTGATTGCGGATGCGATGGAAAAAGTAGGTAATGATGGAGTCATCACTATTGAAGATTCACAAACGATTGACACTGAATTATCTGTTGTAGAAGGTATGCAATTCGACCGTGGTTATTTATCACAATATATGGTAACGGATAACGAAAAAATGGTTGCGGAATTAGAAAATCCATATGTCTTTATTACAGATCGTAAAATTTCTAATATTCAAGATATCTTGCCATTGCTTGAATCAATTATGCAATCAGGTCGTCCACTCTTAATGATTGCAGAAGATGTTGAAGGAGAAGCTTTACCTACATTGGTGTTGAACAAATTACGTGGTACATTAAATGTAGTTGCTGTAAAAGCACCTGGATTCGGAGATCGCCGTAAAGCAATGTTAGAAGATATTGCTGTTCTAACGGGAGCAACTGTTATCTCTGAAGAATTAGGCTTCGAATTAAAAGATGCTACGGTTGATCATCTTGGAAAGACTGCGAAAGTGACCGTTACAAAAGATAACACAACCATTGTCCAAGGTGGTGGAGATTCAGATAAAATTCAAGAACGGGTTAAATTGTTACGTAAACAACTTGAAGAAACCACTTCAAGCTATGATAAGGAAAAACTTCAAGAACGCATCGCTAAATTAGCCGGTGGTGTTGCGGTGATCAAAGTGGGTGCTGCAACCGAAACCGCTCAAAAAGAAATTAAATTAAGAATTGAAGATGCTTTGAATGCAACTCGTGCAGCAGTTGAAGAAGGAATTGTTCCTGGTGGGGGTACAGCATACTTAACCATCAAACAAGAAGTTGAAGCAACTGAAACTGAAACTGATGATGAAGCAACTGGTGTGAAAATTGTTGCTCGTGCTTTAGAAGAGCCAATTCGTCAAATCGCTCAAAATGCTGGTAAAGAAGGATCAGTAGTTGTCAACGAAGTTCTCAACGCAAAGAAAGGTACAGGATATAACGCTGCTACAGATAAGTATGAAGATATGATTCAAGCAGGAATTGTTGATCCTACTAAAGTCACTCGTTCTGCCTTACAAAATGCTACTTCAGTTGCTGCTCTGCTATTAACGACTGAAGCGATTGTTGCAGAAATCCCTAAAGATACTCCTGAACCTGCGGGACCACAAATGGGTGGCATGATGTAATCAGGATTTCATAGTAAATGAATTTAAGAGAGGCTGTGACACAAGTCTCAAAAATAC
>NZ_KV802376.1:0-245 GCF_001810675.1 Facklamia sp. HMSC062C11 | reverse complement strand
GAGAATCAACAAGAAATTGAAGCAGCGCTTACTCAGAAAGGATATGTCCGAAAGATTACGGTTAATCCTTCGTATGACTACTTCAAAGCCAAGCAAAGGAGGCTCTTAAAAGATCCGAAATATCGTCCAATTTATAGCCAGCGGAAGATCGATGTTGAACCGACATTTGGTCATCTGAAGGCTTGTTTGGGATTCACTCGATTTCATGTTCGAGGGAAACAGGCCGTGAATAATGAGATGGGATT
>NZ_KV802375.1:0-20235 GCF_001810675.1 Facklamia sp. HMSC062C11 | reverse complement strand
GGTTTTTTGGTGGACTTATGTCACAGCCTCTTAATACAGTCATTTTATAATACCATTATCTCATTCAGTCATTGATATGACTTGATTAAAATCTAAGGCAACTAAATATATTCCAGCTGCCTCCATTTTCAAGGCATTTTTAAGGGCCTGTGCATATAGACTTAACTGAGTTTGATATTTTGATTTTAGGCGAGCTAATTGTTTCTCCTTACTTAAATGAGCTGAAGGATGAAATCGATCTGTTTTATAGTCGATCAAGACAAATCCTTCATTAGAACGTAGCCAATAGGCATCAATAACCCCATGAATTAGGACATGGTCCTCAGCGAATTTAAGGGAAGCTTGAGGCAGGTCTTGAAATAATTCACTTGCTTTTACCCAGTATGAATAAGGTCGTTCTTTTTGAATATTAAAAGCATTATTGATCATTTCTTGACCTAAGGATGAGGCTAAAAAATGACTGATCGAATCAATGGCCAAGTGACTAATCTCTTGCTTAGTTAAGTATCCTTGATTTAATAAATAATTAGCCTGTTGGTCTAAAACACTAGGATATTGCTGAATCGATCTAGCTTGAAATTCACTAAAATCAATCTTTTGCATAAAGAAGTGGTTAAGACTACCAATTCGGCTTGCTGTCATTCTATCTTCCTGCATAAATTCAGGGGCTAAAAATGCATCCTGCATAAACGGGAGAGATTGGACACCCTGATCGACAATTCCTGGTCGTCGATCCTCAAAATGAGAAATATGTGGATGGTCTGGCTCTTCAAATAACCGCTTCAATTCAGAAACTGATTGATAAGATGATGTTTGACTGGATTGAATATATGGGTAATCATAGAATAGTTGTTGATTCAATCGTTTTAAATTAATGCTAGGATCAGGTTGACGATTGATTAAAGGCTCCCAGCTTTCTTTTAGCCAAAGATTGGGGTCCTTTAAGGTCGACCAAGCGTTAATTGTAGGGAGTTGTTCTTGCACTTGACTCTGATTTTTAATGCTTACTTTAAAATCCCCTTCTTGTAGCTTAGCATTCCCCTGTGTGTTAGCACGATACAAAGCTAAGGCACTTGCAATCCAATGTAAAAAATGCTTGGCTTGTGATCGACTGGCTAAATCAACCAATACGGATTCAGGGTCCTTGGCCTTAACTACTTGATCCTGCCAATTTTCCCACTCTTCTTCTTTATTAATCGTTCCTACTAGGATTAATTTTTGTTCCGCCCGTGTCAAGGCAACATAAAGTTTCCGTAATTCTTCAGACTTAGCGTTCTGTTCAAGCACTTGTTGTTGGGCCACTTTAGAGAGTGACTGGTAAATTAATCGTTGGTCGGACTCATAGTAATCAATGCCCATACCAAAATTCTTAGTCAAGCAAACAGGTCTTCTTAAGTCCTGTTGGTTAAATTTGCGACTTAAATTCATTAAATAAACTATAGGATATTCCTTTCCCTTTGAGGCGTGAATCGTCATTGCTTGAATTTGATTTTGATTCTCTTCAACTAATAAGGGCTCAGCCAAATCTTTCTCATGATCCAACATTTTATCAATATATTGAATAAAGGCAGTAAGAGTCTGCTTGCCTTGTTGAGCAAGCGTTTGCCCCAACTGATAAAATGCATGCAAATTAGCTTGTCTCTTAGGCCCATGATCCAGCCCCATTACAAAATCTAAAAAGCCAGTATCTTGATAAATAAGCCAGATGAGTTCATCTAATCGATGATTATTTTGATAATCCATCCAACTTAACAATTGCTGATAAAAAGCTTTTATACGTTTTTGAAGTTCAGATGAATAATACTGATTTGTGGCTTCTATTTGATAAAGATAATGAACGATTGCCTCATAGTAGCTCCCATTAGGATGAGCTAAACGAATCCGACTTAAATCATTATCATCTAATCCTACAAAATAAGAGCGTAATATAGCTACCCATGGAATATCCTGAATCGGGTTATCTAATAATTTTAATAAAGCTAACATCAATTGGATTTCCTGACGTTGAAAATAAGCTTCAACATCTTGACTCATAAAAGGTAAGCCATAATAGTTCATCGCTTCATGTAAAGGTAAAAAGCTTGCTTTCGTTGGACATAAAACCACAATATCTCTAAACGTGATCGGTCGCTCCTGTCCCCTATCCTTATCATAGATCTGGTAACCGGCACGAATTTTATCATGAATATCTTGAGCAATCATCAAGGCCTCTGCTTGAATACTTGCATCAAAAAGCCCACTTGCATCAGAATCCAAATCTTCTGCCTCTTCGGCTTCTTCTAAGCCCTCTTTGTTATAGAGCAAAATCTCAATTTGATAGGGGCTGTCAGGACCAGAGTAAGCAAAGTCATTCCTTCCTAATTTTAGACTTTCAGCTAACCCATAATCCATTTGACCAAACTTGTGATCCATTAACCGTTCGAATAAATAATTTGTGAAATTTAGCACTTCAAAGCGGGATCGATAATTTCGATCTAATTGAATCAACTGTCCCCCTTGATTATCTTGATAAGCCTGGTATTTGGCCAAGAATAAGGAGGGTTCCGCCATCCGGAAACCATAAATCGACTGTTTAACATCTCCTACCATAAAAAGATTTCCCTTTTGATTTGGAACATATTCATGGGATAACCAAGCGAGTATTTCAGATTGAATCTCATTAATATCTTGATACTCATCGACCATGACCTCTTTAAACTGCGCTTGATAATAGTGAGCAGCTGGAGAAGCCTGACGGCTTTGAGTGATGGGATCATAAGGAGCTAATAAATCCAGGGTAACATGTTCAAGATCATTATAGTCCATCAGGGCTTCTTGCTTTTTAATCCACTGAATTTGTTCATAAAAGGATTGACAAAGCTGCCCTAAACGGTCTAAATCCACTTGAATCTTTATTTCAATGCTAGTACTTTGAGCCAAATCATAAGGAAATAGTTTTTGCAAATTATTCAACTGTTTCTTGGCTTGGTCACGAAGTTCCTTCATTTCCTGAATCCATTCCAGATCTTCCTCTAATTGTTTACCACGACTGGATGGCCAACGGTCAAAACTAAGTTGATCCAGAGATTGGAATATTTTTTGAGGCGATTTCTCCAAGAGTGCTTGATAAATTGTCCGAATGGCTTGAGCCTCATTTTGTAAAAGAGACTGATATTTATCAATACATGTTTGACTACAAGACATTAAGATTGATTCAATATGTTCATAGGAGTGTAGAGCGAGCTGGCACCCCGCTTTAAGCGTAACTTCTAGGCCATTAGCATAGAGTTCGGAATCGAAAAATTCTTCGAGTGAGTTAAATCCATGACAAGCTTCCTTTAACCAGACCATAGGCTGTGGATGAGCTAGAGCAAATTGATAAATCGCTTTAACCAGGTCCAATAATCCCTGACTATCACGACTTGAACTATAACAATCCAAGAGTCGTTGAAAGTCCACTGGCTTTAAAAGTTGATCTGAGTCTTCTTGATGGATCTGTTCAACCACTCTTTGCCAGGCTCTAAGATAAATCAATTCCAACTCCGCTGAACTTGTTATTAAACGAAAATCAGGATTAATATCCGATAAGTAGAAGAAACGTTGAATAACTTGAAGACAAAAGGCATGTAGGGTCCTTATGTGTGCTTGGCTGAGTTTATCACGTTGCCCTAGTAAATAGGTTAAATGTGAACCACTACTAGTTTGAATCGCTTGTTGTAATTTTTTATCCATTCGTTCTTTCATTTCTAAAGCCGCTGCTTCAGTAAAGGTTACCACTAATAGTTGGTCGATTTCTGCATAGGTTGAATTTAAATGTTGGAGAATCCGTTCAATGAGGACGGATGTTTTCCCAGATCCAGCAGAAGCGGCCACAAGCAAATTGTCCCCTTTTTGATAAATAGCTTGCCATTGTTGATCATTAAAGTGACTGTTAGCTGGCTTAATCGGTAATCCCATCGGACTTCTCCTTTCTTTGTAATTTTAAATGAGTAAGTTGGTCTTCCATAGCTTTTAAAACAGCTTTCTTATCAATTCCTTTTTGACGATAAGCTGAATAAGATTGACTCGCATCAAAACCAGTAATCACCCGATAAGGCCGTCTTAAAGATGGTGTATATGGAGCATCAATAAAGGGAGCAAATTCGATATGACCCGCTTGAATTTGGTCGGCTGCTTTTTTAAACATCCAATGTGTATAAGCTAAGAGCGTTTTTACTTGCGATGAATCAAAGTATGGGCTCCCGCTGTAATAGGTTCCATCCTTTTTATAGCGAACGGGATAGATTAGGGACTGCTTGCTAAGACTTGCACCCTTTTCCAAATCGAGTAAGACATCGGAGGGCAGCGTCACAAAACCATTAAGTCGTCGTTCTTTTAAGAAAGCTGTTTTCAGACCCTCTGAATCCAATTGAGCAATCGATTTATCAGCACGACGATAACCCTGTAAGATTGGTTGATAAAAGGCTCCCAAAGACCTTGCCCGAGGGTATTTTTTTAAGGCAACGGCTAAATAAGTTAATATCTGCAGGTCTAATCCATAGAAGCTATCTACAAGATTAAACTGCTTGTTGGATGATTTATAGTCAATCACTTGTAAATAAGCTTGATTAATTTGGTCAATTAAATCAATTCGGTCGATCTTTCCACGAATAAACAATTCGCCACCGGATTCCAAAGAATAGCTAAAGCTTGGTAGTAAATCTTTTTTGGAACGCCCGAATTGTCCTTCACTAATTAAGATACGAGCCGGTAATCGTTCATTTTGTTGATGAATGAGGTGGACAAAAGCAAATAATTGCTCTTGCAATTGTTTAAAGACAGCTTGACTGATTGTATCTTGATTAAAAGAGCGAAAATCTTGCTGACTAAGACTAGTGGCTATGATGTCATGAAGACGTTGATCTAAGTCCTTGGAATTTAAATCCGCTAAGCTGATAGCTTGATCTTGGAGTGATTTAGCCAATTGATCCAGGCTAAAATGTAGAAAATCACCCGCCGACATAGGATCAATTTGAGCAATTCGTCGCTCCTTAAGTCGTAATCCATAAAGCAAAAAATGGGAAAAAGGATCTTGATAATATTGTTCAACTTGGGAGACTGACAAACTCATATTCTTGCCATAAAGAGCGAGTGCTAGGTCGGAATCAATCCGATCTGGTAAATGATAAAATCTGAACAGTCCCTGTATGAAGGATTCTAACCGCTCTTTTTCAAAAGGATGCGACTGTAATAAGTAGACAATCGACTGGCTGAGCGATTCAATGGGGCTAGCTGTTTCATAACTCACCCTAAGTGAACGAAGGATGGGGGCTAGTGTCATCGGATACTGGCCGATTGTATCCAAATTAATGTCCTTTTCCTTCGTTTGCCATTTCATTACAGAAATGATCTTCACGTCAAAGTCACCGCGTTGAATGATTGTTTTCAAGTAAGGGGACCAATCGAGCACCTTATTCTGCACGGTTTGAGCCATGGAAAAATAGAGTCGCTGATTGGCTTTTAAAAATAGCCGATAGGCTTGCAATAGTTCAAATCCTTGGTAAAAATTAACAGGTTGTATCAATTGCTGATACGGCAGTAAACGATCTGCAATCTTGGCTCGCTCTTCCCTTGTCAAAAGCGAGCTATCTTGTGGAATTAAAGGTAAGGCATCCTGGTCCATTCCCACCAGAAAAGCAATTTTAGGCGTTTGAACCTGAGGAGAAATAAAATTACTGAATCGAACTTGATCCAACGTCGGTGGAATAATATGAAAGCTGGCTCCTTCTAATGCTGCTTGTAAATTCAAAAAAAATTCCTCAAGTGTCATCGAATTTTGTCCATAAATCATATGAAATTCTTGGATCGCATCCATTAGTAATTGCCACACTTGTTCATTTTGCCGAAATACACCTTGGTCTCCTCGCTTAACCGCCACTACACTACTTTCTCTTAATTGATCAGTGACTGTTAATTGCTGCAATAAGTGATAAAATCCAGTCGCCAAAGCCTCACCAGAAGTTTTCTGGCTCAAGTGTTTCATATTATTAAATACTCGAGTAACTAAGCCTTCACGAAAAGCTTCAATTAAACTTGCTTGAGCGAAAGGTCGTGACTTACCTTGATGATCAATGTAGGCTTGTTCTATATTTGCGAAATACCAAGGATAATCAAGTTGATAGACCTGGTAGCCACTTAGTTGATGAGTATATAGGTAATTATCCACTTGTGCTAATAGATGTCGGTATTCCCTTTCCAATTCCTCCTCTGTAAAGTCGGAAAAATAAGGCTCTAAGTCCATTAAACGAATCAGGGGAGATTTAATAAACTGTTGAATATCTTCTAATTGCCATTGATAACGATCAAGGGAAGCCAGCATGATAATCAATTCATAGAGTCGATGATTTTTCATCGATAATGCATGGTCAAAGAAATAGGGAATTTTATTGGCTTGAAAAATTGGATCAATAATTGCTTGATAATGGTCCATATGGCGGGCAAAAACTTGAATATCTCGATAGCGATAGCCCTGATGGACTACCAGATCATGAATTTGATTTGCTACATACCGTAATTCTTCTTCTAGGGAAGCTGCTTGAGAAAAATGACAAAAGGAAGATTCTTTGACCTTCCTTAGATCTGGCAATTCATTCATCGGTGACGAATAAGAACGATGATCTAATATTAGTTGCTTAAAGCTATCCAAAAGTACACATTGGTCAGAATTCGCTAAATAAGAAATTCCTTCTGGTGATTCCGTAGCAAAATCAATCCCCAAGGAATATGACAAGGTCCTTAATCGATTATATGTATGGCAAGCTAAAGAATAAAGTCGGGATGATTGCTTGCTTTTTAAGATCTCCTCATCAACCGCTAGCGCTAGCCATACCGTTTTACAACATTTAGCTAAATTTAAAACCACTTGCATTTCCTGGCTGGAAAAAAAGTCATACTGATCAATCACAATCACTGTATTCGATAAATTCGAGTTTTTTAAATAGTCATTTAAATCATTTAATAACTGAAAATTCTGAAAATCTAACCGCATTAATTCATCAAGAAATGCTTGATAAATATAACGGAGTTCAGCTAGCTTGAGATCTTCGAGGTCTGCTGTCCTAGGATCGGTATCTTCTGTTAAGCCCTCTAATTGATCCTCGGATAGATCACTGGCTGTCACATTTCCTTCCAGAAGTTCTTTGAATAAGACGAGCAACTGTTCTGCAAATGCAGGGTGCTTGATTTGGCGTCTAAAAAGCCGAATTTGATCCTTTGATTGGCGCAGAATCGTTTGAATAATCATGGCTAATCCTAAATCACTCACGGATTGCTTTGATTTTTGATCACGCATTAAAAACCAAGCCAAACGAGAAAAAGAAGCTACTTGAAGTGCCATTAAGCTGGCGCTATTTTTATTAAATTTCTGACATTGATAGTCTAGAATAACAGCCTCCATCTCAAATTTTGAGTGTTCAGGTACAATATAATATATTTGACAATCAGGGTCCTGTTTCAACTGATCGAATAACTGATCTAAAATATGAGACCGCTTATCATAACGATCATCGCCACTTATTACATGTAATCCCATTACGACCCTCCTTTGCAATTTTTAGAAAAAAGGCCATGACAATCGTCATAGCCTTAAAATGTTTGTTAAGCTTGCGCATTTAATTCAACGATCTTAATAATGACTTGAGCAGCTTTGATCATTGATTCAACGGCCACATATTCATAACGTCCGTGCATATTTTCACCACCTGCAAAAATATTCGGTGTGGGGATTCCCATAAAGGAAATCTTGGAACCATCGGTACCACCTCGAATTGCTTTAATATCTACCGGGATATCGAGTGATTCCATCGCCTTTTGAGCTAAGTCCACTGGTGTCATATCTTTCTTAATCACTTCAGCCATGTTATAGTATTCATCCTTCATGCTTAACTCAACGACTGGATGATCATAGGCTTGATTAATTTGATCAACGATAGCAGTAACTTGATCTTTGCGTGCTTGGAATTGCTCACGATCAAAGTCACGGATAATTAATTGAACCATCGCCTCATCAACGGTTCCTTGAATTTGTAAGACATGATAGAAGCCTTCATGTCCCTCTGTATATTCAGGAGCTTCTTTACTTGGTAAGGCTCGAATGAATTCACTGGCAATCATCACAGCATTAATCATTTTTCCCTTGGCAGTGCCAGGGTGAATATTTTTTCCTTGAATCTTTAAGACAGCTTGAGCAGCATTGAAGGATTCATATTGTAATTCACCTACCGGACCTCCATCCATTGTATAAGCAAAATCTACTCCAAATCCTTCTGCATCAAAATGATCAGCACCCCGACCAATCTCTTCATCCGGACCAAAAGCAACGCGAACTTTTCCGTGCTTAATTTCAGGATGTTTAATTAAGTAATCCATGGCTGTCATTATTTCAGCAATCCCAGACTTATCATCTGCACCGAGTAAGGTTGTTCCATCTGTGGTAATTAAAGTTTGACCTTTATAATTTAATAAACTAGGAAATTCTTCGGGCGATAAATCAACGTGATCATTTAAGGAAATAACTTGTCCTTGATAATCGGAATGAATCTGTGGATTAACTTTCTCTGAATTAAAATCAGCGGTATCAACATGGGAAATGAATCCAATGCTTGGAGCTGTCGTTTGACAGTTTGCGGGTAGAGTCGCCGTTACAAAGGCATTTGATGGATTGAGTTCAACCTCTTCCATCCCCATCGCTTGTAATTCTTCCACTAAAAGATTTAATAAATCAAACTGGCGTTCTGTCGAAGGTATTGTCTCACTTGTTTCATCTGAGCGAGTATTAATCTTAGCATAACGAATAAAACGTTCCTTTACCTCTTCAAAAAAGTCCATGGTATCTCTCCTTTATTAACAATAGTCAAATGGATCTGTCTTAACTTTACTAGAAATCACTTCAATTGACCACTGATTTTTTAAAAATTCTTTTTCTAATCTCTCTTTTACAGGTTCCATAAAATAATGTTCCACATAATGACCCACATCCACTGTTAGATAACCTGCTTCATAAAGATCCTGTCCCTTATGATAAGTAACATCTCCAGTGATAAAGACATCAGCACCGCAAGTAGCCACTTCATTAAAGAAATCAGCCCCAGAACCACCTAAAATAGCCACTTTTTGGTAAAAATCTTGAGGTGTTTTTTCAATAATCTTTAATTGCTCCAAATCAAAAGCTCTCCGAATATGATCAAGCAAGTCTGTACGGTTTAAAGCTTGTTTCAGATAGCCCACTCGGCCTAAACTTGTCAAGGGGTTTTCAACCGGGTATAAATCGCTTATTCTTTCCAGATCCAGCCGTCTAGCCAAGATGTCATTCATACCTTCTTTAGCCCGATCAAAATTGGTATGCATGGCAAAAACGTTTAAATCTGCCTTTACAGCTGCTTGATAGATTTTAGTTTGATTATCTTGATAATCAAACCGTTGAATCGGTGAGAAAATAGGTGGATGATGAACAATCAGTGTATCCACCCCTGCTTCAATCGCTTCTTCGATAACTTCTAAGCGTAAATCTAGGGCCAACATTATTTTACGAACTGGGGCTAATTGCTGGCCAAAATGAAGCCCTACTTTATCCCATGATTCAGCCAAACAAGCTGGGTACCACTCTTCCAAAGTATTAATAAGATCTTTTAACAAAATGGGCATCTTTCAACTTCCTCCTTAAACCAATTTAATTTGTTCCGCATGCTATCAATCGTTTGATTAAAGTTAGCATCTTTAGATTGTGCTTGTGACATTTCTTCAATAATTCGATTTAAACTCAAGATTTGATGCTGACAATACTCTAAATAGCTAGAATCAAAAATTATCCGATCCTTTTTACCCATTTTTAAATCACGTGTTGAATAATTAATAACTTTGCCAACTTGACTAGCAAACATTAAATTATAAGTCTTTCCCTTATCTTGAAGCCATTGTTCAAGTTCAATTTGATAACCATGCTCCCAAAGAAAAGACCGTAAGAGTTCTTCGTGATTGTTGGCTTGAAGCACGAGATGGGGAGTTAATTTTTGCTCTAATAAGCCCTCTTCTAAAATTTTACGAATCAATTGACCTCCCATTCCACAGATCGATGTGACATTTACATGATCATCTTCCTTTAAAACTTGATAGCCATCGCCCAAACGGACTTGTAACCGATCCGTTACTTGGCATTCAATGGACTGACTCAAAGCGGATTGGTAAGGTCCTTCCACAACTTCGCCCGCTATCGCTGATTGAATAATGCCTGCTTGAATCAAAGCGATCGGTAAATAAGCATGGTCACTTCCAATATCTAGTAGATGAATGGGTGATGGGACTTGAGTCTCAATCCAATGAGCCACGCTCTTCAAGCGTTTAGATAAATTTATTGTTTTCATATTAACCCCTTTAACGAATCACTTGTTGGCCTAAAAAGCTAGACAATAGAGTCTTTGCTTAAAAGAAAAGAGGCCACGACACCTGTGTCACGGCCTTTACGTTCATTTATTCTAGAAAATCCTTTAACTGTTTCGAACGAGAAGGATGACGCAACTTGCGTAAAGCTTTAGCTTCAATTTGACGTATACGTTCACGAGTAACCCCAAATACTTTACCAACCTGTTCTAGGGTACGAATATTCCCATCATCTAATCCAAATCGAAGTCTTAAGACATTTTCTTCACGATCAGTAAGAGTATCTAAAACATCTTCTAGTTGTTCACGCAATAAAGATGACGCTGTAAATTCTTCCGGACTTAAGGCACCGTCATCTTCAATAAAATCACCTAAATGAGAGTCATCTTCTTCTCCGATAGGTGTTTCTAAAGAAACAGGTTCCTGAGCAATTTTTAAAATATCCCGTACTTTTTCCGTTGGCAGATCCATTTCTGCACCGATTTCTTCTGGCGTTGGTTCGCGACCCAAATCTTGCAGTAGTTGTCGTTGAATTCGGACAAGCTTATTAATGGTTTCAACCATATGTACTGGAATTCGGATAGTCCGAGCTTGATCGGCGATCGCCCGCGTAATCGCTTGACGAATCCACCAAGTTGCATAAGTAGAGAACTTAAACCCTTTGGTATAATCAAATTTTTCAACAGCCTTCATTAGGCCCATATTTCCTTCTTGAATTAAATCCAGAAAAGACATGCCACGTCCCACATAGCGCTTAGCAATGGATACCACTAGACGTAAGTTTGCCTCCGCTAGTTCTTGTTTAGCAATTTCATCACCTGCTTCAATGCGCTTAGCGATTTCTACCTCTTCATCTGCTGTTAATAAATCCACTCGACCAATTTCTTTTAAATACATACGAACTGGATCAGCGACTTTTATTTTAGAAGCCTGAATTTTTTGTGATGCAGAAAGTTTTTCATTACTTTCATTTGATTCTGCCTTAACCATTTGTTGTTTGGTTGGACCACCATCTTCACCAACCACTGCAATGCCTTGATCTTCAATGGTCTGAATGAGCTGATCAATTTGGTCTGCATCAAGACTATATGGTATTGCAAGCTCCTTCGTCAATTCATCATACAGAATTTGTCCACTAAGCTTTTTTAAACGAATCAGTTCTTCTGTTGCCTGCTTAAGAGGGAGTCTGATTTCATTTTGTTCAAGATCTGGATTCATTTTTTCTTTGTTTTCATTTTCTTGGGACATAGTTAACCTCCTAGTTTTTCTTTTTTAATTGTCGCTCGATGGTCATAATCTTTAATATCGTTTCTTTAGCAAGTTCTTGATCTTGCTCTTTAATATATTGTGATAATTTTACTTTTAACTCTTCAATCTCTTGGTGTTTAAAAGCTTGATAAATTATAGCAAGACAATCGGGCATGGTCTGAACTTGATAATCCAATGGAGTGTGATCCCATAGAATACTCGTTAAAAGTTGATTAACTTGCGGATCCTCCATCTGATCAACAATCCCTGTTAAAGGAAATGGATGTCCTTCATAATAATAATCGCATAAGTAATTAAAGGCCTTTTGTGCAAAGGAATGATACATTAAAGGCATCTGCTTTTGTTGATTCACATAATTCCAGGAGTCTTCATGAAAAATCAATTGTCCTAGCCACACTTTTTCAGCTTGAAAGGCAGCTTGTGATTTAATAGGTAAGCTAGAAGCAATCCCACTTGAACTAGAGGCGGTTGTTGCTTGGGTATCCCTTCTAGTCTTGCTTGATTGTTTGAAAGATGAAGCAGGTGATTGAGCAGGTTGAATGCGAGCCAATTGTTCTTCCAACAAGTCACTATCTAGATCATATTCTTGGGCTAACTGACCGACGTATAACTGACGCTCAATCGGAGACTGAACGGTCGATAATATTTTCAAGAGACTTTCAATATATTGTGAGAGTCCTTGAGCATCTTTAAGATTAAAGTCAGTTTTCCGAAAATCTTTATAGAATTCATAATAGGAAAAAGCCTGGTGAATTAACTGCCCAAAAGCAGGAGCTCCCTTCAACTTAATAAATTCATCGGGATCTCTTTCTTGAGGAATCTTTATTGCCTTAAAACGAGTCTCCTTAAACTCCGTGGTCAATTGAAAGGCCTTAATCGTCGCATTTTGACCTGCTTGATCCCCATCAAAAACAAAGATTAATTCATTCGCTAGCTTCGTCAGATAAGCAAGATGATCTCTGGTTAAAGAAGTTCCCATACTTGCAACCGCCTGTTGGAATCCAGCTTGATACAAACTAATAACATCAAGATAACCCTCGCAGATCAAGATTTGATTTTGTTTTCGAATTTCAGACTGAGCCAAATCTAAATTATAGATTAACTTAGATTTTTGAAATAAGTCTGTCTCCGGTGAATTGATATACTTTCCGCCTCGATCATCAGTTGGTCGATAACGTCGTCCAGAAAAGGCAATGGGTTTTCCTGAACGATTTCTTAATGGAAAAACAATTCTTCCGTTAAATCGGTCCTGCAAGCGATTTTGCTGGTCAAGATAGAAGATTCCCGAGTCCAAAAGGCTTTTTTGGGAAAAAGCCTCTTGCTCGAGATAAGCCAAGACTAGTTCAGAATTTTCGGGAGCTAAGCCAAGTCCAAAGGTTCGGATTGTGTCATCCGTTAATTTGCGATCATGAAGATAATCTAAGGCTGCTTGACCATTTTGAGTATGGATCAAATAATAAGCATAGAATTCTTGAACTTTTTCGTGAATGCGATATAAACTCTGTTTTTGCGGATCGATTTGAAGACCAGGATCATCTTGAAAAAACTGCTTATCCAGTTCGAGATGAGCAAGTTCAGCTGCACGCTTTACCGCTTGAACAAATGAAATAGACTCGATTTCTTGTAGAAAACCAAAAACGTTCCCTCCACGTCCACATGAAAAGCACTTATATATCTGTTTCTGTGTATGAATCGAAAAAGACGGATTGCGGTCTTCATGAAAAGGACAAGAAGCTACATAATTTTGGCCTCTTTTTTTTAGTTCAACATAATGGCCAACAACTTCTTCTATGCGAACCGCTTGCCTTACTCGATCAATGACCTCATTTGGAATTTTAACCAAAAAGCACCTCCTTTCGAAGAGGATTATACTTCTTCTTGAATAAAATGATTGATCACTTGCCAGATCGCTTCTGCCCCTACCCCATCTTTAGCAGAAAAAGGAAAAAGTGCATCTGTTGTCGGAAGATCTAAAGCTTTTTTATACATTGACAAGTGTTTATTGACTTGACTGCGTTTAATTTTATCTAACTTTGTCAAAATAACCGCAAAAGGAATATCCAAAGATTCAGCAAAAGCAAACATTTCTTTATCTAAACGAGTTGGTTCGTGCCGAATATCCATCAGCAAAAATAGTAAAGCGATATTGGGACGTTGTGAAAGATAAGTTGCATTAAGTTGGCTAAAAGCATGTCTGCTTTGTTTAGAAACACGCGCATAACCATAACCAGGAACATCAACAAATCGGAAGCTTTTATTAATCTCATAAAAGTTTAGAGTCTGGGTTTTCCCCGGTTGACTAGACGTTCGAGCCAATGCTTTTCTTTGAACCATCCGATTAATAAAACTCGACTTCCCAACATTAGACCTACCTGCTAGAGCGACTTCTAGGAGATCATCTTGAGGATATTGATCTGGCTTAACTGCTGAAATAACAAAATTTGCTTCTTTAATCTGCATAGGTCACCTAGTTTATTTCTTCTTGATTTGCATCATAGAATTTAGCCTGCCCTTGCCCCTGTACCAAAGACTCGGTAATAACAACTCGCTTAATATCACTTCGATTAGGTACTTCAAACATGATATCCAACATAGTTGATTCAAGGATAGAGCGCAAGCCCCGTGCCCCAGTTTCACGTTCAATGGCTAATTTAGCAATGGCTGCTAAGGCATTATCTTCAAATTCTAGTTCAACATCCTCCATAGCCATTAGCCGTTGATATTGTTTAACTAAGGCATTCTTAGGTTGTGTCAAAATCTGAATTAAATCTGATTCTGTCAGAGCATTTAATACCGTTAGAATTGGAAGTCGTCCAATAAATTCAGGGATTAATCCAAATTTAAGGAGATCTTCAGGTTCGGCTAGTTGCATCAAATTCTTATCAGTCCGTAGACTGTGACTGTCAGTACCAAAACCAATAACTTTTGCACCCAAACGCTCTTTAATAATCGTTTCTAAACCGGCGAAAGCTCCCCCAACAATGAAGAGGATCTGACTTGTATCCATTTTTATGAATTCTTGATTTGGATGTTTACGACCACCTTTAGGTGGTATATTAGCTTCCGTTCCCTCTAAGATCTTTAATAAGGCTTGTTGTACCCCTTCTCCTGAAACATCCCGCGTAATCGATACATTTTCAGATTTTCTAGCAATTTTATCGATCTCATCAATATAAATAATTCCTTTTTCAGCTCGTTCAATATTATAGTCAGCTGCTTGGACTAATTTTAGTAAGATATTTTCAACATCTTCCCCCACATAACCCGCTTCGGTCAAAGTAGTCGCATCGGCAATGGCAAAAGGAACATTGATAATTCGAGCTAAACTTTGGGCTAAGTAGGTTTTTCCGGAACCAGTTGGCCCAACAATACAGATGTTGGACTTTTGAAGTTCAATATCACTCTCTTCATCTTGATGTAAAACCCGCTTGTAATGATTATACACGGCCACAGCTAAGGATTTCTTGGCTTCATCTTGACCGATCACGTATTCATTCAATTTATCTAAGATTTCCTGGGGTTTGAGCATTTGAACATCTACTAGAGCTCCCTCCAGTTGTCTTTCCTCATTAATAATGTTTTTACAAAGATCGACACATTCATTACAAATATACACATCCGGTCCTGCAATTATCTTATCGACCTCTTCTTGGGATTTTCCACAAAAAGAACAATAGTAATCCTGAAACCCAGTTGATTTTGCCATAGTTACCCCTTTCTTTGAGTAAACTTATTCTTGATAGTAAAAAGGGACGCAAAGTGTCATGATTCCTTGACTTTGCAATCCCTCAATGTAATTCATTTCATACTATTAGAATATTATTTTTCTTTAGCAGAGTCAACAATTAAGCTTAAGGCTTTCTTTAATTTGATGTCTCCGGTTAACATGTCTTCTGTCACATATTGACGTACTTGCTTAGCATCCATATTATACTGTTCAGCAAGTTTATTGACTTCCTCTTCAATTTCAGCTTCTGAAACTTCAATGGCTTCTTCTTCAACGATCTTTTCAAGCACTAAGTTTGTTTTTGTTCTTAAATCTGCTTCTTCTTCAAAATTCTTACGTAATCCATCACGGTCTGTACCTGAAATTTGATAATATAGGTCTTCGTTAATTCCTTGACGTTTCAAATTATTTAAGAAGTGGTCCATTTGACGTTGAACTTCCTCATCCACCATTACTTGTGGTAATTCAACGATTTCTGCATTTTCTACTGCTTTACGAACCGCTTGATCTTCCACAAATTCAGCAGCTTGAGCTTCTTTTTCTTCTTTAATCTGAACGCGTAATTTGTTCTTATACTCATCTAAAGTTTCAACTTCGTCATCAGCATCTTTCGCAAACTCATCATCTAGTTCAGGAATTTCTTTTGATTTTACTTCGTGAACTTTTACCTTAAAGGTAGCTTCTTTACCTTTTAAGTTTTCAGCATGATAATCTTCTGGGAAAGTAACTTTTACTTCAACATCATCACCTGCTTTAGCATCAACTAACTGATCTTCAAAACCAGGAATGAAACTATTTGAACCTAATTCTAAGGAGTGGTTTTCGCCCTTACCACCTTCAAAGGCTTCATCTCCTAAGAATCCTTCGAAGTCGATAATGACGGTGTCGCCTAATTTAGCTGCACCTTCTTTTACCACTAATTCTGCTAATTGTTTTTGTTTTAATTCAAGACGAGCTTGCACTTCTTCATCAGTTACATCACGATCTTGTTTTTCAACTTCAAGTCCTTTATAATCCCCTAATTTAACTTCAGGTTTTAATGTTACTTTAGCGGTCATAACCCAGTCTTTATGTTTTTCAAGGGATTCAATATCCATTTCAGGTTGAGCAACCACTTGTAAACCTTCCGCCTCAACAGCTTTTTGGTACGCACCAGGAATCAATTGGTTAAGAACTTCTTGATATAAGCTTTCTTCACCATATACATTATTAAAGATTTGGCGAGGAACTTTCCCTTTACGAAAACCTGGTACAGAAATATTCTTTCGTGCCTTCTTAAAAGCACGGTCTAATTCTGCTTGTACTTGTTCCGCTGGAATTGTAAATGTTAAAACACCTTCATTAGTATTCGTTTTTTCAAATTTTGTCATAAATTATTATCCTCCACGACTAGTATAAAATTAGCATACTCTATTATTCTAACGAAGATCAAGTGATTTGTAAACTCATTTCCCCATTTTAGCGGATATATTCAGAATTTTTATACAAAAAATTCATGATTATTTGCTAGACTAGGATCAAACAATAAGAGCTAGGTTTATCCATTAGAATTCGTTATAATAGTTCTAAGGGGGAAAAAATATGGTGCGCTATCCCAAGGGGCAAGTTCCTCGTTCAAGTATTCATACCAATCCAGTTAATCGTTCAATTAACTATGGCAGCCGTGGGATGTCATTGGAAGAACGAATTAACGAATCCAATCGTTTCTACTTGCAAAGAAATATCGCTGTTATTCATAAAAAACCAACACCCATACAAGTCGTCAAAGTAGATTACCCCAAACGATCTGCTGCTCGCATCAGTGAAGCATATTATCGTCAAGCTTCGACGACTGATTATAACGGAATTTATCAAGGTTTTTATATTGATTTTGAAGCAAAAGAAACGAAAAATAAGCGTTCATTTCCATTATCAAATTTAAAAGATCATCAAGTCAACCATATGAAGGCTTGCTTTGAACAAGGTGGCTTAGTTTTCCTAATGATTTGCTTTACCAACCAACAAGAAGTCTTCTTACTTCCTTACCAAGCTTTGGCAAATTGGCTTGACCATAGCCCTAAAGCATCCATCTCTTATGATTATATTAAGGAACACGCCTATCCTTGCAAGCAAGGCGTATTCCCACAAATCGATTATCTCTTAGCTGTTGACCAATATTTAGTAGATCAACCACCCAAGCCCTAATAGAAAGTGAGTGAGTAATATGGCCACAGGAAGTCGTATTGAACGAAAAAAATATAAACAAAAAAGAAAAAAACCACATCAAGGGAAGACCTGGTTTAAACGGATTTTGATTAGCTGTCTTTTATTATTCTTCTTGCTTGTTCTAACTGGGGCTGGCCTTTTTGCCCATTATATAAGCTCGGCACCTGAATTAACGATGCAAGATCTTCAAGGTCAAGTATCCTCTGAACTCTATGATCGTGAGGGTCAACTGATTCGTAAGTTAGGCGGTCAAAATCGTGAACTACTCAATGATAGTGACATTCCTGCAAATCTTAAAGAAGCAGTCTTAGCGATTGAAGATACCCGCTTTTATCGTCATAAAGGGATCGACCCTATTCGAATCCTGGGGGCAGCCTTAGCCAACCTAAGGGCAGGTGATATTGCTCAAGGAGGATCTACGATTACTCAACAATTGGTCAAACTTTCCGTCTTTTCAACGGATTTTGAAGATCAGACCCTTAAAAGGAAAGCTCAAGAGGCTTGGTTATCAATCGGTCTCGAGCAAAAATTATCTAAAGATGAAATTCTGTCACTTTATTTAAATAAGCTCTTTTATTCCAACAATGTTTATGGTGCAAAAACAGCCGCCAAAGCTTTTTTTGGAAAAGATATTGACCAAATCTCCTTATCGGAAGCCGCCCTATTAGCTGGTATCCCTCAAGCACCCAGTCAATATGATCCTTACAAGCATCCAGATCAAGCTAAAAAAAGACGCGATTTAGTACTTAGAGTAATGTTGGACCAGAAAATAATTGATCAAAGTCAGTATAATCAAGCGGTTGACCAATCGATTGAATCGATGCTTAAACCTTTAAGCCAAGCAGGCTTAAGTCAAGAAGATTTAATGTTGGATGCCTATATCGATGTTGTGGCGCAAGAAGTCGAAGATAAACTTCATCTCAACATTTTTACAGATGGGTTGAAAGTATATACCAATTTAGATTCTCAGGTTCAAAAGCATCTTTACGAAACCGTCCATAATCAACACGGGGAACTCTTCCCAAATCAGGATATGCAGACGGCGGTTTCTATTATTAATGTTGATAATGGGCAATTATATGCCATTCTAGGAGGCCGTAATCAAAAAGTAGCCATGGGATTAAATCGTGCTGCTTCCTTAAATCGCTCTGTCGGATCAACCATCAAGCCTCTTTCAAGTTACGGTCCTGCCATTGAGTATCTTAATTATTCAACCGGCCAATTAATCGTTGATGAAGCCTATCAATATTCTTCCGGTGATGAAATTTTTAATTATGATCGAGCCTATAAAGGCAATCAAACGATGCGTGAAGCCTTAGTAGGATCTCGAAATATTCCTGCTTTAAAAACACTCCAAGCTGTTGGATTGGATCAAGCATACTCCTTCCTTCAAAAAATGGATATTAATATTACCAATAATAATCAAAAGGAATTAGTCGAATCTAACGCCATTGGTGGTGAAATCACCCCGATTCAATTATCTGCAGCTTATGCCACAATTGCTAATTATGGGCAATATCACACGCCTTATACCGTTTCTAAAGTGATTACCCAGGCAGGTAATGAGCATTCATTTGAAGCACAAGGACGTCAGGCCATGAAAGATTCTACGGCTTATATGTTAGTGGATATGTTAAAAGGAGTTCCCAAATCCTTCGCAGCAAGTGCTCAAATTGAACAACTATACCACGCAGGAAAAACAGGTACCACGAACTATACAGCGGATCAAAGAGCTCAATTAGGTCTTAGTCAAGATGCCTATGCCACACCAGATGCTTGGTATGTTGGGATGAGTCCTCAATTCGCCATTGCTAGTTGGGTAGGCTATGATAATCCAATGGAAGCTGGACATCAACTGTCTTACCAAGATTCTGAAATTCCTCAAAAAATATATCGTGAAATGATGACCTTCTTAAGTCAACGTGTTCCAAATACCGATTGGCAGCAACCCGAATCTGTAGAGCGCTCGGATATTGAGAAGTACAGTGATCCATTAATGCTCCCTTCGGCCTATACCCCACCGGAACTAATTGCCTCTGAATTATTTATTAAAGGAACAACTCCTAAACAAGTATCAGAAAAGTATAACCGTCTAGATCCACCGACCGGATTCGATGCGGAATACAATGAAGAAACAAAGCAAATTGAGGCTAAATGGGATCCATTGACGATCGAAGGAGACTTTGAACTGACCTTAAACGGTCAAGTCGTCTATACGGGTAAAGATACAGAATTCAAAGTTGATGCCCCCGCCCCTGGAAATTACCAACTGGGATTAAGAATTATTAATGGCTATATGTCATCTGACACCTTAACCTTACATTTTGAATTAACGATTAGTTCAGAAGAAACGAGCCAGACAACCGATGAGTCTCCCGACCACAGTCAAGAAACAAGTCTAACTGGACCGCCTAACCCCAATGAGAGTGAACCAAACCAAAGTTATGACGGTCAAAGTTATTAAAATTTAAACACTAAAAGAGGTTTCAAGAATGGCTTGAAACCTCTTTTTTGATCAGCCTTACATTTTGTGATAGTTAACAAATATATACAATGATTAAGAATAAAAAAAGCGGCCCTTAGTCTTTCCTTTTTAAAGTTTTCAATGAATAAAAAGAGGCTGTGACATAAGTCCACCAAAA
>NZ_KV802374.1:0-148277 GCF_001810675.1 Facklamia sp. HMSC062C11 | reverse complement strand
TGGGTATTTTTGAGACTTGTGTCACAGCCTCTATTATATTTAGTTTAATACTGAAAATAGAGGACATTTATTGAGCTTCTTGCTTGGTCATTGAATCTTTTGATTCTTGTTTTGAAAACTCTAACAATTTTTCGCGCAGTTGATTTTCCATATTTTCAAGTTCAATGCTAGCAGCTAATCGTTGTTTACGCGCTTGGGATTGTATGGAGAGGGTCGATTCAATCGTATCGATTAAATCTTTTTGAGTTTGTTTGAGTGTATCCATGTCAATCACTGCTTTTTGAGTTTCAGTAAGCGTTGTAAGGGTTGACTGTTTGAGCATAGCTGAGTTCTTCTTTAAAAGATCATTGGTTGTTTTCGATACAATTTGTTGAGAATTAGCCGCTTTTTCTTGTCGTAATATTGCTAAAGCTAAGGTAATTTGATTTTCCCAGAGTGGAATTGCTGTGTGAATGGAAACTTGAATTTTTTCTGCTAAGGCTTGATTTGTATTTTGGATAATACGAATTTGGGGAGCTTGTTGTAAGGTGATTTGACGCGTTAATTTAAGATCGTAAATTCGTTTATCTAACCGTTCAATAAATTGTTGTAAATCATTGACAACTTGAACGTCCATTTGATTTTTGCTTGCATTTGCTTTTTCGATGGCTTGTTTAAGATCTTTTTCTTGCATGTTTTTAAGCTTTAACTCACCGGCAGCAATATAAATATTTAACGCATCAAAATAATCTTTATTTTTATGGTATAGTTGATCTAGTAAGAGGTTATCTTGAATTAAGGCATTTTTTTCTCTTTCTAGTCGGATAGAAACTTTATCAAGTTGGCTACTAATTTTTTGATATTTTAGTTGTGTGTCAGTAATTGATTGACGTGCTTTTCCTAGAAATTTTTGCCAAAAATTGGGCTGTCTACTTAATTCCTGAGGATCAGTGTCGCCTAAAGTTTCCATTAGCTCAGTGAGTAAATCTCCAACTTCACCAGTATCTTTGATTTGGATTTGGTGCAGCATGGAATGGGAGAAGTCAGATAGTTTTTTTTGAGCTTGACTTCCATAATTGAGGATGGCTTGACTTTGACTTGGGTCAATTTGTTCGGCGATTTTTTGAGCCTGAGCTTGATGTGCTTCGTTGAGTCGTTCGATAAGTGGTACGGGATCCTTGATCAAAGTAGGGTCTGTATCCATTGAAAATGTATTAATGGATAGTGTATCAAATTGCTTATCATTGTTAAGAGGTCTATCTTGGTTATTAAAGGGATTGGCTAAGAGATCATCTAGAACATCATAGCTATTATAAGGATCGTTTGTTTCTTTTGATAGATTAGATGGCATTATTTTTCCTCCTTAAATTTTTGGTAGATTTACTGGTTAATTCGTTGATTGAGTGTTTTTTCAGCGAGTGCAAGGTCATCAGCTAGATCCTGATAGGTTTTTGCGTGAAATTGCAGATAATCGTCTGTGATTTCTTGAGCTAAACGATCAATGACTTGGGCGGATTTTTCTAGGATGAGATAGCTTTCTTTATTTTTAGCTACATGTCGATTAATCTCATTGTATTTTTTCAAGATATCTTCGAGTTGGGGAAGTAAATTTATTAAAAAATTTCCAGCTAAAAGTCGACGTTGGGGCTGATTTACAATATCTTTAAAATAGTTTTTTAGAATATCTATTAAATGATAATTTGCTTCAATTGCCCGCGTTTTAGCATTTTTGGCCAATTCTTGTTCAATGGATTTGATTTGATTACGACTAGTCTGCATTTGTTGTCTAAAATGATCAATTTCTTGATCACTAAGTCCTGCTTCCTGATAGAGTTTTAATCGTTCGGGGCGAAGTTTGTTTTTAGATTTAGTTTTATTTTTTTTGATTTTAGATGATTTTGAATGACGTCCTGTAATTTTGTTAAAGAGACCAGAAATTACAGCAGTTCCGATAACTAAAAGGGTAATCACTCGTATATCGTCCATAAAATTAAATAAACTGAATGGATATTGATTATCTGTGTAGGCGATAAGTAGACAAATGGATATAAAAATTTGAATGGTATAATAAGATTTTGAGTTCATTTGATATCCGAGTATATTTTCTAAGATGAATAGACAGCTAATTAACAGCCAACAGCTTAAAATAATGAGTATAATAGGATAGAGGCTAAGCTGGAAAACAATTCCGCTAATAAAACTTATAATTTGTGAGATAATTGTAGCAATAAAGAGTTTTTTTAGAGATTGTGTGGATTCACCAAGAAAAACTTGCTTTAAATTTTTACCTTGATTAAAATCTTGATTGAGGTGTTTAATATATTGAAAAAGATTTCCATATAGATAAATATAAAAGGCTAACTTTAAAAACGTGACCATGATTGTCCCTCCTCTAGTATAATTATAATAGCATAATTAGTTGAAATGCTAGATCGGACTTAAGGCCTATTTTGAAAACTAATTATAAAGGAGTTGTTATAGTGATGTCTTCGATTCGTTTTATTCAAGAAAATAAAACATTAAAAGAGCAGGAAGTTTTTAAGGGAAAAATGTTGCGCGTTTTTTCAAATCAAATTCAATTACCGAACGGAATTCAGGTACAACGTGAATTAGTTCACCATTTGCCGGCGGTTGCTATTTTGGCTATTAATGAAAGGCAGCAAGTCTGTTTAGTGAAGCAGTATCGACCTGCAGTGGCTAGTGATTTGTTGGAGATTCCTGCAGGTTTAATCGATCAAATTGAAGGTCAGTTGGAAGAACCAATTTGTGCCGCTAAGCGAGAACTTGAAGAAGAAACGAGTTATCAAGCAAAAACTTGGGTCAAAGGGCCTTCTTTTTATGTTTCACCAGGCTTTTTAGATGAAAAAATTTATTTATTCTTTGCTAAGAATCTTAAGTTGGTTGAGGACGCTTTGTCTCAAGATGATGATGAAGATGTAAGCTGTGAATGGTATGATCGTGAGCAAATTGAAACAATGCTGGAGCAGGGAGAAATTCAAGATCTTAAAACATTATTTGCATTGCAGATTTTTTTAGGAACAGGAGGTTATCATGGGGTTATTTAAGCGAAAAAGAGCCAATAAGCAAAGTACTTATCAAGAATATTTAGATTATTTACAGAATAAATCGATAGTCGATGATGCTCCTTCTACTTCATGGGATTCATTAAATGAATCAATAGAAGATAATATTTATAATTCAAATAGGGAACATACAGAAAATAATAATGATACTGGAGTGTCTAATGTTTATTATGATTTAGATGGATTTGATGAAAATACTCAAACTATCTCCTCAGTGACGTCAGATGTCGTAGAAAATGATACGCTAGATCATCAAAATTCTCATAATCTTCAGCGGTCTCGTTATTCCTATCGGATAGATCACTTTTTAAATAATGGAATCCTCATTGTAGGTGTTCTTTTGTTGTTAGTCCTATTGATTGCATTCTTAGCTTAGGAGGGAACTATGATAAAAAAAATTGGAATAATTGGAGCGATGGAGGAAGAAATTCGATTGTTATTACAATCGATGGACTCCATTAAAAAAACGACGTATCATTCTTTTGACTTTTATGAAGGAGTGCTATCGGGCAATACAGTGGTGCTTTGTCAATCAGGTATCGGTAAAGTAAATGCGAGTATCTGTGTTAGCTTAATGAAAGTTTTATTTGATGTTGATTTATTAATTAATACCGGCACAGCTGGTGGAGTTGATCCTGGCTTAACAGTGGGGGATTTAGTAATTGGTCAGAGTTTAGTTCACCATGATGTTGATGTAACAGCATTTGATTATGAATTTGGTCAAATGGCAGGAATGCCCATTGCTTATTATTCAGATGGTCTCTTGCTTCAAAAAGCCAAGGAAGCTGCTGATACTCTACAAATGAGAGCTGTTGTAGGCCAAATAGCTTCAGGCGATCAATTTGTTAGCCATGCTCAGTCGATTGATCAAATTAAAGCTAAGTTTCCTCATGTTAGGGCGGTTGAAATGGAATCTGCTGCCATTGCTCAAGCGTCTTATGTTTTAGATGTTCCTTTTGTGATTATCAGGGCGATTTCCGATAATGGTGATCAAGAAGCCGCCTTTTCCTTTGATGAATTTTTAATTCAAGCTGGCGCTCGGTCCGCTCAATTGGTAAAGGCTCTTTTACTACAAATTAACTATGAAATCTAAAGAATACTAAAAGTAATAGCACTTATCTGATCTAGATGAGTGCTTTTTATTTTTTTTGAATTATAATAATATTGATTTTTAAAAATAAAGCTTTTTAGTAAACTTTAAAAGAGATTTATGCTATAATATTATTAAATAATTAACAAAAAAGGAGGACATATATGGGTTTGTTATTAGACAAGTTAAAAGAAGTCTTAGCAGCTGTTTTACCGATTATTTTTATTGTCTTAATTCTATGTACATTTTTTGTTCATGTTTCAAGTGATATGTTAATTCGATTTTTGTTGGGAGGATTATTTTTGATTATCGGATTAACAATTTTCCTTTTCGGTGTTGATGTTGGAATGGCACCTATAGGACAACACATGGGGCGAGCAGTTGCTCGATCAACTGCAAGATGGATGGTGGGTGCATTAAGTTTTGTGATTGGTTTTTCAGTTACTGTAGCTGAACCTGACTTACTAATTTTAGGTCAAGAGGTTTCGGATGCTATGGGAGGGCTACTTTCCACACAATTGATTGTTTTTATGGTCTCAATCGGAGTTGGGTTTATGATCTCTTTTGGAGTTTATCGGATCCTATCTTCCTTTCCAATGAAGTATTTTTTTGCGATATGTTATGGATTGATTGCTGTGATGTCACTCTTAGTTTCTAACGATTTCTTAGCGATCGCTTTTGATGCTTCTGGTGCGACGACAGGGGCTTTAACCACTCCGTTTATTCTAGCCTTATCAGCTTCTGTTTCAGCAAGAAAAGGGGGAAAACAGGCGGAGGAAGACTCCTTTGGATTGGTTGGAGCGATGTCAGTTGGGCCTATTTTAGCAGTGTTGTTGATGGCATTGATATTTAATACGACCTTTCAAGGTGTTGAGGCTGAGTACGTCTATACCCAAGGAATCCTTAGTCCATTTGTACATGCAATCGGGCATACTTTTAAAGAATCATTACTTGCTTTAGCTCCCCTAATTATCGTCTTCTTTATTATGAATAAGACCTTATTCCGATTAAAAAAATCTGAGTTGACGGATATTTTTAAGGGGATTATTTACGTTTTAGTTGGTTTGGTCTTGTTCTTAATCGGTGTGAATCAAGGATTCATGGATATGGGGCGTTATCTTGGTTCACACTTGGCTGAAAATTATTTGTTCTTCCTACCCTTTTTAGGCTTTATAATTGGTATGGTGGTTGTTTTAGCGGAACCTGCAGTTCATGTTTTGGGTGATCAGGTGGAAGAGGTAACCGGGGGATACATAAATAATCGTTTGCTCTTAGGATCGCTTTCAATCGGGGTAGGAATTGCCCTTGCAGCCTCCTTATACCGTATTATGACTCCCTCTATTCAAATTTGGCACTATCTTTTGCCAGGATTCTTACTAGCCGTAATTTTATCTTTATTTGTCGATGATCTTTTTACTGGGATTGCTTTTGATGCCGGGGGAGTAGCGTCTGGGCCTATGACAGCTACTTTTATTTTAGCCTTTGCACAAGGGGCTGCCACTTTTATTCCTCAGGCTAATAGTGTGACGGATGGTTTTGGGGTAATTGCTACGGTTGCTATGACACCAGTAGTCATGATACAATTATTGGGCTTAATTTTTAAGATTAAACTAAAGAAGACACAATCAAATTAGAGGAGGTTATTCAATGCGAACAGTTTTATTTTTAGCCATTGTTAAAAATCATACCGCCTCATTTTTCTTAGAAAAAGCGCGTCAAGCTGGCGCAAGAGGTGGCACAATTATTCGAGCAGAAGGGACCATTAATCATCCTGTTTTAAATTTTTTAGGGCTTCATGATTCAAAAAGAGAAGCTTTATTGATGCTTGTTGAGAAAACTCAAGAAGAGCATCTGCATCGAGTACTAGAGGATGAATGTCATCTATCAAAGAAGGGTGAAGGGGTCTTGTTTTCATTTGATACGACCTCTGTTTATGGGAGTCAACGAATTCATGAGGATTTTAATGAGGAGGAGAACGGATTGGCATTACATCAGCTAATTGTAACAATTGTAGATCGAGACCTTGGGGATGAGGTGGTAAAGGCTGCTCGTCAAGTTGGTGCGAGTGGTGCAACCATTTTGCATGGTAGAGGCTTAGGATCAAAAATGGAATCTAAAATCTTTAATATTCAGATTGAACCTGAAAAAGAAATAGTTTTGATGGTTGTTGAATCAAAAAATGTGACCCAAATTGTTCAAGTCATTGATCATGAATTAGATATTAATCGCCCTGGAGCGGGAATTGTTTTTACAATGAATGTTAATAATGCTACGGGTTTATTTGAAGGAGTCTAGAGGCTAAGGCTACGACATGAGGGTCGTAGCCTTTTATCTGCTTTTGATAATTGAACTACTTATAACTACTTATTTGACTAATCGTTAATAGTGACTTAGAAGTAATCAGCAACTTTTAATTTTTTAAAAATAGTCATTTTGATTACTGATTTGCTTAAAACGGATTGAAAGTTGAAAAAGAATAGGGTATATTTAGTCAGTAAGTGAGAAGGAAGGTGATTTTAATGGATTCGCATGATAGTCAATCGGATGATTATCCTTTGTGTTTTAGTCATATGATTAAATGGCAGATTAAATCTCAGCGAATTCATTTGATTCGCCGATTTTTTGCGGTTTAATCCACTGAATAAGACACTGAAACGATGTTTTTGTGTTGAAAAAGGAGGATTTAAATGGTTAATAGAATATATTCAAGTCAAGAATTAAAAGACTTACAGCAACATCTAAATAAGATGAACCCTGTCGATTTGGCAGAACATTTTTCCAACTTAACCCCTTATGAAGTAGCCATTCGAATTAAGTTATTGAATAAGGATTTATTAGCAGATACTTTTGCGGAGTTAACAAAAGATAAAAAACTAGAAATTATTCAAATTTTATCACAAGATCGTATTCAGGAATTAATGCAGGAGCTTGATGAAGACGAATTGGTTGATACTCTGCAAGAAATGCCTGCCAATATGGTTAAACAGATTATGACACGTTATATTGATGAGGATCGTCGGCCTATTATTAATCAGTTATTAGGCTATCCAGAAGACAGTGTCGGTTCAATTATGTCAGTTCGATTTATATCTTGTAAAATGAACGATCCTATTGATAAGGTGAAACAAGCAGTCCTAAATTCTGATCTTGATGCTGACAAGCTTGAACAAATCTGGGTGACCGACCCTTATTTAAAATTAATTGGTTTTATCTTCTTGGCGGATCTTTTTCGGGCGAAAGAAGATAATTTGATGCCTTTAATGCAGTCTGTGAACCGAACTGTTTCGGCTCATGATGATCAAGAAGTGGTTGCTAAGTTAGCCCTACGTTATGATTTATCCCAAATTCCAGTAGTGGATCGTGAAAATCGATTAATCGGGACAGTACCTGTGGAATGGGCCATTGATGTTGTACGTGAAGAATATGATGAGGACTTATCCAATATTCACGGGATTACTGATGAACCAGATGAAGGATATTTAGAATCATCCAACTTTGCAATTGCTAAGTCTCGTACGACTTGGTTGGTTATTTGTCTAGTGACAGCAACGATCACCGGATTTATTATTCATCGTTATGAGAGTATGTTAGCAGGATCAGTTGCTTTAGCTGCCTATATTCCGATGCTGATGGATTCAGGGGGTAATGCAGGAAGTCAATCTTCGACTACGGTGATCCGTTCGCTTTTTACAGGCGATATTACTTTAGCAAACTTTTTTCAAGTCATGTTCAAAGAAATGTCTATTGGTATATATGTCGGAATTATTTTGGCGGTAGTTAATTTCCTAAGAATTTTGATCATGGATAATGTACCAATTAGCATAAATTTAACGGTTTCATTTACGTTAATTATCACAGTAATTATTTCTAAAATGATGGGTGGAATTCTGCCACTTATTGCAGAAAAGTTAAAGATTGATCCGACAGTTATGGCAGGGCCGATCATTACAACAATAGTGGATACTGTATCTTTATTAATTTATTTTGAAGTCGCAAGTTTGATGTTAGGATTATAATGAATTATTTTTCTAACTGGTATGTGACAGCCTGCATAAGAGTTGTAAAATTTTAAAGTCATAGAGACAAAATATAAAACAGGGTTGATGAAAGAACTAAGCTCTTTCACCAACCCTGTTTTAATCAATTCACTGTTTAAAATATATGAGCGTTTGTTGCTTAAAAAGAGGATTAATGGATTGATGGTCTAATATTAAGACGATTGTCAAGTAGATGAGTGCTGTTACTAAATTTAAGGTAATCGGGAGAAGGAAAAATTCACTGAGGGGTGAATTCCATATAAAATGTAGTAAAATAATTAAGCAGATGAGGCCTATCACTTTTGGACCTTGAATTTTTAGATCAGTAGAAAACCAGTGTGAAAGGGCATATCCTGTAATTCCTGTGTAGACCCAGTGTGAGCAGAATCCATTGCTTAATCGTGTGATTGCAGTGACAAGTGAATCATCTAGATTTTCCGCTAAAAAGACATAGGATAAGTCTTCTACCCATTGAAAACCTAAACCAACAAGGCAGCCAATAATAAATAATTGGGCGGGTGTTTTGTAATTTAAGCAGTGAGCTAAAAGACCGACTAAAACTAATTTAATGACTTCTTCACCCACAGCTCCCGTAAAGGCTAGAAGATAATCAAGAAAGGCTGATTGATCAAATTGTTGACCAAGCCAAGTATCTACAAAGTCATTATACTCAGCAGCTAGCCAACCTGTTGCAAAGCTACAAACCAAGAATAGTAGACAGCTAGTTAACCAGTTGAATTGATTCCAACGTTTTGCTAAGTAGCCAATCCATATAAAAATGGCAATGGCCATTAGGAGAGGGCCCATCATTAGGTAGACTTGCTGATTGGTTGAATAACTAAGGAAGTTAGAGTCCATTAATTGAACGGATTCCCAATCTAATCCAAAAAAGAAAAGAAAGAGGATTAAGATAAAAGAAGTTGTTTTTTTTCGATTAATTATCATAAAGCACCTTTTATATAAAATTTTATTAGTATAAAAGCAGCTGCAAAGTATTTGCGCAGCTGCTTATTTATGTCGAGTTCGCTGGATTAGCTTTTTAAATTATTCAGCGTTTGTGAAAACTTCTTGTACATCATCGTCATCTTCAAATTTATCAATTAGATTTTCTAATTTGCCTTGATCAGTATCATTTAATGCAACCTTAGTTTTAGCTTCCATGATGACACTAGCTTCAGCAAATTCAAAACCAGCTTCTTTTAAAGAATCTTTGACTTGGTTAAAATCTTGAGGTTCGCAGAAAATTTCAAAAACTTCTTCTGAAACCTTTAAGTCTTCAGCTCCTGCATTAAGAACCTGTTCAAACATCGCTTCTTCATCAACATCTAAGTCTTCGCGATCAATTGCTAGGTAACCCACGCGGTCAAAAAGATAGGCTACTGATCCATTGGATCCTTGATTACCACCATTTCGACTGAAAATAACATGCATATTGGTGTCTGTTCGATTTTTATTATCGGTAAGTGCATGAATTAGAATAGCGACACCACCAGGTCCATAGCCCTCATAGGTTATTTCATCATAATTGGTTGTATCACCAGCATCTGTAGCTTTCTTGATAGCACGATTAATATTATCTTTAGGCATATTAGCTGCACGTGCCTTATCTAATACAGTTCGAAGGTTAGCGTTCATATCTGGATCGCCACCTCCATTTTTAGCAGCTTGAAAAATTTCTTTCGATAACTTTCCAAAGATTGCCCCTTTTTTGGCATCTTCTGCCCCTTTTTTATTTTTGATCTTACTCCATTTATTATGTCCTGACATAATCTCACCTCTCTAGAATTTAACAACATTAAATTATATCACAACGCTTATACTAAAAAAAGATTCATTCTACAGATTTAGCATTAAGCACCCATATTTTTTCTGTGGCTTTTGCCCCGATAATTAGATCATTATCTTGTCCATTAGTAAGAGTCATAGATCCATCAAATTCTTCAATATGACTAATTTGATATTCTTGATTAAGCTCAATGCCGATATGACTCAAATATTTCAATAATTCTGGATCATCAGCTACTTCATCAATAATAATTTTACTTAAAAGAGGCATTTCATGAAGCGGGATTCCTTTGTTATTTCGCTTAAGCGTATTTGACTTTGGAATTTTACCACCATGAGGGTCGTGACTAGGGTACTTAAGGAATTGATCGAGTCGATCTATTAATTTATCGGAGGAAACATGTTCTAGAATTTCCGCCTCGTCATGTACCTCATCCCATTGGTACTGCAGACACTCATAAAGGAATACTTCCCATAAGCGGTGTTTTCTAATAACTTTTCGTGCAATCTCAATACCACTGGGGTTTAGTTTGACGCCTTTATATGGAATGTGTTGTAGGTAATTTTCTTCAAGCAAGCGAGTGTTCATTTCAGTGACGGAGGCTGCTGAGACACGAAGATGATCGGCAATTTGTTTGTTGGATATGAATTGACTATCTCCCTTTAAAATATAAATAGCTTTTAGATAATCTTCTTTACTGGGTGTCATGGATTCACCTTCTTTTTGATCAATTTGTTTGACTATATTATAAACATTATTTATAGGAGTGACTATAGCAGAGCTTTAAAGATTGGCAAGTTTTATAGTAGACTTTTTAAAAAGGACTAAATTCATAAATGGACCCTAATTCCTTTTGACAGGCCATTTGGTAGATAGTACCCGCTAGCGCAATATCTAATGCTCCCATTCCAATTGGAACGCAAAGTGTTAATCCCTTTAATTGTTTAATTTGAGTATTACCTGCTGCTAAATTACCGATCGTTGTATCGATTGTATCTTCATCAATTAATGAAGTTCGATAAGCATCAGCAAGGGCTCCACGATGTAGCGCTTGTGCCACATGATCTACAATAATTCGATCAGCATCTTTAATAATTTGATTATCAATCTCATGAACGGAACCGATTGGAATAATGACGGTATCACCGGAAAGGTCTTTTATTTGAAATAAGGCATGATTTGACTTAGTTGCTGTAATAATGACGTCAGCATCACAAGCGTCCTTAGAATTTTCGGCAATTTGAATGGGTCCATCAATGAAGGATTGATGTTTTGTGATAAAATCTTGGATATTATGTGGTTGATAATCCCATATTTTTAATTCTTTTATCGTAAACCATTCAGCTAATGCTTGAACTTGAGTAGATGCTTGGGCACCGGTTCCAAATAAGCCTAGGCGAAAGGACTGATTTTTATTAAATCCTAAATATTTAAGAGAAACAGCTGATTGAGATCCAGTACGATAATTAGTGATTAAACTACCGTCTAGAATCGCTTCAAAAGTTCCCATTTGGGGGTCAATCAAAAGTATTAAACCATTAATGTAAGGAAAGCCAGCGGCTTTTCGTTTGCCATCAAATCCACCCACCCATTTAAGTCCTGCAATATCGAGTGTATCTGTCTTTATATAAGCCGGCATGGCATTCATATAGCCGTGATAAGCTGGCCAAATTGAATTTTGACCTAGATCCAAAGTAATTTTAGTTGGATTTTTTACGTGTCGGTGACCAAAGGCTTGAAAGGTTTGGTCAACGACTTGATTAGCTAATTTAAAGGAAATCAGCTGTTCGATCGTTGAACGATCAAGTAAACGTGTTTTTGTCATAAATTCATTCCCCCTATTTCTATATATATAGAATAACTTATTTTAAAAATGAAAGCGATCTTTTGTCTAAAGAATTGTTTTCGAAAACTTAAAATGACGATAAATTAGAATTTTTGAAGCTAAACCTCCTACAACTTGCATCTAGTCTCTAAATCCTTTACCATCAATATCAGTATTATAAACAAAGGAGAGTTTCCTATGGGCTACATTTTTAAATATTTAAAAAGATATCCGGCTGAGTTATCAGCTGTAATGATTGCTACAGCTGTAACTTGTGCGGCGATTTTAGGCATGCCCACGATGCTAGCAAAATTAATTGACAATGCCATTGTGGTTAATCAAATGGATCGAGCCTGGCCTTATGTTTGGGGAATGGTATTATGTACGGCCTTAGGATTTATCGCAAGATCGGTCCGGATGTATATGGCGAGCAAAGTTGTGAATGATATGACGATGGCGATGCGCAATGATGTTTATCATAAAATGATGGCCTTATCGCACCATGAATTTCAGGAGTTCGGTGTACCTTCATTAACAAATCGAATTACGAATGATGCATTTGTTCTGTTACAATTTGTTGAAATGATTCTTAAGCAAGGCTTAATGGGTCCTGTGATGATTCTGTTTTCAGTTATCATGATTATTAGGATGCAGCCTTATTTAGGACTGCGTTTGATTCCAGCTGTTCTAGTAATTATTACTTTTGTGGTTATCATTTCAATATTTTCGAAACCTTTATCAGAAAAACAACAGATTTATCTTGATAAAATCAATCGAATTTTAAGAGAATCTATAACTGGATTGAGGGTAATCAGAGCCTTTAATCGTGAGGATTTTCAAAATCAACGTTTTATGGCTGTTAATGAAGAATATCGACGAACTGCTAGTAAATTATTTAAATTAATGGCCAGTGCGCCGACCTTATTCTATTTAACGACAAACTTGGCACTGGTTTTTATTATTTGGATCGGAGCCCATTTAATTGATGCCGGCTCTTTGCAAGTGGGGACTCTTTCTGCATTTATTGAATATATGTTTGAGGGTTTATTTTCATTAGTGGTTTTTGCTTGGGTTTTTATGATGTATCCGAAAGCCTCTGTCTCAGCTAATCGGTTGAAGTCCGTACTGGAGGCACCCATCACCGTAAGAGAGTTAAGTGACGATGAAATCGTTGACCCTGACCAAATTGAAGAGCAGGGGACTCTAGAGTTTATTAATGTTGACTTTGCTTATCCAGACGCGGATGAGCCGGTTCTTCGTGATATCTCCTTTAAATCGGAACCCGGTCAGACGGTGGCTTTTATAGGTTCAACGGGATCTGGGAAGTCCACGATTGTTAAATTAATTCCGCGTTTTTATGATGTGACCCGTGGGCAAATATTGGTGGACGGGGTAGATATTCGGCATTATCGTTTAGCAGATTTACGCAGTAAAATAGGATTTACTCCCCAGAGTGCTTTACTATTTAAAGGGAATATTGCAGATAATTTACGATATGGTAAGCATGATGCTGATGAAACAGATATGGAGCACGCGACACAAATTTCTCAAGCTCAAGAATTTGTTGAGAAACTAGACCAAGGATATCAAGCAGAACTAACAGAGAAAGCCTCAAACCTATCGGGGGGTCAGAAACAGCGTTTATCAATTGCTCGTTCAATTATTAAAGATCGTGAAATATATATCTTTGATGATTCTTTCTCTGCTTTAGATTATAAGACTGATGCCCAAGTTCGAGCAGCGTTGAAGCAAGAGACCAAAGATGCAACAACAATTATTGTTGCTCAGCGAGTTGGTACGATAATGCATGCTGATCAAATTATTGTATTAAACCAAGGTCGAATTGATGCAATAGGCACACATAAGGAACTATTAAAGAAATCAAAGATCTATTATAATATTGCTTCATCTCAATTAAGTGAGGAGGAATTAACTCATGGCTAAAATGAAAACCAGACAAGTGTTAAATAGAATCTGGGTCTATATGCGCCCATATAAATGGCAGTTTATTTTTTCAAATATTGCCTTAGTCATCTCGATTATTTCTTCTGCTTTAGAACCTTATATTTTTGGGTTAGCTATTACAAAGTTAGCTGAGAATGTCATTCAGATATCTCGGGGGGTTCCAGGTGCCCATGTTGAATTTTCCTATATTCGAAATATTCTTATTCTGTACGCTATTCGAGGGTTTTTCTATTATGGATCGAGCTACCTTTCTCAATTTTTATTAACGAATGTTGTTCAGAATTCAATTTTTGATTTGCGTCATGATTTATCGAATAAAGTCAATCGCTTACCTGTTTCTTATTTTGATCAACAAGAAACGGGAGATATTTTGTCTAAGATGACGAATGATGTGGATACTATTTCAAATGCCATCCAACAGTCTTTTTCTCAACTAGTGATTGCTATATTGGGAATTATATTATCGATGACGATGGTTTTTTGGATTCAATGGCGTATTGCGCTCATAATGTTAGTCATGATCCCATTAACTAGTCTTGTTGCTCGTTATTTCTTGAAAAAATCACAGCCGGCATACAATCAACAATCTAATGCATTAGGACATTTATTTGGTTATGCGCAAGAACAATTATCTGGCTTTACGGAAATAAAGGTTTTTGATAAACAAATGGATTCGGTGGAAGAGTTTCGAAAAAGAAATATGAATTTACGAAATCATGGTTTTAAAGCATCGTTGATTTCTTCAATGATGATGCCCGTTATGGTAATGATGTCTAACCTAACCTATATTGTTGTAGTTATTTATGGGCTACAATTGGTATTTGCAGGTGTACTAGCTATCGGGAATCTGAATGCTGTTTTATCCTATGTATGGCAAGTCACTCAACCGATCCAAACAATTTCACAATTATCTGGTGTTATTCAATCAGCACTTTCTGCTTCTTATCGAGTCTTTGGTTTCTTAGATGAAGAGGAAGAATCTGATCCCCAAGTGACCCAAACCTTCCCTGATAAAATACAAGGAGGGGTTGAATTTAGAAATGTTTGTTTTGGTTATAAAAAGGACCAGCCTTTAATGAAGAATATTTCTTTTAAGGCGAACCCTGGCGAAATGATCGCGGTAGTCGGGCCCACTGGGGCTGGTAAGACGACTCTCATTAATTTGTTGATGCGTTTTTATGATATTGATAGTGGTCAAATTTTGATTGATGGGGTCGATACACAAGCGGTTAGTCGTCAAGACTTGAGAAAACATTTTGGAATGGTACTTCAAGATGCTTGGTTATATACCGATACAGTAATGGAGAACATTCGTTTTGGTGATTTGGATGCTAAAGATTATGAAGTTAAAGAAGCAGCAGAAATTGCCAATGTAAATCATTTCATTAAAACATTACCGAGCGGTTATGATATGGAAATCAATGAGGAGGCATCTAATATTTCCTTAGGTCAAAAACAATTAATGACAATTGCTCGAGCCGTGTTATCTGATCCTGATATCTTAATTTTAGACGAAGCGACTTCTTCAGTTGATACGCGTTTAGAAAAATTAATTCAAGAAGCGATGGATAAAGTAATGGAAGGAAGAACATCATTTGTCATTGCTCATCGTCTTTCAACCATTCGAGATGCGGATCTCATTTTAGTTATGAAGAATGGGAATATTATTGAGACAGGGACGCATGACTCCTTATTAGCGTCTGGAGGCGTCTATGCTGATCTATATAACAGTCAGTTTAATAATAATCCAGTGGATGTTCATATGGCCTTTTAATATGAATTATCTATTTTATAAGAGGTGGTGACCAAGGTTGCCACCTTTTATTTGTGACTAGAAATTAGCTATTTAAATCTTTTTTTAATACAAGGAAGCAATCGTAGACCTTTTAGGGTAAAATCCGAACGTTTGAATTTTAGAATGTGTTTATTAGTGGATTTTCATGATAAAGATAGAATCATTGCTTATAATAAAAGGCATCAAGCATCCAAGGAGGATAAGTATGGAAAATTCAGGATCAGCAATTAAATTAAGGTATCATGTTGAGGATCGACCACAAGTTGGAGAGACGATTCTCTTAGGATTCCAAAATGTGATCACATCTTTTGGGGGACTTGTGGCAGTTCCTATTTTGATTGGTTCAATGGCTAATTCATCGATTGAAGAGATAGCTTATCTGATCTCGGCGGCATTATTTGTATCTGGTTTAGTATCGATCATTCAATCAAAAGGTTTTGGCCCTCGGTGGTTCCGCGTTGGAGCAGGGCTTCCAACTATCATGGGGACAGACTTTGCTTTCATTGGCCCGGCAGCCTCAGTGATCGCTTTAGGGGGAATACCAGCTTATTTTGGAGGATCCATGCTTGCATCCCTCTTAGAAATCGTAATGTCTTATTTTGTAAAACCACTGATGAAATACTTTCCTCCGGTGGTTACCGGATCGGTCATCACTTTATTGGGAGCCACTCTTATGTCCGCTGCTATGGATTGGGTTGCTGGAGGTGCTGGAGCAGAAGACTACGGTTCTCCCTTAAACCTATCGGTTGCAGTAGGGGTGTTTTTATTAGTTGTGTTAATTAATCATTATGCTCCCTCGAAGTTTTCGTCTTATGCCGTTTTAATTGGTATGGCTGTTGGTTATCTAGTGTGCATTCCATTGGATATGGTAGATTTAGCCAAGGTGGGAGAAGCAGCATGGATCTCTCTGCCAAGTTTTAATAAGATTGGTATTGATTTTACTCCAAGTTATGCAATTCCATTTTTATCTGGCTATTTAGTTACCGTTATTGAAACCGTAGGTGTCATGCAGACTTTAGGACAAGTAACACAAACTGAACTAACAGATGACCAAGTAGCTGCTGGGGTGAGGGCAGATGGGTTTGGTTCATTTATTGCACCGCTATTTGGTTCAGGACCAGCAGCTACCTTCTCTCAAAATGCTGGTTTGATTCCTTTAACACGAAATGCTTCTCGAATTGTGGCTTTAGTCGCTGGGCTAATTATGATACTATTATCTATGAGCCCTAAATTGGCGACCATTATTTCAGTAATGCCTTTACCAATCCTTGGTGGTGCAGGAATCTTAATGTTTGGTACGGTTGCTGCAGCAGGAATTCAGTCATTAAGTCGTGTTGAGTTTAATACACGTAGCTTAATTATTATTGCTTCTTCAGTAGGAGTTGGATTAGGAGTTTCATTTAGACCTGAAATTACAAGTCAGTTACCATCATTTCTAGCAGGTCTTTTTTCATCGGGAATTTCTGCAGGAACGATTGTGGCTCTGTTATTAAATCTGATCTTAAAAGATCAACAGACCATTGATTAAATCTTTGATGAGTAATAAGGAGGATATTTATGCGTGCATTAGAGGAGCGAATTCAGGAAAAAGGACGAGTTTTAGATGGGAATATTTTAAAAGTTGATTCTTTTTTTAACCACCAAGTAGATCCTGAATTAATGATGCTCATGGGTAAGGATTTTGCAGAGCATTTTAGAGAAAAGGGAATAACTAAGGTTTTAACGTTAGAGGTCTCAGGGATAGCAATGGCCTTAACGGCAGCTCTAGAGCTAGGTGTACCGATGGTTTTTGCAAAAAAAATTAAATCTCTAACTTTGAATGATCAAGTTTTTGTGAGCCAGGTATATTCATATACGAAAGAAACTACCTATGAAATTCGAGTGGATAAACGTTTCCTTAATGACCAAGATCGTGTATTAATCATTGATGATTTTTTAGCGAATGGAGAAGCTCTTAAGGGGTTAATTGATCTTTGTGATCAAGCTAAAGCTCAAGTGGCTGGTATTGGAATTGGAATTGAAAAAGTCTTTCAAGGCGGAGGCGACAAGGCTCGTCAAGCAGGCTATGAGGTTTATTCTCAAGCAAGGATTAAGGCTTTTGAAGAGGGTAAGGTTATTTTTGAATAGCTAATAAAGAGCACTATCACTGAAATAAAGTGATAGTGCTTTTTTAATTTTATAATCCCCAATCTAAAATGGGTCCGCTTGGAATAATTCCATTGGGATTGATCGTCGGATGAGATCCGTAATAATGTGTTTTTATGTGATCAAAATTAATCGTTTCTTTGATACCTGGCAAATGATAGATTCTTTTAGTGTAATTCCATAAATTGGGGTAAGATGTAAGAGGCCTTAGATTACATTTAAAATGGCCAAAATACACACTATCAAAGCGGACAAGGGTTACGAATAAGCGGATATCTGCTTCCGTAAACTGATGATCAACTAGGTATTCAGACTGACTGAGATGATTTTCTAGTTCATCTAGTGTTTTAAAAACAGCTTGAACTTCTTCTTCATATACCGCTTGCTCTGTAGCGAAGCCAGCCTTATAGACTCCATTATTAATATGATCATAAATAATATCATTCCATTGGTCGATTTCAGCCTGTAATTCTTGAGGGTAGAAGTGGCCATTTTTAGCACCAAGATTATCAAAGGCAGTATTTAGCATTCGAATGATATCCGATGATTCATTGTTGACAATCTTATTCGTTGTTTTGTCTAATAAGACTGGGACGGTGACTCTTCCACTATAAGTAGGGGCTGATAAGGTGTAGATTTGGTGTAGATACTTTGCTTTGATGACTGGGTCAGCAATGACTCCAGGGTAGTTATCAAAGCTCCAACCTTGATCAAGCATATAAGGACTAACAATCGATACAGGGAGTATCTCTTCTAATCCTTTTAGAGCACGCACAATCATAACCCTTGAAGCCCATGGACAGGCTAATGAGACATAGAGATGATAGCGGTTTTTCTCCGCAGGAAGGGTTTCAAGATGATTAATGAATTCTTTCCCATTTGGAGTAATCCATTGCCTAAATTGAGAGTCTTTACGAACAAATCTACCTCCTGTAGACTTTGTATCATACCATTTATCTTGCCATTTTCCATTAACGAGTAATCCCATTAAATCGCCTCCTTTTTAACTAGTTTAACTCAAATAATCAAATTTGTCTTTGATTATTGCTTAGCTTTTTAGAAAGTATTCATAATATCCTACACTGACTGTAAATTTTGGGATGCTAGAGGTTACTCACTATTTATTGTCGATTAAAACCTAAATAAAAGGTATTCTTTTCGATAAGTTTTTTATAAAAGACTAGACAGTTTAATTATTTGTAGTAGAATTTAATCATTACAAAATTAGGAGGTTAGTATGACCTATTTAGAACGAGCAAGAGAAATGTTTGATGAGGCTGTCAAGGTACGTCGTCAATTACACGAAAATCCAGAAGTAGGGTTTGATTTACCTGAAACTACCAGACTGATTAAAAGTAAGTTAGATGAATTTGGTATTACTTATCAAAACGTTGGTGATAGTGATGGTATTACTGGAACCATTGGAGACCCATCTAAAGGTAAAACATTACTTTTAAGAGCAGATATGGATGCCCTTGCCATTACAGAAATGTCTAAAGGGGTAGCTGTTTCTAAAAATAACAATGGTCATCTATGTGGACATGACCTTCACCCGACTATTTTATTAATGGTATTAAAAATGCTTAAAGAAGATGAAGACAAATTAGAAGGACAAATTAAATTCCTCTTCCAACCAGGAGAAGAGACACTGACTGGTGGAGAAGTGATGCTTAAGAATGGTATCCTAGAAAATCCAAAACCGGATGCTGGAATGGTTATTCATATGTGGCCAGTTGCTAAGGAAGTAGGGGTAGAGATTCAAAAAGGAGCTTCATTGGCTTCAGCTTTAAACTTCCGAATTACGATTAAAGGTGTGGGAGCACACGGCGCTATGCCATATAATGGGGTGGATCCTGTCTTTGTAGCTAGTCAAATTATAAATGCAACCAACGGAATTCTAGCACGTGAATTACCATCGAACAAAGGAGCTTCACTATCGATGGGCTATCTGTCAGCACCCGGTGGAGCGGTTAATGTAATCCCTGATACGGTTGTATTGGAAGGGACATCCAGATCCTTGTATCCAGAATCTGCTGAACATATGAAGCATCGATTACCGGAAGTGGTAGACCATATCGCAAAGACATTCCGTGCGGAAGCACAATTTGAAGTTTTAGCAGATGTTCCTGCTTTAATCAATACTGAAGCGATTACTGAGCAATTACAAAGCTCAGCGGAAGAAGCATTACAAGGTGAGTACCCAGTTAAAAATGTTGGCCCTTATCTTGCTTCAGAAGATTATGCCCATATTGCAGCAAAGTTACCAGAAACTTGTTATTTCTTTATTGGTTGTCCCGAACCGGATGAAAATGGAAAAACATATCCAGTTCACCATCCGCTTGTACAGTTTAATGAAGAAGCACTTATTGTTGGTTCTGCCACAATGGCAACGGCTGCCTTTAATTGGTTAAGAGACAATAAATAAGCTTTTAAACAAGAATAAGTATTAGGACTATTTGATTATAAGAGCCAGCTTTCTCTGAAAGCTGGCTCTTTTTGATAAAATATATAGCCCTCTATCTTGAAAGCTAGGATGGGGGTTATATATATGACTTAGTATTATGCGGGCGATGAGAGTCGAACTCACACTTCAAAAGAAACTGCCGCCTGAAGACAGCGCGTCTGCCATTCCGCCACGCCCGCTTAACTTCTATTTTATGCTTTTAGATAACTTTGTAAAGAATTTCTTAGATGATATTTACATAACTGTTAATTTTAATATCCTATCCTTAAAAGTGCCTTTTTTTGATAATTCGCATGACAAGTTTGATTTTTATTTAACTTATTCATCAAACAATGTTATAATTAAGTTATTGGAATATATTAAGAAATGGGGAATAAGACTATGTCAAAAACGATGGCAATTAACGCAGGCTCTTCATCATTGAAATTCCAAATCATTGAAATGCCTGAAGAAAAATTACTATCAAAAGGGTTAGTTGAACGAATTGGAATTGCTGATTCAAATCTTGAGATTAAATACACAGATGAAAATGGACAGAATCAAAAGTTCACTTTAACACAAGATATTCCAGATCATGCGGTTGCTGTTGAATTACTACTGAAAAACTTGTTAGATTTAGGCGTAATTGCTTCTTTTGAAGAAATCACAGGTGTGGGCCATCGGGTAGTTGCCGGTGGTGAAATCTTTAAAGATTCTGCTTTAGTGGATGAACAAGTTATCAAGGATGTTGAATCACTTTCAGAATTTGCTCCGCTTCATAATCCAGCTGAAGCTGTTGTTATGCGGGTCTTCCAAGAAAAGTTACCTCATGCAACGATGGCAGCAGTTTTTGATACGTCATTCCATACATCAATGCCAGCTGAAAATTATCTCTATAGCTTGCCTTATGAATACTATGAAAAGCATTCAATCCGTAAGTACGGTGCTCATGGAACCAGTCATCATTTTGTAGCGCATCGTGCTGCAGAAATTGTGGGTAAACCAATTGAAGAATTGAAGATTATTACCTGTCATTTAGGTAACGGTGCTTCAATTACTGCCGTAAAAGAAGGAAAATCGATTGATACTTCAATGGGATTCACGCCATTAGCAGGTGTTACAATGGGAACTCGTACTGGAGATTTAGATACCTCGCTCATTCCATATTTAATGGAAAAAGAAGGAATCAAAGATATCAATGAAGTCATTAGTATCTTTAATAAAAAATCTGGTTTATTGGGTATTTCTGGCGTTTCATCAGATATGCGTGATGTTGAAGAAGCGGCTGAAAAAGGAAACGAAAGAGCTCAATTAGCCTTAGATATTTTCTTTAATCGAATTATTAAGTATGTGGGACAATATATTGCATTAATGAATGGTGTGGATGTGATTGTCTTTACAGCTGGTATTGGTGAAAATTCTAAAGAAACTCGCCAAATTGTTATGGATAATTTCAGTTATATGGGAATCAAAATCGATCAAGAACGCAATGATACACGTTCTGAAGCAGTTGTGTCAACGGATGATTCGAGTGTGGTTGTTATTAATATTCCAACTAACGAAGAGATTGCGATTGCTCGTGATGTAGAACGATTAAGAAAATAATTTTATAAAGAAACTATAGTTAACAATGCCTCACACTGCGGCTTATGGACCTTTTCCATATACTTGATTAGTCTTTGCGGGATGGGTCTAAGAGTTATTGCATATAGTGGGAGGCACACTTTAGAAGTAAAAAGTTTTATTAAAAAGGCTATGACTCGATTGTCACAGCCTTTTGACTATCTAAGGAGTCAATTAATGGAGAATGTAATTTTAGATCAAGCTAAATTAGATCGGACATTGAAGCGAATTGCCCATGAAATTTTAGAAGCTCATTCAAATGTAGAAGATTTGGTTCTGATTGGGATAAAAACTCGGGGAATTTTCTTGGCAAATCGTTTGTCTCAAAAGATTCAGGAAATTGATGGCAATGAGGTTGCCTTGGACCATCTTGATATTTCATTTTATCGAGATGATTTAACTTATAGGTATGAATCACAATTACCTAAAGTTGAAAAAGCCGATTTTACTCAAGTTTTAAAAGATAAAACAATTATTTTGGTGGATGATGTTTTATATACAGGGCGAACAATTCGAGCGGCATTGGATGCGATTCTAACATATGATCGACCTAAACGGATTCAATTGGCAATTTTAGTCGATCGTGGTCATCGAGAATTACCAATTCGAGCGGATTATGTTGGCAAGAATATTCCAACTTCTAAGGAAGAGCGCGTTGCTGTGCGTCTAACAGAAGTAGATGGAGAAGACCAAGTGGTGATTACCCGACCCTAATCTTTTTTTAAGAGTAAATTAAAAATGAAGAAAGATAGGATTCCAATAAGAAGAAGTAGGGCAATTAACCAGATTATGCAAAATAACTTTGTTCCTTTATAGAATAATAATGCGCCAGTTATTGCAAAGATAAGGACAGTCCAAGAAAATCTGTGGACTGTCTTTTTTGATGTAATACCTAGAAGAACCATTAATTCTTTATAATAGACTCGAGTATAAACTGCTAATAGGAGTAATGAAATGGGTAAACAATAAAATAAAAGGGACATAAAAATTCTCCAATCAAGTAATTTATAAAGTCGATTTGAAAAGCCAAGCTTGTAAGGGAAAGATAACATAATAAAAAGGACTGGTAAAACCAGTCCTTGAAATACATCCGTATCGTGCCGTATCAATAAAGCTAGGTTGAACCCGCTAGCAATCAGGTGGGCTCCACACAGTCTTCTAATGACTTCCACATGCGATGGCTTGTCAGATAAAGCTGCTCATAGGATCCCAATTAAAAAATGTTCGGTCAACACAGTGTAAATATTCTCGAACACTTCAGATGTATTTCCTATGATTTAATTATAGCAGTTTTTTCATTTTATGCAAGGGTTATCAGCTTTTTTATAAAGTAATTATTTTTTTCGGTCGGGCCAAAGAGATTGGTAGTAACGAGCGATTCCTTCTTCGTATTTTCCGGTAGGCTGTGGATTAAAGTACCGTTGATGGGCTTGGTTGACAGGTAAGTAGCTTTGTTTGATAAAATGTTGCGGATAGTCATGAGGATATCGATATTCCTTGGCTAGTTGTTTTGCTTCTTGGCTAGCATAGGACGTATCTTTTAAATGATCAGGAATGGGTCCGATTTTTCCTGAACGAATATCACTCATCGCTTGGTTGATTCCACGATAAGAAGTATTTGACTTAGGACTTAAAGCAAGATCTACTACGGAAAAAGCGAGTGGAATTCGTGCTTCGGGAAGACCAAGCTTTTCTGCAGCTTCAACAGCTGCAACCGTACGTTGTGTTGCAGCCGGATTGCCAAAGCCAATATCCTCATAGGCAATGACTAAAAGTCGACGGCAAGCGATAATTAGTTCTCCCGCCTCCAAGAGTAGACCAAGATAATAGAGGGCAGCATCGGGATCGGAACCACGTATAGATTTTTGGAATGCAGAAATAACATTATAATGAGCATCGCCTGATTTGTCATGGCTAAACCCCTTATGTTGAAGACATGTCTGAGCAATTTCAAGGTCAATGATAATATTGCCTTGGTCATCTTTGGGAGTTGATAACACAGCGAGCTCGAGTGCATTAAGGGCTGAGCGAATATCTCCATTTGTAACACCTGCAAAATGGTTGAGGGTTGCCTCATCTATTTTTACAGAATAGTCGCCTAAGCCTCTTTCTTTATCAACTAGAGCGCGTTGAAGTCCTTTTTTAATATCATCAGATGTTAGAGCTTTCACTTCAAAAAGTTGTAATCTTGAACGAATAGCTGGATTGATCGCAATAAAAGGATTTTCGGTTGTGGCTCCAATTAAAATAATTCGTCCTTTTTCTAAATGGGGAAGGAGAAAGTCCTGTTTAATTTTATTTAATCGATGTATTTCATCAAGTAGAAGTATGACTGCACCAGACATTTTTGCTTCTTGAACAACAATTTCAAGTTCTTTTTTACCATCAGTGGCAGCATTAACTTGACGGAATGCATAGTGGCTAGAACCCGCTAGAGCTGCAGCGATAGAGGTCTTACCTGTACCTGGGGGACCGTATAGGATCATCGACGAAAGTCGATTGGCTTCAACCATGCGACGAATTATTTTTCCTGGGCCCAATAAATGTGTCTGACCGAGAACCTCATCAATGTTTTGGGGACGCATTCGATAAGCTAAAGGTTCCATAAGACCGCTCCTTTCTTTGTCGATTAGTTTCATTGTAGCATAATGAGCTAAGACTTTAACCATTTCTGTTTTATATTCAAGTTCTTTTTCGATGAAAATTGATGTTTATTCGATTACAAATTTAGGGATTTAAGGTATAATATGAATAAGTGTTAAAGTAAGGGTGATAGAATGACTTATTTAGATTATGCAGCAACAACGCCAGTTGATCCTCAAGTGGCTGAATGTATCTTTGATACAATGACAAAGTTTTTTGGGAATCCCTCATCAACCTATCACTTAGGAAAAGAAAGTAAGCATCTTCTTTTATCGAGTCGTCAAAAGATAAAAGATCTTCTAGGATTGCCTAAAGAGAGTCAATTATATTTTACGTCGGGTTCTACAGAGGCCATTAATTGGGCTTTGATGTTTCAAGCAAGGAAAGCAAAAGAATTAGGCTTAGGTAATCATATTGTCGCTAGTTCAATTGAGCATTCTGCTGTTAGAGAAGTATTATTAGCACTGGAAAAAGAGGGCTTTGAGATCACATGGATTTATCCTCAGTCGGATCATCAATTTTCGGTGGATCAATTTGTCGATGCAAGTAATGAAAATACAATTGGTTGGACAGCTATGGCTGTTAATAATGAATTAGGCTCAGTGCTACCGATTCAAGATTTGGGTCAGCAAGCAAAACTTATGGGCTTGTGGTTTCATGTTGATGCAACACAAGCTGTTGGATATCAAAAGGTTGATCCGGAAAATATGCCCTGTACTTCATTCTGTGCATCAGGTCATAAATTTTATGCACCAAAAGGGATTGGCTTTTTGGTCTATCAACCTTGGAATGATGCGATGATATTAAAGCCGATGATTTTAGGTGGTGGCCAAGAGTATAAGATGCGTTCAGGGACTGAAAATATTCCTTATATAGTTGGTTTAGCTAAGGCATTAGAATTAATGCTAGAGGATCAGCGAAAAAGTCCTAATCATTATCAGATACTTTCTCAATACTTTTTTGATCAATTGACGAAAGCAGGAATTGAATTTGAGCAAAATGGGGATATTGTTCATCATAATCATCGTGTTCACAACATATGGATAAAGGGGCATTTAGCAAGTCAGATGATGATTCAGTTTGATCTGGCTGGGATTTACTTATCGGCAGGGTCTGCTTGTTCAGCAGGTTCGGTAAAGCCAAGCCGAATTTTGAAAGCTTATTATCCTGAAAATGAAGCTCTTTGGCGGGAAAGTCTAAGGGTTTCTTTCGGACGTTATACAAGTGAGGCTCAAATTGATCAATTGGTTATGGCATTAAAAAAGATTTAACATAGAGGAGGAAAAGACTATGGCATTCTCAACAGAAGCAAGTTTAAAAGGATTTAATCGACAGTTTAAGGTGAGCTCTGAATGTAAGCCCTATACACTTAGAGATAATGGTTTTGTAGAAACAAGTGGCGGAAACTATTTATATAAGCGTCCTTTAGATTCGACCCATCGATCAGGACTAGTACTGAAGGTTACCGTCAATCAAAAGATTAATCAGCTGAAAATTTCAACAGTGACGGCGAATGGACTTCAAGCAGTCAATGTTGAAAAACTGGCTAATAATGAAATGGTGATTGAAAAAATAAACTTTATTTTTGATGGCTTTGTTGATCGAAATGTCTTGGTTGAAGTATAATACTTTCATTTAAAAAAATAAGACGAACACCAATCTAAGAGGGTTCGTCTTTCATCATTTAGAAAGGGTGATAGTGTGGAAAGTGATCTATTAAATAATTCCCAAAAAAGAGTGGTTATTGGAATGTCTGGGGGTGTAGATTCTTCGGTGGCAGCCTTATTATTAAAACAAGCTGGCTATGATGTCGTGGGCTTATTTATGAAAAATTGGGATGATACCGATGAGTCAGGTGTATGTACTGCGACAGAAGATTATGAAGATGTTTCTTTAGTGGCGGAAAAAATAGGGATTCCATACTATGCTGTTAACTTTGAAAAAGAGTATTGGGACCGGGTTTTTGAGTATTTTCTTTCAGAATATCGCCATGGACGCACTCCTAATCCAGATGTTATGTGTAATAAAGAAATTAAGTTTAAGGCATTTATGGATTATGCCATGGGGCTAGGTGCAGATTATATTGCCATGGGACATTATGCGCAAGTTGAGCGTGATGATCAAGGCCATGTTCATTTGCTAAGGGGAGCAGATTCAAATAAGGATCAGAGTTACTTTTTAAGTCAACTTTCGCAAGAACAATTAGCACGGTCGCTCTTTCCAATTGGTCATCTTGAGAAGAAACAAGTTCGTGAGATTGCAAGAGATGCTGGGCTTGCAACTGCCAATAAAAAAGATTCGACGGGAGTTTGCTTTATTGGTGAACGAAATTTTAATGAATTTCTTTCTAACTATTTACCGAATAAACCTGGAAAAATGAAAACGATCGATGGACGTATCATGGGGGATCACATGGGCCTAATGTATTATACGATTGGGCAACGTCACGGTTTAGGAATTGGAGGAAGTGCAGGTTCCGATGGATCGAATGAACCATGGTTTGTAGTAGGTAAAGATATGTCGACTCAAACTCTCTATGTAGGTCAAGGTTTCCATCATGAAAACCTCTATGCCGATGATTTGATAGCGTCACAAGTTTCCTTTACCCAAAAGACACCCCCTTCTTCTTCTTTTGAATGCACAGCAAAATTTAGATATCGTCAAAAAGATGTTCCAGTTACAGTACATTTACTCGAAGATGGTCAGAAGGCAAAAGTCGAATTTCACCAACCTGCCCGTGCAGTAACCCCAGGACAGGCTGTCGTTTTCTATCAAGGTAGAGAGTGCCTAGGGGGTGGGTTGATAGATGCGGTTTATAAGGATGGTATAAAAAGACAATATGTTTAGTATAAATAGCCGCTAATCGAGGAGTTCTGAGTCTCATAGTCTGCTAGACCAATGAGTTCTGAGCTTTTTTGCTAGGTATCGAACTTTAATTACTTTAAGAAATACATTTGTTATAATGGTCTTGTCTTAGATGTGAAGGGGGAGGATAACATGGAGGAAATAAACATTATAGCTTCTGCTCAGGCAGTTTATTTTGAAAATCCTAGTAACTTCTATAAAGTAGTACGAGTATTTGTAGAAGAAGATCCTCAACAAGTTATTCAGAATGACGAGATTGTGATGACAGGTCAATTTATTAGCTTGCAAATGGATACTTCCTATGAATTTTTTGGCCAATTGGTCCAACATCCTAAGTATGGTCAACAGTTTGCTGTATCTCATTATCGTCAGATTGCCCCTCAATCGAAAGAGGGGCTAGTTAATTACCTATCGAGTGACCGATTTAAGGGAATAGGAATTCGGACTGCTGAAAAAATAATTGATTGTTTAGGCGAGGATGCAATCGATCAGATCCTGAATGATCCAGCTTGTTTAGATAAAGTTCCTGGATTATCCGCCAAAAATGCTAAAAATCTAACGGATAGTTTGTTGGCGCATCAAGGAACGGAGCGCATATTTGTTCAGCTAAATTTATGGGGATTTGGACCTAAGATTGCAGAAAAAATTTACAAAATTTATCAAACCGAGACGATCAATAAAATAAAAGATAATCCCTATGAATTAATTGAAAAAATTGATGGGATTGGTTTTCAAAAAGTCGATCAATTAGCGATAAATTTAGGGTTCGAGCCAAGTGCAAGTCAACGTTTATCAGCAGCATGGGTTGAAGTTGTTAAGCAGATTTGTTATCAGCAAGGTAACACTTCAGTTAGTGTTCCATTAGCTCAAAAAAAAGCACAAAGCCTTCTTGAAAGATGCCAATCTGTATTAATTTTAAAAGAAGATTTAATTCAAGCCTTGGATGAAGCTATATTACAAGAACGTTTAATTTTAGATCAAGAATCTCTGATGCTTCCGTCTATTTTTTATGCAGAATATGGTGCCAGTCAGAAAATACATCGTTTTATGCAGGAAAGTCAGCACTTTGATATTGAAGACGATGAGATAAATCAAGCGATTAATGAAATTGAGGACCTACTAGAGATTATCTATGATAGTCAACAGAAAGCTGCATTAAAATTAGCAATTCAGTCTCCTATGTCAATTATTACTGGAGGACCAGGTACTGGGAAAACAACACTCGTTCAAGGACTAATCTATTTACATGCTAAGCTAGAAGGCTACGATCTAGATGATTTGACCCCTTCTAATATTAATTCACCCATTCGATTATCGGCTCCTACAGGAAGAGCAGCCAAACGGATGCAAGAAAGTAGTCAATTACCAGCAGTTACTATTCATCGTTTAATTGGTTTTACCAGAGAGAGTGTGATTGAAAACTTTACTCCAGAGGAAATTGAAGGTTCTCTCTTAATTATTGATGAGATGTCGATGGTGGATGTTTGGTTGATGAATTGGTTGTTACAGGCGATACCTTCTCATATTCAAGTGGTATTTGTAGGAGATCAAGACCAACTTCCTTCAGTTGGTCCAGGAAAAGTATTTGCTGATTTAATTGCTTCTCAGGTCATTCCTACGATATTCCTAACTAAGATATATCGACAAGCACAGGATTCATCGATTGTTTCTTTAGCACATAACATTCGCAAAGGCTATTTGCCAAGTAATTTCTTAGACAAGCAAGAAGACCGATCATTTATCCCTTGTGATTCTTCACAGATTAGTTATATGATTCAACAAGTAATTGACTATGCTAAAAAGAAAGGCTTTAGTGGGCAAAATATGCAGGTTTTAGCTCCTATGTATAAGGGACAGGCCGGGATAACTCAGATTAATTATTTGTTACAAGAACAATTGAATCCTGCTAGTGTTAAGAAAAGACAGGTCAAGCATTATGATCAAGTGCTTCGACAAGGAGATAAGGTCTTGCAATTGGTGAATAATACCGATGAGGGCGTTTATAATGGAGATATTGGTTGGGTTTCAGCGATATTGACCGCCAAAGAATCTCCTTCAAAACAAGAAGAGTTAGTGGTCGACTTTGATGGAACCGAAGTACACTATACGAAGAATGAGTTAGACCAATTGACCCTGGCATACTGTTGTTCAATTCATAAAGCGCAAGGAAGTGAGTATGATCTAGTTATTCTTCCTTTAATTGATATGCATTCGCCATTACTAAGAAGAGACGTTGTTTACACAGCTGTAACACGTGCTAGTAAGTTTTTGATTCTATTAGGTAATCCAAATAGTTTTCAAAAGGCGGTAGCCTCACAACAAGTTGAACGAGAGACACATTTAAATGATTATCTACAACTTCTTTTTAATAAGAAATTAGATAATCAAAAATCACAATCAATTACTTCAAGTCAAAAATCGATTACTCAAGGCCAAAATTCAGATTTGACAATTCTTAATACTCAACCAGACTTGAATCATCATCAGTTGCATATTGCTTCATCGAAACTAAGTGATGAACAGATCCAGCTAACGAATGAATCTATTTTTATGATTGATCCGATGATTGGAATGGGAGATTTAACCCCATTTGATTTTATGAAAGTCCAAAAATAACCAGCTAGCCTAGATAAAAAAAGGATAGCTGTTTTTTTTAAATTGACAATGAATTGGAGAAGAAGTGTTTAGTTCACCATCATATTCTGAGCGGATAATCTGAGGACTCCACAATTCAAATTGATTTCCTCTAAGGTGAGTGAGGTTATTAGAATTGATGGGTTTGTGGCTAAAAAGAATATTCCAAACTAAATTAAGAATAACCTTGAAATTTAAGTGATGAAAAATATAAAGTGAAAAATCCTTTTGGTGGGGATCAAACTGTGGTGCTATCTGAATTCCACCTCCGACAAATGGATGGTTCATCATCAAGACGAGCCCACAATTTTCAAAATGTTGCTGAGATCCCTCATGATTCACATCCAATGAAAATGTTTTAATATCTTTTAAGGCTAAGAAGACCGCGAAAAAATATGATAAATGGGATAACTTAAAGCGGTCTAGTTTTTCTTTGAGATTATAATGGGTCATACTATGGATAACCTCTGCATCAAAACCGAATCCATAAGAATTAATAAAATAGCCAACTTTGTGTTGACTTTTATTTTGATAATAGCCAATAGGAATATGTTTGGCTTGGCGTTGATAAAGCATTTTATCAATCATATCCGGTACGGAGGCTTCGTTAAACCGTGCTCGGTAAAAATCGTTGCCTGTTCCAGCTGCAAAATAGGTTATGGGAATTTTTAATCTGAGTGATAGGAGGGTATTAATAACTTCACTTAGCGTTCCATCACCACCAATGACGGCTAAACGGTGCTTATTTGGATCAAATTGTTGTGTAACAAGTTGTTTTGTGATAGATACTGCATGTTGAGCGTATTCAGTTTCATAAGTAAGATGGGGTATTCTTAAAGCTTGAAGTTCTTGACGTACTTGATTTAAGACCTGTTGTCCTTTTCCAAATCCAGCCATAGGATAGGCTATAATGTATATTTTTTCGATCAAGGTGTCACCTCTTCTAATTAATTTTCAACAGTCTAAAAACCATTATACTGGAAATGCGTTAAAAAGAAATCATGAATTTTCCAATTAGATAAATGATTGACCTATTTAGTAAAAATTGGTAAAATTATCATAGAGATATGCTGTTTATCCCGTACAGAGAGATTAGATTGCTGAGAATAATCACGATAGATAGTGCTCCTCTTAAGAAGTCAGTTGAAAGACTGAGGTAGACTGGCCTTAACAGTATAAAAGAAAGACGAAAGTCCTTATAAGTAAGGTGGTACCGCGGTTTGGCGCCCTTACATATAAGGGCATTTTTTTATTAAATTTATAAAAAGGGGAAATATAATGCAAGCTTTGAGTAGTAAAGAGATTCGTCAAAAATTTTTGGATTTTTGGAAATCAAAAAATCATGAGATTATTCCGTCCGCTTCCTTGATTCCGATCAATGACCCTAGTTTATTATGGATAAATTCGGGGGTTGCCGCATTAAAAAAATATTTAGATGGATCAGAAATTCCAGATAATCCTAAAATTGCCAATGCACAAAAATGTATTCGGACGAATGATATTGAAAATGTGGGGGTAACCGCTCGCCACCATACTCTGTTTGAAATGCTAGGAAATTGGTCGATTGGAGATTACTTTAAAGAAGAAGTAATTACTTGGGCATGGGAGTTATTGACTGGAGAAAATTGGTTTGCCATGGACCCCAGTCGTCTTTATGTTACTTATTATCCAGAGGATGAAACAACTCGCGATATCTGGTTAAATAAAGTGGGCCTAGCAAGTGATCATTTAATACCAGTGGAGGATAATTTTTGGGATATTGGAGAGGGACCTTGTGGACCAGATACTGAAATATTTTATGATCGAGGTGAAAAATACCAGAATCTATCTGATGATGATCCTGAAATGTATCCAGGTGGCGAAAATGAACGTTATCTAGAAATATGGAATTTAGTATTCTCACAATTTAACCATATGCCGGACCATACTTACCAACCTCTTCCTAGCAAAAATGTGGATACGGGTATGGGCTTGGAACGTATGGCATCAGTCATGCAGGATACACCAACCAATTTTGAAACTGATCTTTTTAAGCCAATTATTGATAAAATTGCTCAATTAACAAGTTATAATTATGGTGAATCTGATAAAATCGATACTTCTTTCAAAGTAATCGCCGATCATATTCGAGCAGTAACTTTTGCAATTTCTGACGGTGCATTACCTTCAAATGAAGGCCGTGGATATATTTTAAGACGATTAATACGTCGTTCGATTATGCATGGTCGTAAATTAGGTATTAAAAATTCTTTTGTAGCAGATTTGGTACCAGTTATCGTATCTATCATGGGTGAGTTTTATCAAGAATTACAAACCAATGCTGATTTTGTACAAAAAGTTTTGATCAAGGAAGAACAACGTTTCCATGAAACAATTGGGGAAGGGGAAGCTCACTTAGAGACTGTAATTGAGGGATTGAAGGCTGAGGGAGTAAAAGTGATTCCTGGGCAACAGGCTTTTCAGCTTTATGACACATTTGGTTTTCCACTTGAATTGACTCAAGAGATGGCTGCAGAAGCTGGTATGGAGGTTGATTTACAAGCCTTTGATGAGGCAATGGCTAAACAAAAAGAACAAGCTCGATCTGCTCGCTCTAATGAGGGCTCCATGTCTGTTCAATCAGCTGCTTTACAAGAGATTGATTATGATTTTGATTTTGTAGGATATGATCAATTAAGTACTAATGCAACCTTAAAGTATCTTGTGGCTGGAGATCAAAAAGTTAACCAATTACCAAGTCACAGCGAAGGTTATGCCTTCTTTAATCGGTCCCCATTTTATGCTGAAATGGGAGGTCAGATTGCGGATGATGGAGGGATCTTTGATGGGGAAACGATGATTGCAGAGGTTCTTGATGTTCAAAAGAGTCCCCATGGTCAGTTTATGCACAAAGTGAGAACATTTGATTTGCCATTAAATGTGGATCAATCGTATACCTTGAGTGTTGATCGGGCAAATCGTTTAAAAACTAATAAGAATCATACGGCTACTCATTTGCTTCACCGTGGTTTGAAGAATGTTCTAGGGTCACATGCTAATCAAGCTGGATCTTATGTAGGACCTGATCGCCTACGTTTTGACTTTTCACATTTTGTGAAAATGTCCCAAGAGGAATTAAAACAAGTTGAAACTTATGTGAATTACATGATTGAAAATGCTGAAGCCGTTAATATCAATGAGATGCCTATAGATGAAGCAAAGGCCATGGGCGCAATGGCTTTATTCGGTGAAAAATACGGTGATGTTGTTCGAGTAGTGAATGTTGCGAATGAATCGATTGAGCTGTGTGGTGGTACCCATGTCTCTAATACCAATGAAATAGGTACCTTTAAGATTTTATCTGAAACAGGAATCGGTGCTGGTATTCGACGGATCGAAGCCTTAACTGGTCAGGCAGCTATTGCGGATTACCAAGCTAAAGAAAATCTACTTCATGAAGCACAAGAAAAATTAAAAGTAGCTCAATCTAGTCAGTTTCTCCATAAGATCGATCAATTACAAGCAGAACTCAAAGATCAGCAGGCTCAAATCGATGCCCTATCTGCAAAATTGATGAAAGAAGCTTCCAACGAAATTTTTGAACAAGTTAAAGAAGTAAAAGGAGTTCGTTATATTGCAGCTTCCTTGAATAATCAATCGATGGACGCCCTCAGAAGTCTTGGTGATCAATGGAAGACGAAAGAAATTTCCAATATCTTCGTGGTAGCAAGTCATGAAGGAGAAAGTGCCAAATTATTAGTTTTAGTGGATAAAGAGGCTAATGATATGGGAATAAAAGCAGGAGATTTGATAAAACCTTTAGCGAAGGTCATATGTGGTGGTGGTGGTGGACGCCCTGATATGGCTCAAGCCGGTGGGAAGAAACCAGAAGCCATTCAAGAAATGATAGACCTAGTGGCTCGAGAAATTGAAAAATTATTATAAAACAAGCAATTTAATTCAGAATATGTTAAAATGGATCTCAAAGTAGTTTAGAAGCTCAAAGAGTGAAATTTTAATTTAGAAAGGTTGGGTGATTAGTCCATGCAATCTCTCGATGAAACAATTTTATTTAGACTGGATGATTTAAATCAACATACAGTTAGAGAAAGTCTGGAAATCGTCTATCAAGCATTGGAAGAAAAAGGATATGATCCAATTAACCAAATAGTTGGCTATCTCTTATCAGGTGATCCGGCCTATATTCCTCGTCATAAAGATGCGCGAAATATTATCCGCCGACATGAACGCGACGAGATCGTTGAAAAATTAGTTGAGTATTATTTGACAAAAAAGGAATCATAGTTGATGGTGACATTAAATCGTAGTATGGGATTGGATGTTGGTTCGCGCACAGTAGGTGTCGCGATCTCCGACCCAATGGGATGGACAGCCCAGGGGCTAGAGACCATCCAAATCGATGAAGAAAAGGGAGATCTTGGTTTAGATCGTTTGCTAGAATTAGTGGATGTTTATCAAGTAACTACTTTGGTGATTGGGTTACCTAAAAATATGGACAATAGTATCGGACAAAGAGCAGAAGCTTCCATGGCATACGGTGAAGCGGTTAAACAGCGACTCCCTCATTGTCAAATTGTTTATCAAGATGAACGCTTAACTACTTCTCAGGCTGAACGTATGCTTATTGAAGAAGGAAACGTTTCAAGAAAGAAGCGCAAGCAGGTTATTGACAAGTTAGCAGCTGTGATGATTTTACAAAATTATTTAGACACACCACATTAGGAGAATATTATGACAGAAAAAGATTTACACGAACACGAAGAACAAGAATATATTACTGTTGTCGATGAAGAAGGGAATGAATCTCTATACGAAATTCTTTTTACCTTTGACTCGGAAGATTTTGGTAAGTCCTATGTATTGATTTATCCAGCAGGAACATCTGAAGATGAAGAAGTTGAGCTTCAAGCTTATGCTTATCAAGAGCAAGAAGATGGAACAAGTGGAGACCTACAACCTATTACAACGGATGAAGAATGGGACTTAGTGGAAGAAGTGTTGAATACTTTTCTTGATTCAGAGGATGAGTAACCATTAGGATGATAGTGAAAGAGGCTGTGACCTTCAAGTCGCAGCCTTATTTATTCAAATTAGATCGAATTTTTAGATCTTTAAGGAGGTTCTATGGCAAAAATTAATTGGGAAAAAATTCAAGCAGAAGCAAAACGAAATGAAACAATCCATGTCAAAGAAACATTATGGACTAATCGCATTATCCATGTTTTTATGTTAGGATTGCTTGTAGTCGGTTTGTTAGTGACAATTTTTGCATATATTAAAATTGATGGAGCTTTAAGTCCGTCAGATGTTAAAGATAGCTCAAAGCTTGAGGTGACGATCCCTATGGGATCGACTTCATCGGATATCGCACAGATCTTAGAGGATAAGGGGCTAACTTCATCGAGTAAAATTTTTTCACTTTATATGAAATTTAAAGGGTCACATAATTTTCAAGCGGGCACCTATGAATTTTCAAAACAGATGGGAGCTAATGAACTTTTAGCTACACTTGAGGAAGGTGGTAAACCTATCTATGAAGATGTCGATACGACACTCACGGTAGTTGAAGGGATGCAACTGGAGGAAATTGCGAAGTTGGTTGAAGAAAATACTCCGATTAGTGCAGAGGATTTTATTAAAGCTGCTGATAATCAGAATTTGATCGATCAACTCACGGTTTCCTTTCCGTCACTTTTGAAGCCACTAACGGAAATAGAAAATTTGAAGCATCCGTTAGAAGGGTATTTGTATCCAGCAACTTACGATTATATATCCGGCTCAACGGCGGAGGATTTAATTACTCAAATGGTTACCAAGGCCAATTTAGAATTTCAGTCATTGCTGGAAGATTTAAATAATACAGCTTTCTCTTACCATCAAATTTTGACCCTCGCTTCGATTGTTGAACGTGAGGCAGTAACGGACGAAGATCGTGCATTAGTCGCAGGGGTCTTCTATAACCGACTCAATGCTGGTATGCCACTCCAATCTGATATTACCGTTTCGTACGCTTTAGGAGAGCATAAGGAATTAGTAACGTATCAAGATTTGGAAGTAGACTCACCATACAATACCTATAAAGCTTCAGCTTTACCGCCTGGTCCGATTAATAATCCAAGTTTATCAGCGATTAAAGCTTGCATTTATCCAAGTTCAAATAATTACTATTATTTTGTGGCAGATTTAAAAACAGGTAAGATTTATTATTCACAGAGTCAAGAAGAGCATGATGCTTTAGTTAAAGAATATGTTCAACCTTTGTTTGAGGAATCATCAAATAAAGAGCAGGAAACTTCCCGTTCTTCTGAATAAATCTTTAAAGATTATTATAAAAATTGACTTGCATTTAATCATCGAGTGTGGTATTTTCTATGATATAGATTTGAAAGCGATTTTCAAGTGAAGTAATCATCCCTAAGGGGATGATTGCTTTATTTTATGTGCCAAGATTAAAGAAAGGATTGTAAGCTTATGACTGGCAAACCAATCGTAATTGGGGTAACGGGAGGTTCTGGATCAGGTAAATCCAGTGTGTCTCGAAGAATTTTAGAAGAATTCACACAAAATTCTGTTCTTATTCTGGCTCAGGATAATTATTATAAGGATCAAAGTCACTTAACCTTTGAGGAGCGTCTTAAGACGAATTATGATCATCCTTTAGCCTTTGATAATGACTTGTATTATCAACATATTCAGGATTTTTTGAAAGGACATAGCATTGAAGTCCCAGTGTATGATTATGTAAATCATACCCGGTCCAAAGAAGTTCATTTTGAACCACCTCGTCAAGTTTTAATCTTAGAAGGAATCTTAATTTTTCAAGAACCTTCCATTCGTGATTTATGTGATATAAAGGTTTATGTTGATACTGAAGATGACATACGTTTAGCAAGACGTATTCAGCGTGATGTCATTCAAAGAGGTCGATCGGTTGAATCAGTGTTAACTCAATATATTGATGTTGTGAAACCGATGCATCATCAATTTGTTGAGCCGACTAAACGCTATGCTGACGTCATTATACCCGAGGGTGGGCTGAATCATGTCGCAGTTGATTTGTTAATTACAAAGATAGAATCTATTTTAAAATAAAAAGGAGTAAAATAATGGTAGAAAAAACATTTCCAATGACACAAGAAGGTAAAGAAAAGTTAGAGCAAGAGTTAGAAGATTTAAAAGTTAATAAACGTGCAGAAATTATCGAACGTATTAAGATTGCACGGTCTTTTGGCGATTTATCTGAAAACTCTGAGTATGAATCTGCTAAGGATGAACAAGCTTTTGTGGAGGGTAGGATTTCAACATTAGAGAATATGATTCGCTTCGCAGAAATTATCAATGATCAAGATTATGCCGATGACGAAGTCACTTTAGGGCGGAAGGTAACCTTTAAAGAATTACCTGATGGAGATGAAGAAGCGTATACAATTGTAGGGTCTGCAGAAGCTGATCCAATGTCTTTCAAGATTTCAAATGACTCTCCAATGGCCCAAGCTCTTATTGGCAAAAAAGTGGGTGAGACAGTCACCATTGAAACACCAGGCGGTGCTTTTGATGTTGAAATCTTAAAAGTTGAAAAAAGTAAATAATTTTTGGCCAATCCAGCGGTTGTTTTCACTAATAGCTCGTCTGAGATTGGCTTTTTATATTGGCGAATGGCTTCAAATATGCGATAATAGGCTTTAAATAAGAGGGAAGGGGTGGAGTCTTTGAAAAAATGGCGTTATCGTATTCTTTATATTTTAGTATTAACGATTGCTTTTATCGCTTTGGAATTAGTGCTAGATTTTCGTTTTTTACTTTTATTTACGACTGGGATGGCTCTATCCTATCTTAGTCTGTTTATAAAAAACACCACCTTAAGAAAGATAGTCTTGTTTCCTGCTTTGGTAATGGTGTTGGTATCATTAGCTTTGACTCGGTCTTTTTGGTTGTTCATCGTCACATTACTATTAACTTTTTTAGTTTTTCAAGATGATCAAGTAAATCAGTTAATTAATTTAAGTGATAATTGGTTGCTTCCTAATCATGATAAATTAGGAGAATATCATGGAATTCAATTAGTGCAACCACAATCTTCTCAACGATCGATATTAGATAAAAATGCTGTGTGGGAACAAAAATCAGCAGATCGGTCAATCATTGAATGGGATGATATTAATCTGATTTACTTTGGTGGCAATACGATTGTTGATCTAGGAAATAGCCTTTTTCCAGAGGGTGAATATATTGTAATGGTACGAAAAATGTACGGTCGCCTTCGCTTAATAATACCTAGGGACATTGGTTTAAGTCTTAATATTTCTTTAATATCGGGTAAAGTGATTTTTGAATCGCAAAGTTATACACTGGCCCTGGAGAATTTTCGCTGGCAAAGTCCTGATTATATACAGGCTAAGCGGAAAATTAAGTTAATTGTTTCAAGCGTCTTTGGGGATGTTGAGGTGATTATCTTATGAATTTCAGATTGTTTTTCCGGCTTTTTCTGGGTCAATGTTTGATGAATTTATTTGTTTTAGGTATTCTTCTTGCTTGTGCACATTATTTTCTACCTTACTTTTCGATTAGTTTTCTTTACCAAAATGAAATATGGAATGTTCGCCTATTTATATGGATCCTAGCAATTATCGTTGCCTTGAATTTAGTTTTTAGTTTTTATATAGCAGTCCATTTATCTAGTGTTTTTGAAGAGGTGCGTGCAAAGATTAATTGGTTATTATTGGGAAAATATCACCATACAATTTTTGATTCTAAGTTGGTCACAACTTCTTGGTATGATAATGAGCAATTATTGGCTTCTGATATTGATCATCTTCGCCAAAGACTGATTCATCTCACGTCTGACTTGCAAGAGTTTACTTCAGCACCTGTTTTTTTGGGTGAAAAGACCAAAGAAGAAGTGATTGAATCAGAAAGAAGTCGAATTGCTAGAGAGTTACACGATTCGGTTTCTCAAGAATTATTCGCAGCTATGATGCTCTTATCCGCAATTAATTACTCCACACAGGGAAGCTTACCTTCACCGGTTGATGATCAATTAAAAAAGGTGAATGAAGTCATTAATGATGCACAGACAGAGATGCGAGCCCTACTTCTTCATCTAAGGCCTATTGACCTTCAAGGCAAATCCTTAAAGCAAGGAATTGAGCAATTATTACGAGAATTACAGCATAAAGTGGCGCTTGAAATTACTTGGAATCTAGATGATCCCGAGATAGAGACAGGAATGGAAGATCATTTATTTCGAATTGTACAAGAAGGTATCTCAAATACGATGCGGCATGCCAAGGCTAAGAAGTTAGATGTTTATTTATCAGCCAGTCGTGATACGGTTTCGATTCGAATTGTCGATGATGGGAAAGGTTTTGACTTAAAGGAGAAAGCTAAATTAGGATCTTATGGCTTGAGTAATATTGAAGAAAGAGCTAAGGGGATGGGGGGGAGAAGTAACATTATCTCCTCCCCCGGTCAGGGAACCATCTTAACCGTGACCGTTCCCTATAAACCGCTTTTTAATCATCCAGCTTAAAAGGAGGGGCACGATTGATAAGAGTATTAATTGTTGATGATCACGAAATGGTACGATTGGGTATCTCAAGTTTTTTAAAAATTCAAAATGATATTGAAGTTGTGGCAGAGGCAGAAAACGGCTTACAAGCTTATGATCAGGCATTGAAATTTCGACCAGATATTATTCTAATGGATTTAGTGATGGATGTGATGGATGGTATAGAAGCGAGCCAAAAGATCATCCAAGTTTGGCCTGAGGCACGAATTATTATACTGACATCTTTTTTAGATGATGAAAAAGTGTATCCTGCCTTAGAAGCTGGGGCTAAGTCATATATTCTTAAGACTTCATCAGCTGAAGAAATTGTTCAGGCTATTCGAATGACGGCTTCTGGTGAATCCTTTATGCAGGAAGAGGTTACTCAAAAAATCCTCCATCAGGAAGACCAACAAAAACAAGGGGGACTTCATGATGAATTAACGAAACGGGAGATAGAAGTACTCCAGTTAATTGCTAAAGGCTATACTAACCAAGCAATTGCGGATACTTTATTTATTAGTTTAAAGACAGTTAAGACACACGTATCGAATATTCTAGCCAAATTACAAGTTGATGATCGAACTCAAGCAACGATTTATGCTTTTCAGCATGACTTAGTCGATTAATAAGGAGGGTATGTGGTATTCCACAAACATATGAAATTAACGGTTGATAATTTAGCGGCAGAGTGGTTTAAGGATGAAGTGGGAATGAGACCAGATTGGGGCATTCGTATAAAAACTAAAATTTATTCTTCTAGCCCGATCGATCCAGGAATTGGTATTGGTATTGAATCTGCTGAAGCTGATTCACCAATCGCCTTTTTTCGAGCAGATAACGGCATTTCTTTCTTCATAGAGGAGCAGGATGCTTGGTATTTTAAAGAATATGATTTACATATTGTATATGATAAGACAAGGAATGAGCCTGCTTACCAATTTTTAAAAGATGGTAAAATTTTTGAATAGATTAAAGGTGATAGTATGCGATATTTCAAGTCTAGAAATAATTTTTCAGTAAAAAAGATAACGCTTATTAGTATATTTATGGCTATTATTCTTATTCAAACGTGGATCCCCTTTTTAGGATATATTGCCATTCCCCCCTTAAATATTACGATTATACATGTAACGGTAATTTTAGCTAGTTTGGTGATGGGGGGAAAAACGGGAGCTTTTATTGGTTTCTTTTGGGGACTTAACAGTTTAATTCGTGCATATACTATTCCAAGTTCTCCGATGTATATTTATATATTTTCATCGCCTCTGGTTTCAGTTTTGCCTCGTTTTTTAATGCCTGTTTGTTTGATGGCCATTTCCAGCGCTATAAAGAATCGATTAACTCAAGCAAATTATTATCGACTAATGGGATTAGCAGGTGCCTTATTAAATACTATTTTGGTTTTATCAGCAATCGTTGTATTCAAACGGCAAGACTATCTACAAATCCAGGGCGCTTCAATGGCTAATTTATGGTCTGTTTTAATGGGGATTATTTTGGTCAATGGAATTCCAGAGGCTATTTTTTCAGCCTTTGTGATGCCACTATTGATGCGTGCAGTTAAGCAGATCATATAAAATGGGTCAAGGACAATAAGTTGACAAGGATCGTTTTCTTTTATACAATAAAACTATATTCGGGGGTGTCATGGTTTCGACAGGTATTGTTCGAATCTTGGATGCGTCAGGTAGGCAGCGACTACCACAACAACGCTACAGTTAAATATAACTGCAAACAACGAAAATAATTTAGCTTTAGCTGCCTAAAAACAGCGAGCTAAGATCAGCCTAGTATCGCCCATGTATTAGTTACTGGTCTCAAATTAGTGGGATACGCAATGACTTTCCGTCTGCAAGTCATTGAAGAGATAATCAGACTCGCAAGCACAGAGGCCTGTTAGTCGGCTATGTGTAAGCAAAATTAAATTGACTAATCTATTGGCGTAGATTCCTTGATGGCGAGGTATTTGGACAGGGGTTCGACTCCCCTCATCTCCATAATCACTTATTAATATAGTTAAATGTTACTTAAAGCTGTTGATAGTATAAGGTTTCATAAAAAGAGTCTTCAAATATTTCAGACAAATTATTGGACTTTTAGATAATAATTTAGCTTGTAAAGTTTATAGTTAATAAATGAGGGTCTTCGGAATATATATTGGAATTACTTTTTTAATAGTTTAAAAACAACTGGTGTTTAAATCGGATTTTCTAGTGTAATGTTAGGACAATCAATAGTATTATAAAAGTATCAATCACATACGAGTGATACGTTGGGAAAAAAATAAAATAGTCCAATTTACTTGACCGTGTACTATGGTACACGGTTTATAATATTCATGGGGTGAAATAAGATGATTTACCGCATTAGTGAGTTTGCAGAAAAATGTGGTGTTAATAAAGAAACGATTAGATATTACGAGCGAAAAAATTTACTACAAGAACCTCACCGAACGGAAGCTGGTTATCGGATATATTCATATGATGACGTTAAGCGTGTTGGGTTTATTAAACGAATACAGGAACTTGGATTTTCTTTAAACGAGATTTATAAATTACTTAGTGTTGTAGATAAAGATGAAGTTCGTTGTCAAGATATGTTCGAATTTGTTTCTAAAAAACAAATGGAAGTTCAAAAACAAATAGAGGATTTAAAACGAATTGAAACTATGTTAGACAACTTAAAACAACGATGTCCAGATGAAAAGCAATCACATTCGTGTCCAATAATAGAAACATTAACATGAGAGATTAACGAAAGGGGCTTTATTATGAATAAATTTAAGGTAAACATTCAAGGAATGACCTGTGCGGGTTGTGAAAAACACGTTGAATCAGCACTTGAAAAGATAGGTGCTAAAAATATTGAGTCTAATTTTCGTCGTGGTGAAGCAGTATTTGAACTGCCCGATGATATTGAGGTTGAAAGTGCAATAAAGGCGATTGATGAAGCAAATTACCAAGCCGGAGAAATTGAAGAAGTATCATCACTAGAAAACGTGGCGTTAATTAATGAAGACGATTATGACCTTCTTATTATTGGTTCTGGTGCTGCTGCCTTTTCTTCGGCAATTAAAGCTACAGAATACGGTGCAAAAGTTGGAATGATTGAGCGTGGAACGGTTGGGGGAACCTGTGTGAATATTGGCTGTGTTCCGTCAAAAACTCTTCTTAGGGCAGGGGAAATCAATCATTTATCAAAAGACAACCCGTTTATAGGTTTACAAACATCCGCTGGAGAAGTGGATTTAGCTAGTTTAATCACGCAAAAGGATAAATTGGTGAGCGAACTTCGGAATCAAAAATATGTGGATTTAATTGATGAATATAATTTTGATTTAATTAAAGGTGAAGCAAAATTCGTTGATGCTAGTACGGTTGAGGTCAATGGGGCAAAGTTATCTGCAAAACGCTTTTTAATTGCAACAGGTGCATCTCCTTCATTGCCCCAAATTTCAGGACTTGAAGAAACGGACTATTTAACTAGTACAACACTTCTTGAGTTAAAGAAAATACCAAAACGATTAACTGTAATTGGTTCAGGATACATTGGAATGGAGCTTGGACAACTATTTCATCATTTAGGTTCAGAAATAACGCTTATGCAAAGAAGTGAGCGACTTTTAAAGGAGTATGATCCTGAGATTTCAGAGTCAGTTGAAAAAGCGTTAATTGAACAGGGTATAAATCTTGTCAAAGGGGCAACTTTTGAGCGTGTTGTACAAAGTGGAGAGATAAAAAAGGTTTACGTAACAGTAAATGGCAGTAAAGAAGTTATTGAATCAGATCAGTTACTTGTTGCCACTGGAAGAAAACCAAATACCGATTCTTTAAATTTAAGTGCGGCAGGTGTTGAAACCGGAAAAAATAATGAAATCCTGATCAATGATTTTGGTCAAACAAGTAATGAAAAGATTTATGCAGCAGGAGATGCGACGTTAGGACCGCAATTTGTATATGTAGCAGCCTATGAAGGTGGAATTATTACTGATAATGCTATTGGTGGGTTAAACAAAAAAATAGATTTATCGGTAGTTCCTGCTGTTACGTTTACGAATCCAACGGTTGCAACGGTTGGTTTAACAGAAGAACAAGCAAAAGAGAAAGGGTATGATGTGAAGACATCTGTATTACCTTTAGATGCTGTTCCAAGAGCAATTGTAAACCATGAAACAACCGGTGTATTTAAACTAGTAGCAGATGCAGAAACACTAAAAGTATTAGGGGTTCATATTGTATCTGAGAATGCAGGAGATGTCATCTATGCAGCATCATTAGCTGTTAAATTTAACTTAACGATAGAAGATTTAACAGAAACCCTAGCACCATATTTAACAATGGCTGAAGGGCTAAAATTAGCTGCACTTACGTTCGATAAAAATGTTTCGAAATTATCTTGTTGTGCAGGCTAAGGGAACTTTTTTTTACAATTCCCTATTCAAGTGAACCAGCTAATACTGTACTAAAGTGTGCAGTAGTTTAGCAAAGTCTACAAAAGGATTTCATACACTATTTTGCGATCACCCATTATATAAATGCTTTAAGGGATTTTCTAAGTACATTTGTGGTCACAAAAATAATTTAACACTGATGATTTCGACATCAAATCTATATTTGATACAGTAACACCGCAGAGTAATAAAGGATGAACAATATGTCAGACTTATTATCCCTACCAGACATTAAAACAATAGAATCACCACAAGAAAATGAAACCGATATGATGTTTAAAGTTGAATCAGTCGGACCACCTGAACGTTGTCCTGAATGTGGTTTTGACAAGTTGTACAAACACAGTTCAAGAAATCAACTAATTATGGATTTGCCCATTCGTTTAAAGCGAGTGGGCTTACAATTGAACCGTAGACGATACAAGTGTCGTGAATGCGGATCTACCTTCTGGGAACGCCTAGTATCTGTAGATGAAAAGCGTAGTATGACCAAAAGGCTTTTAAAGTCTATTCAAGAGCAATCCATGTCTAAGACCTTTGTAGAAGTCGCAGAAAGCGTTGGTGTTGACGAGAAAACTATTAGGAACGTTTTTAAGGACTATGTGGCACTCAAAGAACGTGAATACCAGTTTGAAACTCCTAAGTGGCTTGGGATAGACGAGATACATATTATCCGTAGACCTCGGCTTGTATTGACTAATATTGAACGCAGGACTATTTATGACATCAAGCCAAACCGTGACAAGGAAACAGTCATCCAACGTCTTTCAGAAATCAGTGACAGGACTTATATTGAGTACGTCACAATGGATATGTGGAAGCCCTACAAAGACGCAGTGAACACTATCCTTCCACACGCTAAAGTTGTCGTAGATAAGTTTCATGTAGTTAGAATGGCTAATCAAGCCTTAGATAACGTCAGAAAGTCTTTGAAAGCTCATATGAGCCAAAAAGAAAGACGTACCCTTATGCGTGAAAGGTTTATCCTTCTAAAGCGTAAACACGATCTAAATGTACGTGAATCATTCCTCTTAGAGACTTGGTTAGGTAATCTTCCTGCCTTAAAAGAAGCCTATGAACTCAAAGAAGAGTTTTACTGAATATGGGATACTCCTGATTCAGATGAAGGTCGTCTTCGTTATAGTCAATGGAGACACCGTTGTATGTCCAGTAACTATAAAGATGCATATAAAGACCTCGTGAGAGCCGTAGACAACTGGCATGTCGAAAAATATTCAACTACTTTGATAAAAGGCTCACTAACGCTTATACGGAGTCAATTAACAGCATTATTAGGCAGGTAGAGCGAATGGGTAGAGATGCCTTACGAGCCAAAATCCTTTTCAATGAGAAGCTCCATAAAAAGCGTAAGCCACGATTTAATTCAAGTGCTTTCAATAAAGCTATGTTACACGATAATTTCAATTGGTATGAAGTGAATGATCATAACATTACAGACAACTTTGGTGTCGATTTTTCCACACTTATTAAGAATTTGGAGAACGGTGATTTATAAGCCCTTTTCCACCATGAAATCCGAATACCCATAAATGATAGACCGCATCAATTTGATGCGGTCTATTTTTTTAACTAAAAAAGTTTAACCTAGAGTCCTAAAGCTAGACATATAGCACTAGAAAATAAAAAATAACGCTTGATATAGAAAAGTATATAAAAAGCCATCCCCATATTAAAATGTATGGGAATGGTTTGATTTGAGACTGATGATATATAAAGTGCCATTGAAGTAGTGGTATTACACTCTTTATATGTTATGATTCATTTGATTGATTGAATAATTTATAAAAAAAGAGAGTGCGGGATTTGAACCCGCGAAACGGCTCAACACCGTTTAAACGCTTTCGAGGCGTCCGCCTTCAGCCACTCGGCCAACTCTCCAATATTTGACAACAAAAATATCGTATCATATTCTTTAAGATTTGAAAAGGGGGAAGGACTAGAAAAATTTAAACGTTGAGATTAAGTTGACTAGGAAAAATTAAAAATTTAAAGAGTTGAACATTTCTATCAATTAGATAGTTAAGTAGATAATGGTTTATGATACTTAACATGAAAAGCTCCCCCTAAAGTCGATACTAAGACAAGTAAAACGACATTAGAGAGAGCCTATCACTATTTTTATAAAATTGATTTTAAGCGAAAACTATTATCGATGCCCATATGCTAAATAGCTTCGAATACGAGTCGAAGCATATTCAACAAGAATAACTAATAAGATTAAGGAGAGCAATATGGCACCAACTTGATTCCATCGATAGGAGTTAATTGCAAACATCAGCGGTGCCCCTATCCCTCCTGCACCTACTAACCCGAGTGTTGTTGCATCTCGAATATTCATATCAAATCGATAAATTAAAGTCGATAAAAACGAAGCAGATAATTGTGGAGCAATACCAAATCGGATTTTTTCCCAGGTATTAGCACCCATTGCAGTAAAAGCTTCAATCACAGATCGATCTATATTCATAATGCTTTCTGAAAAAAGTTTCGTTAACATTCCGATCGAGGTAAAGGTCATTGTAAGAACACCAGCAAATGGGCCTGGTCCTGTAACTCGGATAAACATCAGTCCATAGACAATTGCAGGGATGGTACGGATCATCATGATTAAAAAATTGACAATAAAAGCTAACCATCGAGGGACGATATTTGGTGCTGCAAAAAAGGCTAAAGGTAGTGATAAAATTCCACCGATAAGTGTTCCAATTATTGCAATACAGATGGTTTCAAAAAGCAGAAACCAAATACCCTTGGTTGAAAAATCAGCTAACATATCAAGGCTAGGTGTAAATATTCCTTTGATAATATTTAAGGCCACTTGCCAACCGTTTTGGCTGTAATTCGAAAAATCAACGACTGATGAGGACCAGATCAAGAGGATGACCACGATCAGAGTTAAACAGCTTTGGATGAGACGAAAATTCGGCTCATTCTTTAATACTTCTGTAAACTTTTGAGCCATAATATACCTCCTAACTTAATTTATGCCGACAGTACCGGCTAATTTGTTCAATAATAAAGACGGTGATTAATAAGGAAAATAAAATAGTTCCAACGCGCTCATAATCTCGCCAACCTATATTTTCATTAATCAGTAAACCTAACCCCCCGGCGCCCACATAGCCTAAAATTGAAGCATAACGGACGTTTCCTTCGAAATTGAAGAGCGATGTGGAGATATAAGTTGGCATGATCAATGGGATAATTCCTTTTAAAAAGGCCGATGATTCTGAAAATCCCATTGATATCATCGCTTCATGGGCTCCCATATTAACGGTTTCAATTTCTTCATACATGATTTTACCGATATATGAGAATGAAAAAAGGAAAATTGCGACCGTTCCGGCGAGAGTCCCCAAACCAAAAATGTAGGTAGCAATTAATGCAGATACAAGAGTTGGAATGGTACGAATCAAGGTAAAAAGAAGTTTTATTAACCAATTTATCAAAGGGACTTTTATCATGTTGTTAGCTGCTAAGAAGGCGGCGGGTAAGGCAAGAAGAGAACCGATGAAAGAACCAAAAAATGACATCTTCAGGGTGTCGAAAAGTGGTTCTATAACTTTGGGAAGGTAATCCCAATCAGGATGAAACATGGCTTCAAGCATAACTATGGCATTTTTCCCTTTGGAGAGGATGGTCTCTAAGGAAAATTCAGTGACTTTTAATGCAATGATTAAGATGATAATTGTTAATAATAAATATAGAGGCGTTCGACTCTTTTTTTCTTGAATCATTTTACCATTGGATAATTGATAGTTTTTTGGCTTGAATATTTTATCGTATAAGGTCATTTTTCTACCTCCTAAGCCAAATCTTGATCTATCGGATTATTTTCATAGATCTCATTTAAAACTTGTGGAGTAACCTTTTGTGGGTCATCATAAAAGACAACTTGTCCATCTTTGATACCAAGAACTTTACTAGCATATGCAAGTCCCATTTCAACATCGTGGATGTTTAAAAGGATGGTCATATTTTGCTTCTTGTTTAAGTCTTTAAAATAGGTCATGACTTGTTTTGCGGTAACTGGATCTAAAGAGGCGATGGGTTCATCGGCTAATATAATTTGAGGATGTTGAACGATCGTTCGCGCTAAGGCAACACGTTGCTTTTGACCACCAGATAACTGGTCTGTTCTTGTAAAAGCTTTATCTAGAATATCCACTGAATCAAGTGCTTCCAGTGAACGGAGTTTCATTTCTTCAGTATAGAGTCCAAATATTATTTGAGCAGGATTTAGATCAGGAACAAAAGAAGTTAGTACATTATTTAGGGCAGAGATTCTATCAACTAGGTTAAAATGTTGAAAAATCATTCCAATATTTCGCCGAAAAGCTCTTAATTCACGGCCTTTTAGTTGACTAACATCAACCCCATTAACTTTTAGCTGTCCCTGACTGATATCATGCATTTTATTAATAGTACGTATAAAAGTCGACTTTCCAGCACCTGAACGACCGATGATTGCGACAAATTCCCCATCTTCGATAGTTAAGTTAATATTACTCAAAGCCTTATATCCACCTGGATAGACTTTATCCACATTTGTAAATTCGATCAATCAAATTTCCTCCTTCAAATAGGTATTAAAAAAGACCTTAGATGTATCATAATATGATTCATTCTAAGGTCTCTGTCAAGACTAGCTAATAAATTATTTCATGTCACGTAGGAACTTTTGAGCTTGTCTTTCTGTATCGTAGTCCTCAGATTTTGCTTTCGAGTATCCTTGGTGAGAATAGACTGCGATGACTTTTTGACCTTCTTCTGTTTTACTAATATTAATCATCGCTTCTTGAATAGCTTCAATTAATTCAGGTGTCAAGTGATCAGAATTCTTAGAAACCGAAATCGTATCGTTCATCATACCGTCTGTTACCGCGATAACATCAACATCGGTCCAAATATCATTTTTTCCGCCAAATTCTTTTTGCCATTGGTCTTCATAATCCATCCGTGCATCAGCATAGGTTAATAAGACATCGACTTGACCAGTAGCTAAACGGCTAAATGCGGAAGCGTATGAATCGGATTGAACAGCTGAATTAAGGTCGGCAATTGTCTTACCGTCATAGTTTTTCGATAGATATAGGGAAGGGTAGATATATCCTGCTGGTGAAGAAGTACCCATCACAGACCAATTTACATTGTTTAAATCATCCCAAGTTAAAGCTTCACCATTATTAACCTTTTCAGCTAAGGCACGACCTTTTTCAGAAGGTCCAGCAAGGAAGAGGCCACGATAGTAGGTTACTTGTTCACTTGATTTTTCAGTTGGCTTATTATCATTCCAGTCTTTGGCGTTTTCAGAATCATTAGACAATCCTTCTCTAGTCGCCGTTAAAATTACGTCTGCACCATCATCATAAAGAACATAGGTTCCACCAGGAATAAAACCGATATCAACGGTACCAGCTGCTAAGGCTTCTCCGGTTGCTTCATAACTCGTTCCAACTGAGATGTCAATATTTTCAACATTAAAACCTAATTTTGCTAGTTCATCTTTAAGAAGATTTTTAAGAGGTTCTGTTTCGGTCATAATTTCTTCTGGATCTCGAGAAGGAACGAATTGAACGGTCAGTTCTTTAACCGTAGTTGCATCCTGTGCATGAGTAAGTGGTGTTATTGCCATTGCTAGGCCTAAACAAGCACTTAAACCTGCTGTTAACATCTTTTTGAAATTCATTATGAATTCCTCCTTTAAAAATATTATCAAGAATATTGTACCATTTATTGATAGAAGAATGGGAAAGATGATTAAAATAATTTAATTTTCATAGAACTTTCATAATTAATGGATTTTTTATAAAATCTATAAAACTGACTGATGGATTTCAAATATCTTGAGAAAGTGATAGACTATAGCTACTGATGACATGAAGGAGAAATTATGAATAAAAAATTAGTTTTCAGTTTCATTGGTAAGTTATGCTTCATTGAAGCACTACTATTAATTTTACCAATGATTGTTGCTGTTATTTATCGTGAAAACTGGCTTAATCTACAGGCTTTTTTAATAACGATTATAATATTAATCTTTGTATCTTTTTTATCGTATCAATTAAAGCCTAAAAAGAATGGTTACACGTTAAAAGAAGGGTTGGCCATCACTTCTTTATCTTGGTTTGCATTGTCTTTTTTTGGCGCATTACCTTTTGTTTTTTCTGGACAAATCCCTTCACTCGTTGATGCTTGCTTTGAGATGGCTTCGGGTTTTACAACTACTGGATCATCGATTTTGGAAAACGTTGAAGAACTTAGTCAGTCGATGCTATTTTGGAGGTCATTCTCTCATTTGATTGGTGGGATGGGAATTTTAGTATTTGCTTTTGCCTTTGCTCCTCAACAAGGAGAAGGATCAGTAAATATTATGAAGGCAGAGGTACCTGGACCACAATTTGGAAAATTAGTAGCAAAAAATAAGAATACTGCACGAATTAATTATCGAATTTATTTAGTTATGACATTAATTTTCATAATTTTATTATGGTTGTCAGGTTTGAATTTATTTGATGCAATGATCCACGCTTTTGGTGCGGCTGGGACAGGAGGATTTTCAAATAAAGCTTTAAGTGTTGCGCATTTTAATAATCCGGCTGTAGAGTATATTTTATCGATTGCTATGCTATTATTTGGAGTAAACTTTAATTTGTATTATTTTTTACTGAATAAACAAATTAAAACAATCTTTAAGAATGAGGAATTACGACTATATCTAGGTTTTGTTTTGGTCAGTTTAGTACTCATTATGATCAATATTTCAACGAACTATAATCAAGTAGAACCGTTATTTAGAGATAGTCTTTTTACAGTGACGACGATTGTATCAACTACCGGCTATGCAACCGCTGATTTTGATCAGTGGCCCTTATTCAGTAAACTGATTATTATGTTATTAATGTTTACCGGATCGATGGCGGGGTCTACTGCAGGTGGTATAAAAATCTCTCGTATTCTTGTTTATTTAAAAACAATTAAGCGGGAAATCAAGTTAGCCATTCAACCCCGTCGTGTGTTTCCATTAACGATTGATCGAAATCCAATTTCAGAAGCCTTTATTAAACAAACCTTTATTTATTTAGGAACTTATGTGCTTATTTTTATCACTGGATTGCTTTTACTTTCTCTTGATCGAGGCGACTTTTTAACGGATTTCTCGGCTGTTTCAGCCACTCTAAATAATATTGGACCGGGGCTTGCTGGGGTTGGGCCACGGATGAATTTTAGTGACTTTAATGATTTTTCAAAAATAGTGATGACTATATTAATGATTATTGGACGTCTAGAGATTTTCCCTGTATTAATATTGATCAACACATCCATTTGGAAGAAGAGATAAGGAGTTTGTTATGAAAATTATAATCTGTGGTGCTGGACAAGTGGGAAGTGCCGTTTGTGAAGCTTTGTGGGAGAAAACTAATATTGTTTTAATTGATAAGGATGAGTCCATAGTTGATGATTTGTACTCGCATTATGATATTCAAGGAATTGTCGGTTCTGCAACCTCCATGAAGACTCTAGAGGAAGCCGGAGTCGAGACGGCAGATTTATTTGTGGCGGTGACCTCATCCGATGAAGCCAATATTATCTCTTCAATTATTGCTGAAAATAAGGGAGTTCCTTATGTCTTTAGTCGAGTTCGTAATCCTGAATATCTAGAAGACATTCATTTCATGAAATCAGCTATTGGGTTGACTCGATTGATTAATCCTGAAATGGATGCAGTGAAGTTAATCGATCAGATTCTAACATTTCCAGCAGCAAATTCGATTGATGAGTTTGCTGATGGGAAACTTCAAATTGTGAGTGTCACAGTTCAAGCTGGTAGCTTAATTGATGGTAAAAAATTGGACGAGTTGCGGTCTGAATTAAATTTGCGGGTAATTGTTTGCGCGGTGGATCGCAAGGGAAAAATTACCATACCTAATGGTTCTTTCCGAGTACAATCGGGCGATATTGTTTATGTTACGGCAACTAAAGAAAATTTAAGGCGCTTGTATAATTCTCTTGGTGGTCAAAGGCGTTCCGCTAACCGGATATTTATTGTGGGAGGAGGGCAGATGACCTATTATCTTTTAGAGCGTTTTTCTAAAGGGCTTCGAAAAAAACAAGTTAAAGTTATTGAAAAAAATTATCATCTCTGCCATGAGCTAGCCTTAGCCTTTCCTCAGTTTGAGTTTATTCATGCCGATGGGACTGACCAACGAATATTGGATGAGGAGGGGATGGATGATTATGATGCGGTTGTCGTTTTAAATTCAAATGACGAAGAAAATATGATCGTGTCACTTTATGCAAAGGCTCATAATATGCGAAAGGTTATTACTAAGATTGATCGTCCTTATCTTCTCAAGCCATTTAATGATTTGGGTTTAGATACTATTATTACTCCTAAAAAAATTGTGGCTGATAAGATCATTCGATTGGTACGCTCTCTTAAAGCTAGTCAAAACTCCTCTTTAGTGAATTTTTATCAATTAGCAGATGGACTAATGGAGGCTTTGGAATTTGAGGTTTTAAATGAAAGTGAGATCACTGCAGCTGATTTAAAAACGTTAAACTTTTTATCTGGCACTTTAGTGACGGGGATTTATCGTCAAGGTGAACATATTATTCCTGATGGAAACGATGTAATTCAAGTTGGGGATCTGGTGACCGTGGTCACCAGCCAAAAAAATATTACAGATATTAATCAACTTATTGTCGCCAAAGTCAAATAAAAAATAGGCCACCTGGTGTTAGTGTGATGTGACTTGAAAAAGTTGGAAGTAAAACTCCGCTTCTTTGAGGTCTTTCACTATACACAGGTTGGCCTTTTTTAGTTTTCACGAGCTTCTTTATTAGAGAAATAGGTAGCGATTAAGCTTAGTGCGATGCCTAATAGAATGGCAGTAAAAAAGGATTTAATTTCAATCCCTTCAATCATACGATCAGCTAATGTGATCATCCATGTATTGATAATCAGATTAAAGAGTCCAAGACTTAAAAAGTTAATCGCACAGCCAATAAATTTTAAAAGACGTCCAATGGTTGCATTAAAAATTGCCAACCAGATTGAAAATCCTAAAGCAGCCCAAGCAGTTGAGACGGAAACACCAGGGATGATATAACTTAAAAGCATCATTGAGGCTGTCGTGATAAAAATATTCAGCATGTTTATCCTCCTTTTTAATTAGTTTAACATGTCTTTAAAGGGATTTCACTATAAATAGTCGATGACTTATGAGATAATAGAGGGCATAATTAATTAAAGTTTTGGGAGGCAGAGTATGACTTTTAGTTTAATCGACCAACATTATTTGATAGATCTTGATTGTCAAGGCTATCTATATGAGCATCAAGAAACAGGTGCTCAAGTATTTTATATAAAGAATGATGATCCTAATAAAGCGTTTACCATTGGGTTTAAGACACCACCTTATTCGGATAATGGAATCTGTCATATTATTGAACATTCAGTGCTGAATGGATCGGTTAAATATCCAAGTAAAGAGCCATTTGTTGAATTAATCAAGGGATCGTTGAATACTTTTGTAAATGCCATGACCTTTGACGATAAAACAATCTATCCAGTTGCTTCAACGAATGAAGCGGATTTTAAGAATTTAATGTCTGTTTATTTAGATGCGGTATTTGAACCAAATTTCCGAACAGATCCTCAGGTATTGGCTCAAGAAGGTTGGCATTATCATTTAGAATCAGCAGAAGACAATTTGATTTATAAAGGGGTTGTCTTCAATGAAATGAAAGGAGCTTTGGCTTCAGCTGAACAGCAATTAAATCGTAAGATTAATCAAGCATTATATCCTAATACAATTTATGCTTTTGAGTCTGGCGGGACTCCAGCAGCGATTCCTAGTTTAACGCAAGAAGAATTTGTTGATTTTCATAAAAATTATTATCATCCAAGTAATTCATTAACAATGTTATATGGAGATTTAAATTTAGAGCAAAGCTTTGACTTGCTTGGGGAATATTTTGATCGTTATGAAAAACAGTCAGAAAAGGTTGATTTACGAATTAAACTGGCTGATCAATCGGTCAAAGAAGTGGTTAGTGATTATTCAATCGCTGGGAAAGATGATCCACAAAATAAAGATTATCTTTCCTTAGCTTGGCATGTTAGTCAAGCTGAGGATGTTATAGAATTGGCGACCTTGGAAGTCTTGGAACAAATTCTTTTAGGCAATCAAGAGGCCCCATTGAAAAAAGCCTTATTAGATTCCGGATTAGTAGGTGATGTGATAGGGGGGCTAGATTTTTCTGGTTATGTTCAATCATTCTCTGTAACAGGAAAATATGCGGAAGCCGAAAATATGCCTGCCTTTAAAGAATTAGTTTATAAAGTTTTATCTGATTTAGTGATTCAAAAAATTGATCCTGAGTTGATTGAGGCAGCTTTAAACCGCTTTGACTTCTTTATTAAAGAAAGAGCTATTTCCGAGTCTAATCCAAGAGGAGTAATTTATGCCATTTCAAGTTACCAAACTTGGTTATATGGTCAATCGCCTTATAGTGTTTTTGAATCGAGTCTACTCTTAGAAGAAATTCGTCAAAGAGCTAAAGAAGGTTATCTTGAAGCATTTATTCAGGAAAAATTTTTAAACAATTCACACCGAGTTGAAGTTATTTTGAATGCGAATCCAGGTAAAAGTGATCGTGAAGAAGAAGAAGTTTTTCAAAAATTACAAGACTATAAGGCTTCGCTCACCAAAGATCAGATTCAAGAACTTGTGGCAAATACTCAGTCCTTAATTGAACGGCAAGCAAGCCCTGACAAGCCAGAGGATCTATTAAAAATTCCAACATTGACTAAAGAGGACTTATCTACCAGCGTTCAAGAAACACCCTTAAAAAAGAGTTCGATTGCTTTTGGCCAGTCAAGTTATCAGGTAGATCTATATACGGCGGGGATTGATTATCTTACATATTTTTGGGACTTATCAGATTTAGACTGGGACTTTTATAGTGACTTGTCATTCTTAGCGAGTTTGATGACTCAATTATCAACTAAGAAATATTCAACTTCAGAACTACGTAAACAGATTGATATTTATACGGGAGGTATTAGTGCTGGATTACGAGTTTATCAAGATGAAAACGGTCGTCCACTGCCTTATTTTACTTTACAAGCGAAAGGGCTTAAGATTTATCGCCAATATTTGATCGATTTAATGAGTGAAGTAATGTTGACTAGTGTGATTGAAGATAAAAATCAGCTTCTCAAAGTAATTAATCAATCTATTTCGCGTTTCCAAATGACGATCAATTATCAAGCGAACGCTCTGGCCTTAAACCGAGCACTGAGTCAATTTCATCCTGTAAAAAAATTGCAAGAAGCCATAGCTGGAATTGATTATTATAATTATTTAAAGAATCTAAAGATTCAGCTTGAGGGTAAAGAGTGGCGAAAGGTTATTGAACGGCTTCAGGATGTATACTTGCAACTACTGAATAAAAAGCGCTTTTCATATCTTTTCCTAGGGCCAGCTTCGGATCAAGAAGATATTGAAGGACAAATTGAAAAGTCATTACAAGAAATTAAATCATTGGAGTTAGCTACTGCTGTTAATTATCCTTGCGGGGAGTCATTAAACGAAGCTTTTGTCACTGCTCAAGATGTGAATTATGTCGCTTTAGCCTCTAAAACTCCTGATTCGAATGACTTTACAGGAGCCAATCATGTATTAGCTAATGAGCTTAATTATGGATATTTATGGAATGAGGTACGTGTTAAGGGAGGCGCCTACGGGGCAGGATTCCAAGATAATCGATTTGGTCAAATTGGATTTTATTCATACCGAGATCCTAATATTGAAAGAACCTTAGCTATTTATAAAGCAACTCCCGATTATGTAGCTAATTTGAACCTCTCGCAAGAAGCTTTATTGAAGGATATTATTGGAACAATTTCACAATTAGAAGCACCAAAGTCACCGATAGACCGCGCATACTCTGCTTTAGCTCTCGCTTTATCTGGACGTGATTGGGAAGATTTACGTCAACTTAAGAAGGAAATTATTAATTGTCAATTAGATGATCTTAAAAGTTTATACAATGCTCTAAACACAAGTCTAAAAGAGGCTAGAACCGTTGTTATTGGAAATGATCCAGCTATTCATGCGACCAAGGATCATTTTGACGTAATTAGAGATCTCTACTAAAAAATAAACATTTGTTTGTTATAAATTGATGTAGGATATGGAAGAGTGAAAACTTAAGAAAAAGTCATATTTTAACTATTAAAATTAATAGGACCTTGCCAATTGCATTAGCATATTGACAAGGTCCTTTTTAATTAAACGAGATTTTGTGGTTCGCCATCTAAGAAGGATTTCAAATTATTGAAGACAATTTGGGCACGTTTATTCATTGCTTCTTGGGTTAGGTAGCCGATATGAGGGGTGAGTAGTAAGTTTGCAGGTTTAAAATAAGGGTGATCATTATTGAGAGGGGGTTCTTGATCAAAGACATCAATAGCTGCACCAGCAATTTGGCCTTGATCTAGTGCTTGGCAAAGAGCCGTTTGGTCGATTATTGGACCTCTAGCTGCGTTTATTAATACGGCAGATGATTTCATCTGTTGCAATGCTCGCTGATCAATCAGATGGTGAGTGTCATCCGTTAATGGAAGGTGTAATGTCACAATATCTGCTTGGCTTAACACATTATCTAGTGATAAGTATTGAATGGGGAGGGCTTGTTTTAGAGTTTCGTTTTCCGATTGATCATAGGCGATAAGTTTAGCTCCAAGTGCATGGAATAGTTCAGCTGTTTGACTACCGATCTTTCCAGTTCCTAAGATAGCGACTGTTTTCCCCTTGATTTCTTGTCCCATGATAGGCCCAGAAAAGGTATGCCCTTGGCGAATCATTTGATTTTGCTTTGAGATGTCTCGATAGAGATCAAGTGTTAAACCTAAGACTAATTCGCTGACTGCAGTATTAGAATAGCCAGAAGCGTTTGATAGTAGAATATTTTTCTTTTTGGCAGATTGAACAGCGACATGATCCACACCAGTAAACGCAATATTTAGATATTGACAGTTGTCTAAGGCATCAACAACTTCTTCACTAAAAGGATGGTTGGCAAGCAAAACAATATCTGCGTCATGGGTTCTTCTAATCAATTCTGAATCATTATCACTAACTGTATCATAAGAGATAAATTCGTGCCCTAGATCCAAATAAGGCTGAATTAGTTGATCTAGATACTCTGGGGCAATTGATAAAGGTTCTGCTAAAACTATTTTCATTGTTATTCTCCTTTATTTAATCATTTATTATTTATTAAAGTGTATGAACGAAATGGTTGACTTGGTTTATTGCTTTTAATCGAAATTGACCGTCAATATATTCGACGATTGAAATGGATGCATTTTTTAAAGGTTCTCCGACTTCATAGTCAGCTACCAAACCATGAATAAGATTTCGAATAGTCCATCCGTGACTCACCACTAAGATATTTTGGTTGGTACCAGCATGTTTGTTAAGTAGAATTAATAAGCCTGACTCAACTCGACGCCAAAATTCAACATAGTTTTCAGCGGTATGACTGGGATCGAGATGTTTTATCATTCGTAAGATTTGTGGACTATCATATGGCAGTACAAAGGACTCCTTAGATGGGTTGTCTTGATGGAACGCTTCATTGAGATCGTTAAATAATTTACTGGAAGGCAGCCCTTCATAGGAACCAAAATTGACTTCTCGTAGTTCTTGCATGGGTTTCATTTGATAGTCATCACGGTAGTGGTTGACAGAAAGAAAGTATTCAGCTGTTTCAATTGCTCTTTTGGAGTCGCTTGTATAAACGGCATCAAAATGCAGGTCAGCAAAACCTCGACCTGAGGCAAGTGCATCTTCAATTCCTTGGGGTGTTAATTCAGCGTTGGACCAGCCTTGGACTCGGTTTTCTCGATTGAAAAAGGTTTCAGCATGGCGCATAAAATAAAAAGTGACACCTTTTGACATGTTAAACCTCCTATTTATTTTTTCATATATTATTATAGTGCTTTTCAGATAGCTTGTCTAAAAAAGGAAGAAATATTTATGAATAAGGAGAATCCAGTGCATTTTATTCATGACTGTGTTAATCTTAAGGAGTTAATGATTAAAGGAGAGTCTTAATTGATGCGCCAAAAAACAAAGATGGATCCATTGAAGAAATTCATATATTTACTTCGCTTAAATTCTGGACAAGGTCATTTGACTTCTTATGCTGCTGAACTTACTTTTTATATTCTATTAGCCGTCATTCCGTTACTTTTGGTATTTACCAATGTTCTGGCATTACTACCAACCAATCCTCAAGAAGTGGCATTGACACTTAAGAATATATTACCAAGTGAAGTGGCACAAGTTGTGATACCTATTGTGGTATCCTACTTGAATCATACTTCAACGGGGGCATTTTCTTTAGGGTTGGTCTTTTCTTTATGGCCAGCATCTCAAGTTTTTAATACTTTACAGAGAGTATTTCATCGAATTTACAAGATTGAAAGATCTAAGAACTTTATGTTTCAACGTTTATTTGCCTATCTATTTACCTGGTTAATTGTGATGGTCGCCTTAATTACTTCCTTCATTTTTATGTTTGGTGAATATTTAATTACACAATTGAATCAGTATCTTTTAATCAATTTGAATATAGTCATAACGCTTATTCAACAAGGATGGTTTTTAGCAAGCTTAGTCTTGTTTATTTGTTTAGTTTTGTTATATACTTATTTACCGAATAATCATCGTCGATGGGTCGATTCAATCCCAGGAGCTGTTCTGGCGATGATAGGTTTTACTTTAATTAGCCGACTGTTCGATATATATATCAATCACTTTAATCCTTCTGCATCGTCTAATACTGCTTTAGGTGTAGGGATTGTTATTTTGATGTGGCTCTATTTTAATGGGATTGTATTACTTGCAGGAGCCTATGTGAATGTATTAGTATTTGATTTCAAACATATCTCGTCGGATGAATTGTTGTATCGAGTGAAGCAACAAAAGAATCTTCAAGTTCATTCGATAGACTTTGATCCTCAATGGCAGTACCGGCCCTACTTAACCGGAAAATTAAAGCCCTGCAGTAAGAAAGAATTTTAACGCTAAAGGAGAGGCGCTATGAATCTGAAAAAACGTCTAGCTAATTATCATGATAATCGGATTGATTATGGGATTATATTAACCGTCTTAATAATTTGTTTAATTGGGTTAGTTGTTGTTTATGCGACAACAGCGATTATTCAAAATCAAGGATTAGGTCCCACTTTGCAGCAAGCACTATGGTATTCTGTGGGGGCCTTAGTTGTGATTGCAGTGATGCAATTTGACAGTGAACAATACTGGAAATTATCGAACTATTTGTATGCTTTAGGGCTTATATTGTTAGTACTGGTATTCTTCTTTCACGATCGATCAACTGCGGCTGAGACAGGGGCTAAGTCTTGGTTTTCGGTAGGACCTTTCTCATTCCAGCCCTCCGAAGTGATGAAGCCAGCTTTAATAATTTTTCTTGCAAAAATTATTACTAATCATAATAGTCTGTTTTCTCAACGAACAATTCGATCAGACTTTCAATTAATAGGAAAGCTCTTATTAGCTACAGCGCCAGTATTGATTTTAGTTCAATTGCAAAACGACTTGGGAACCAACTTGGTTATGTTATCAATTTTAGCGGGGATGATTTTGTTATCAGGAATTTCTTGGAAAATTCTTGTTCCTAGCTTTTTAATGGCTAGTATATTAGGAGGAGGATTAATTGCTCTTGCGGTTTTCTTCCCTGAGCTATTATTTAAGTTAGGCTTTAAGCCGTATCAACTAAGTCGGATTACAACATGGATTAGACCTTTTCAAGACACTTCAGGTGAAGGGTATCAGTTAGTTCAGTCCCTTTTATCAATAGGTTCAGGACAGTTAAGTGGTAAAGGATTTGGAGTATCTAATGTTCCGGTGCCTGTTAGGGAATCAGACTTTATCTTTACAACGATCGGTGAAAACTTTGGATTTGTAGGATCTTCTTTTATTTTGGTGATGTATTTTATCTTGATTTACCAAATGGTTCAAACTTGTTTTGAAACGCAAAATGAATATTATACCTATATTGCTTCAGGCGTTATTTCAATGATTTTGTTTCACGTTCTAGAAAATGTGGGAATGACGATTGGACTATTACCGATTACAGGGGTTCCGCTGCCTTTTATTTCTCAAGGGGGTTCAGCGATTATTTCAAATATGATCGGTGTAGGTTTAATTTTGTCGATGCGTTATCATCATCGTTCCTATCTTTTTGCTAAAGAGGATCATTTTTAGATTGTATTGCTAAATGATGAGTGCTGTTTATACTGGAAGGAGTTTTTATTGATGTGTGGTTTTTGTGGAATTGTTAATCAAACAAAATTGGAATTGGAATCAGAAGTACTAGAGAATATGTTGGACCGGATTCAACACCGTGGACCTGATTCAGCGGGTTATTTTAGAGATGACTATTGTCAATTAGGCTTTCGCCGTTTAGCAATTATCGATCTTTCGCAAGCAGGGAATCAGCCCTTTTATTCACAAGACGAGCGCTATGTTATGGTCTTTAATGGTGAAATTTATAATTATCATGATATTAAAGAAGACTTGCTAGCAAAAGGGTATGAATTCATCTCGACAACCGATTCAGAAGTTATCATTCGTGGTTTTGAAGAATGGGGATCTCAAGTTTTTTCTCGTTTAAGGGGCATGTTTGCTATTGCTATTTGGGACCGTCAAGAGAGAACATTATCATTAGCAAGAGATCAATTTGGTATAAAACCTTTATACTATACAAAAAACACCCAGGATCACTCTATATTGTTTGCTTCAGAGATAAAATCCTTTTTAGACTATCCTTTATTTATTGAAAGCCTAAATCAAGATGCATTGCGTCCATATCTTATGTTTCAATATAATCCAATGAATGAAACATTCTTTAAAGGGGTATATCATATGCTTCAAGGATCATATCTGAAGTTCAAAGATGGTGAATTGGTTGAGCAATTCTGTTTTGCTGAAGTCGACTTTAGAGATGAATATGAAGATCAATCAAGAAGTGAAGAGGAGACCAAAACGGCTATTAAAGATGCGCTCATTGAATCGATTGATTATCATAAAATTGCTGATGTGCCAGTTGGGAGTTTTCTTTCTGGTGGAGTTGATTCCAGTCTAATTACGAGTCTATGTAATCCTGTGAAAACCTACTCCGTTGGCTTTGAAAATCCTGATAATTCTAAATTGAGAGATCCTCAATTTGATGAAACAGCCTTTTCAGCACAATTATCAGAACATTTATCAATTGAGAACGCCTCATATTATGTGTCAAGTCATGAAGCACTTGAAGCATTGCCTGAAATTCTTTACCATTTGGATGAACCAGATGCGAATTATTCTTGTATTCCATTATGGTTTCTAAATAAATTAGCAGCTCAAGATGTTCGAGTCGTCTTATCAGGAGAAGGAGCCGATGAACTTTTCGCAGGGTATACATGGTATAAACCTTCAAAAATGGAAGAAAAAGTAATGCGGCATCTTCCAAAATCTCTTCGTAAAGGTTTAGTACCATATGCTGACAAGAAAGGTCAAATCGGACGAATCGGCCAGATGGCTAAACGCAGTTTGATGGATGTTTCTCATAAATTTATGGGACAATCAAAAGTCTTTGAAGAAAATGATGTTAATGAGGTTCTACAAGCAAGTTATCGAAAAGAAGAAACACCTTATGACTTATTATCGGATTATTATGAAGAGTTTAGAGGTCAAAGTGATCTAAATCAAATGCAATCCTTAGACTTAAGAGTTTGGAATCCACATGATATTCTTCAAAAAGCAGATAAAATGTCGATGGCTCATTCGTTAGAATTAAGGACGCCATTTTTAGATAAGGAAATGTATCATTTAGCGCGCACTTTAAAGAATTCGGAGCGGGTTAATTATGAGACAACCAAGGTCGCTTTGCGTCAAGTAGCCCAGGATGTTTTACCAGAGGAGTGGGCTAAACGACCCAAATTAGGATTCCCCACACCCGTTAGAAAATGGATGCAGGAAAGTAATTGGTATCATGCGATGGAAGAACGTTTCACCTCGGAAACAGCCCAGGAATTTTTTGAGGTGGGCACGCTATTGAACTTATTAAAAGAACATCAAGAAGGAAAAGCAGACCATGGACATAAATTGTATGTTTGTTATGCATTTTTAGTTTGGTATCAACGATTCTTTGAGCAAACTTACCCATGCATTCAGGAAATATAAGAGCTACAGATTAAAGGAGGTAAGGGGATGGCTAATCATAAGGCCTTAGTTTTAGGAGGAAATTATTATATTGGTTTGAGTATCGTACGGTGTTTAGGTAAAAAAGGGGTATCAGTTACTCTCTATGACTACGATGAAAGTCGAGCTTTTGCGATGCATTCGCGTTACGTACAAGAAAAATTAATCGGACCAGATTATAATAAAGATCCTGAAGCGATGCTCGAATTTTTAATAGATTATGGGAAACAGCAAAGTGAAAAACCAGTTCTTTTCCCAACAACTGATACCTTAGCTTTATATATTGATCGCTACATGGATCTATTGAAAGACTATTATTTAATCACCATGACTGAGCAAGGCTTATGGCAAAAAGTGATTGATAAGGATCAATTATATCGATTAGCTGAAAGGCATCAGATGCCTTATCCGATCACTTTGTCTGCTCAAGACCCTGAATTATTAGCTAAGTTGCATGCTAACTTAGCTTATCCAGTTATTTTAAAACCTGTTGATTCGATGGGCTTTGTTTCGCGTTTTAGAACAAAATTGTTTATTATTCATTCAGATGAAGAACTCATGCAAAAAATCCAAATGACACAAAACGCAGGTTATGAAATGGTAGTCCAGCGATTCATACAAGGTTTTGATGACCATATGTATACCTTTGATGCTTATTTGGACCAAAATTCTAAAGTAACTCATTGGATGACTGGCCATAAATTACGACAGTTTCCGATCAATTTTGGAGCATCGACCTATATTCGCCAAGAATATGTTCCTCGTTTGGCAGAGTTAGGAATTCCATTTCTTCAATCAATTGGATTTAAGGGTTTTGCTGAAATTGAATTCAAGAAAGATGCTCAAACGGGTGAGTTTTTCTTAATTGAGATTAATGCACGGACTACCAATTTTAATGCGATGATTGAAAAGGTCGGGATTAACATGCCCTATTTAGCCTACCTTGAGTTAACTGGGCATGAAATAGGACAAAAAGTCATTGATTATGATAGTCATATTTATTTTCAATATTTAAAAGAAGATTTAGTTGCGATGAGAGATTATTACCGAACTGGCCAACTAAGTTTGACAACTATGATTAAAAGCTTATTTAATCGAAAAGTTGGAGCTATTTGGTCTTGGTCTGATCCATTGCCTGGATTTGCATACTGTTACCAATTAATCGCTCATCGTTTTAAAAAATAAGGAGGAAACTATGGCACGACAAACCGTTATTGGGGTTTTAGGTGGCATGGGCCCAGCTGCAACCGCTTCTTTCTTTCAAAACATTATTCAGCAGACGACAGATATTCATTGTGACCAAGACCATTTTAGGGTAGTTATAGATAGCCACCCACAAATTCCTGACCGTACAGAGGCAATTCTTCATAAAGGTCCTAGTCCCTTGGATGCTTTAATGGAATCCGTTCAACTTTTAGAAAAAGCAGGCTGTGACTTGATCGCTATACCATGTATGACATGTCATTATTATATAGACGCTCTTCAAGCACAATCTTCAGTAAAAATTTTAAATGCTTATCAAGTTTTAAACCGATTTCTCGAAGATAACTATCCAAGTATGGAAAAAGTTGGAGTCATGTGTACTGATGGCACACGAAAGATAGATCTCTTTTCACATCATCTTTCTAAAAAGGTCATTTACCCAAATAGAGATTATCAAGAGAAAGTGATGGAGGCAATTTATGGCCCTGAAGGCATAAAAAATGGGCACGTGGGAACATACCCTAATCAATTATTGCAAGAAGCGGGTCATCATCTCATTGATGAAGGTGCACAGGCTATTATTGCAGGTTGTACTGAAATTGAATTAGCTACAGGACAAGCGGATTACTCGGTGGAATTCATTGATCCTATGAAGCTGTTAGTTGATTATATTGTTAAAAATTACCATTAATTTTAAGAGTCATTCGACTTTTTTACGAATAATAATAAACAAAATCCCTAAACTGATAAAAGTCTAGGGATTTTTATTGATTATTTTTGACAAGCTTCAATAAAACAATTAAAAATAGCTTGGGAAGCTGGCGAATAGTTATATGTATATTCAGGATGCCATTGTAAACCCAATAAAAAGGGATGATCCCGATCCTCTAGTGCTTCAATCACTTGATCCTGGGACCAAGCGATTGCTTTCAAACTAGGCGCCAGTTGCTTGATAATTTGATGATGAACAGAGTTTACTCGATTATCATCGGATATTAAGGATTTAAGGAATGAATCCTCTGCAATGTTAATAGAATGGGTGGAATATTCCATCTCACTGCTTTGACAATGTTGTATCTGTATTGAGGGGTTTTGACTTAAATCTTGGTAGAGGCTACCACCAAAGGCAATATTAAGTAGTTGCATTCCTCGGCAAATTCCTAATATTGGTTTGTTGAGGGGATAAAACTGTCGGATGAGATTCATTTCATGTCGGTCTCTGGCTGGAAATATCGGCCCTAAGTTGGGATGAGGTTCCTCTTGGTAATAACTTGGATCAAGGTCATGACCACCACTTAGAATTAGGCCGTCTAGTCGTTGAGTAATTTCTTCTAGATTATCAATATTCAGTATAGGTATAGCGACTGGAATTCCTCCTGCTTTTTCGACTGCGGTCACTAAGTAGTGAGGAAGATAGGTAGCATCAAACGGCTGATAACGAGGATCATTATGAATCGAGGTGATAGAAGTAGTGATACCAATTAGAGGCTTCATAGTCTGTATCCTTTCGATTGAATTTGTTTGTTATTATAGCTAAAATGGATAGGATAGTAAATAATTGTAGTGTTGAAATGGTAAGATTAGGAGAAAAATATGGGTTATCAAGAAGCCATTCAAGCGATAAATCAAAATGATATTCAAGCAATTTATACTTTATTAGGTAAGGAATATTTCCTGATTCAGGAATTTCGTGAAACGTTGATGAAAAATGTTGAGAGATATTATAGTGATTTAGATATATCTGTCCTTGACTATCGTGAAGTGACAATGGATCAGGTTTTAGATGAGGCTGAGAGTTTTTCTTTTTTAGCTGAATTAAGGTTAGTTATGGTGGAGGAGGCAGATTTTATTTCAACCAATCCTCAGAAAAAGCTGACAATCGCTGAAGAAAAAAGACTTCAAGCTTATTTAAAAGATCCTAACCCTGGGACCTGTCTGGTGTTTTTGATGCCTTATGAAAAAGTAGATAAACGACGAAAATTGACTCAACAAATTCAAAAATATAGTCAATTTATTGAGGTTCTGGCTCTAGAAGAAAGAGAGTTAAGACGATACTTAAAAGACTATATTAAAACAGCTTCACTAAATGTTACAAACGAAGCCTTTGAAGAATTATTGACACGTAGTAATTTTCAATTGAGTCAGACCATGGCGGAAATTAAAAAATTAGAACAATATGCCCAAAATAATGAAACGATTAATTTAGAAGTTGTTAAAAATTTGGTAACGCGGAGTCTCGAGTCAAATATTTTTGAATTAACGGACGCTATTCTTCGACGTCGTTTTGTGGATGCAATTCAAATCTATCAAGATTTGATTTTGATGAAGAACGATCCTTTGGCTTTGCAGGCTTTAATTATTTCACAATTTCGATTAATTTTACAAGTACAAATTCTCTTTGCAGCGGGTCAAAATCAGGGTGAGATGGCAAAAAGTTTAAATGTACATCCTTATCGAGTTAAATTAGCTATGAATTATGCGACGTCAATGGATCGGCAGGATTTAGAATCACTTTACCGTTCTTTAATTGAGGCAGATTTTTTTATTAAGACTGGAAAAGTGCAAGCGGACACGTCTTTTTATCTTATTTTAAGTCAGTTAGCTCATTCTTAATGAGCATACTTAAAAAGGCCAAGGAGCAACGATAGTCGTCCTTGGCCTTGATTGTTTATTGAGTTGATTCAAGCTTATTTTGCTGAATTAACTAATTTTGCTAAACGTGATTTATCACGTGATGCTTTGTTGTGATGGATTAAGCCTTTGTTAACTGCTGAATCAATGGCTTTAACCGCTGCATTGAATAAAGCTTGGCTATCACCTTCGCCAGTTTCAACTGCTTGGCGAACTTTTTTAATGGCAGTACGAAGAGCTGCTGTTTGTGAACGCTTGCGAGAATTCACACTTTCAGTTTGACGTACGCGTTTTAAGGCTGATTTAGTATTGGCCATTTATGGTCACCCCTTTTCCTATAGAATCGTCTAAGCTAAAACTTAGTCAACAGAAAACATTATACCGAAGTCATATTAAAGATGCAATCTTTTATTGCACAATTAGGCTCAAATACCTAGATATATCGGTGTTACTAGTTTGATAGTGACCATTATGGCTAAAAATCGGTTTGAGTAATTAGATTGATTTATTTGACAATGTCAGTCATCTTCATTAAATTTAGGGAGATGATGCCAATGAGGAGGCGTACAGAAGGTGTTAAATAATAAATTTAAAATTAAGGCCCCCTATAAACCTGCTGGAGATCAGCCTGAAGCCATTGCGCAACTGACCCAAGGTATACAAAGGGGAACTAAGGAACAGATATTACTGGGGGCAACAGGTACTGGTAAGACCTTTACAATTGCGAATGTTATTCAAGAAGTTAATAAACCAACTTTAGTTTTGGCTCATAATAAAACCTTAGCGGGACAATTGTATTCAGAATTGTTAGAGTTTTTTCCGGAAAATGCCGTAGAATATTTTGTATCGTATTATGATTATTATCAACCAGAAGCTTATGTCCCTTCATCAGATACTTATATTGAGAAGGAGTCTTCAGTCAACGATGAAATTGATAAGTTGCGACATTCCGCTTCATCCGCTTTATTAGAAAGAAATGATGTCATCGTGGTTGCTTCTGTTTCGTGTATCTACGGGTTAGTCGATCCTAAAGTTTATCGAGATCATGTGTTATCCTTACGACAGGGTCAGGAAATTTCTCGTGAAGAAGTAATGAAGCGCCTAGTAGATATGCAATTTGTACGTAATGATATAGATTTTCAACGGGGAACTTTTCGAGCAAGAGGGGATGTTTTAGAAATCTTTTTAGCATCTCGTGATAAGGAAGTTATTCGGGTTGAATTTTTTGGAGATGAAATTGATCGTATTCGAGAAGTGGATGTTCTAACAGGAGAAGTAAAGAATGATGTTGCCCATTTTCCAGTATATCCCGCTACTCACTTCGTCGCTGATCAACCTCAAATTTTGCGGGCTGTTGATACAATCCGTCAAGAATTGGAAGAGCAATTGGAATTTTTACGTAAAGAAAATAAGCTATTAGAAGCCCAACGCTTAGAGCAACGGACAAACTATGACATTGAAATGTTATTAGAAATGGGATATTGTTCTGGAATCGAAAATTATTCTCGGCATATGGATGGTAGAAAACCGGGGCAAGCGCCCTTTACCTTGCTTGATTTCTTTCCCGATGATTATTTAATTGTGGTTGATGAGTCGCATATGACGATGCCGCAAATTCGTGGTATGTATAATGGAGACCGTGCACGTAAGCAGCAGTTGATTGATTTTGGTTTCCGTCTACCGTCTGCTTTAGATAATCGTCCTTTAAAGTTAAATGAGTTTGAAGAACATGTTCATCAAATTATTTATATTTCAGCGACACCAGGTCCTTATGAGATGGAAAGAGCCACTCTTCCAATGGCGCAGCAGATTATTCGACCTACTGGTTTACTGGATCCAATAGTAGAAGTTCGACCGATTAAAGGTCAAATTGATGATTTAGTCCATGAAATTAATCGAAGAGTCGACAAGAATGAACGGGTATTTATTACAACTTTAACTAAGAAGATGTCGGAAGATTTAACAGAATATCTCAAAGAAATTGATATTAAAGTGAAGTATCTTCATTCGGATATTGCAACTCTCGAACGAACTGAGATTATTCGCGATCTTAGATTGGGAGTGTTCGATGTTTTAGTGGGGATCAATCTTTTGAGAGAAGGTATCGATGTTCCAGAAGTTTCCTTGGTGGCTATTTTAGATGCAGATAAGGAAGGCTTTTTAAGGTCTGAGAGGGCTTTGGTCCAAACCATTGGTCGAGCTGCGCGTAATGCCGATGGAACGGTTATCATGTATGCGGATTGTATTACAGAATCGATGAAAAATGCCATCGATGAGACAAAGCGTCGCCGTGAGATTCAAGAAGCTTATAATAAAAAGCACGGCATTACGCCGAAAACTATTAAAAAAGATATTCGTGATTTAATCCGTATTACAACGGATGTTAGTCATGAAGAAAAAGAAGAAAATACTTTGGCTAAATTCAAAAAGCTATCTCGTTTACAAAGACAGGAAGAGTTGGAGCGGATGACACTTCAAATGAAAACTTATGCCAAAGAGCTTAATTTTGAACAAGCAGCCTTGATGCGGGATGTCATTATGGAGCTAAAAGCTAAGTTTTCGATGAAATAAAATTCTTATAATAAGCATTGTAAAAAGAAATATATTCCACTACAATAGAGTGGAATTAGAACAGAGTAAATGATTAACGTTAAGTGCTTCCGGATGGGATGTTGCCGGTAGACGAAGTGGCTATCACGCGGTTGATCATTGCCTCCGCTGTTAATCCTTGCGGGGGCACCTTAGTTAATCTAAGGTGCTCTTTTTCTGATAATTTTTCTCAAGGAGCATATTATGGAAGTAAAGCAAGTAGTAAGAGATTTTCATTTTAACCAACGAAAGATTTGTCATGGGCAAGCTACTATCATTTGCGGCATTGTCAATGTAACTCCGGATTCATTTTCTGATGGAGGACAATGGTTTCAAACAGATAAAGCCATTAAAAGGGCAAAGTATTTGATTCAAGCAGGCTGTAAAATGATAGATATTGGTGGGGAATCGACCCGTCCGGGATCAAGCTATGTTGAAATTGATGAAGAGATTGCCCGCGTAGTACCTGTTATTAGGGCATTACGACAAGATTCAGATGTTATTATTTCAGTGGATACTTGGAAGGCAGAAGTTGCTAAGGCAGCGATTGAAGCCGGGGCAGATATAATTAATGATATTACTGGCTTATTAGGTGATCCGGCAATGGCTAATGTAATTAGTCAGTCCCAAGTAGGCTGCGTGGCCATGTTTAATCCTGTCATTGTTCGTCCAGAACATCCTTCAGCCAAAATTTTTCCTCATTTTGGCGCAGAAGGCATCTTTACTCATCAAGAACTACAAGCATTCAGTCAAATGGATGATTTAAGTTTAATGGAGGCTTATTTTGACAAAACCTTGGAAATAGCTCAAGCAGCAGGGATTTCTTTAAATCGACTCATGTTAGATCCAGGAATCGGTTTTGGATTAACTAAAAAGGAAAACTATCACCTTGTTCGTGAGTCGCAGCGTATTCACGATTGGGGATTTACTTGTTTTTTGGGTGTTTCAAGAAAACGATTTATTCAAAATACGTTAGCGGAAGCAGGTTTTGATACGGATCCAAGTAAGGAAGAAGGTTTTGCATTAAGAGATGAAGCGTCCGCAGCACTGACTGCTGTCGCATCTTATATGGGGATTGAAGTTGTGCGGGTTCATGTGGCTAAAGAACACGTCGTTGCTGGATTAATTGGCTCAAATATTCGTTTAGCGGATCAATTGGATGATATTAATTTTTCGGCCTATAAGAAGAAGTAAGGAGTTATGAATGTTTAAGATTAAATTAAATAATATGTCTTTTTATTCTCATATCGGAGTGTTTGAAGAAGAAAAAAAATTAGGTCAAAAGTTAGCGATCGATCTTTGTGTGACTATTAAGAACTCAGTGAAAGCTGACCAGTTAGATGAAACAGTTTCATATGCTCATTTTTATCAAATAATTGAAACGTACATTCAAAAAACACGGGCAGATTTGATTGAAACACTCGCCTTTGATATTGTACGCCTAATCAAGGATTCGAGCCCCGAAAAAATTGATTCTGTAAAGGTAAATGTTCGTAAGCTACAATTACCTATCGAAGGTTTTATGGATAGTGCTGAAATTGAATTGGAGGCTTAGGAGTGGTGCATCAGGTTTATCTGAGTTTAGGGTCGAATATGGGAGACCGTATTCAGCAATTAAAAAGTGCACAGATGTATTTGCAAATGCATGAGGCTATTAAAATCATTCGCGCATCTTCTTATTATCAAACTTCTCCAGTTGGAGGAGTTGTTCAGGATGATTTTATAAATCAAGCACTGTTGATTGAAACTAATTTATCGCCGTATTGTCTATTGGATTATATTCATGAGATCGAAGCCAAGTTGCATCGTGAACGAATTATTCGTTGGGGGCCAAGAACGGTAGACATTGATATCTTATTTTTTGATCATAAAAAGCAAGATGATCCTAAATTAATATTGCCTCACCCTCAGGTTTTCAACCGTTTATTTGTCCTAATTCCGTTAAGGGAAATTATGCAAGATGATTTTTATCAAAAAGATGCCGTTCTTGATGCCGTTGAATTGCTCGAAGTTCAGGGACAGCAAAAAATAGAAAGAGTGTAAAAATGAAAGAAATGAATTTAAGTCGAGTGGAAGAACTAGTACGGGAAATTTTAATTGAAATTGGTGAAGATCCTGATCGTGATGGATTAATTGAAACACCTAAGCGTGTTGCTAAAGCGCTGGCGGAAACAACCGCTTCAACTCGTTTGACAGAGTTTTCTGAAGGAAAGATGTTCCCGACTGAACAGGAAGATGATGACCAATTTGTTTCAGTTAACAATATTCCTTTTTATTCGATGTGTGAACATCACATGCTTCCTTTCTTTGGTCAGGTTTCTGTCGCCTATCTACCGCAAGGTGGTAAAATTATTGGCCTTTCTAAAATTCCAAGATTGGTTGACTATGTCTCAAAAAAATTGAATGTACAAGAGAATATTACCCGAGAAGTGGCGAATATTTTAATGGAAGTAACCAATGCCAGAGGAGTCGCAGTGATTGTCGATGCAAGACACATGTGCGTTGAAATGCGTGGGGTTAAGAAAATGAATTCGATCACTCGAACTTGTTATTATGTTGGAGAATTTAAGGAAAATATACAACTTAGAAATGAGTTTCTTCAATCCCTCCCAAAGGTGAACTAAAATGATAAGTGATTTTTCAAACAAAACTCCAGCCATGCTTTATGGTCAGGGAGATCGTTTAGCTTTATTAAGGCGTTTATTAAATAGATTGGGTAATCCTGATCAAGCCTATCGAATTATTCATATCGCCGGAACTAATGGAAAAGGATCGACTGCAAACATGATCGCTTGCATACTGGCTGAGTACGATCTTCGAGTAGGTTTATTTACAAGCCCTCACTTATTTAGTGAGTGTGAGTCCATTCAAGTTAACCAGAAAATGATTGATAAGACAGCCTTTAATCGTCTTTTGGATCAAGTATATCAAGCGGCCATCTTAGAAGGGTTGAATCCAGAAGTGGATCTATCACAATTTGAGTTATCCTTTTTAGTTGCTACACTTTATTATGCTCATTTAGCTTGTGATTGGGTTGTTTTTGAATGTGGCATGGGAGGGGCATTAGATGCTACCAACGCCATTACATCTTCCGATTATGCCGTATTTACTAAAATTGGTTTGGATCATTTGAATATTCTAGGACATAATTTATCTGAAATTACCAGGACTAAATCTGGTATTATGCGACCGAACCAGACGGTCATTGTTGCTCCAAATCAAAAGCAAGAAGCGATCGATATTCTTCGGGAGAAGTCAGAACAGTTGGCTTGTCATTGGGTTTATTCGCCTAAGCCGCTAGCTGAGATTCAACCAAATAGACGGTATCTCCTACGTTTAGCGGATGATTGTACCCTGCAGGTTTCTTTAGGACTCCAGGGAGACTATCAGGTAGAAAATCTTACGACAGCTTGTCTATGGTATCAAGCTTGGTTACAGGAGGAGGGCTTGCTCGTCGATGAAAATCGGGTTAATCACGCTCTTCGAGACCTTTCTTTGCCTGGAAGGTATGAAACAGTAAGTCAAAGTCCACTGATTATTTTAGATGCCTGTCATAATATGGATGCAATGGAAGCCACGATTGATACCCTTAAACAAGAATTTAAAGATCAAAAAATCTATATTATTTGTGGTTTTTTGAAAGATAAGGACGTTAATTCGATGGTTAAGCTCTTAAAAGAGTTAAAGGCTGATTTTATATTGACTCAGCCAGATTTTCCAGGGAGGACATTAGAGGTAGAAGATTTAGCTGTAATCTTTGACAAGGAAAATGTTTCGACTTTGCAATTTAAAAACCCTTTGGAAGCAGTTAATTATGCCTTAGATGCAAAGCTACAACCACTGATTATTCTGGGTTCTTTTCACTTAATTAAATGTGTACGAATGGAGCTGTTAAGTGATGCTTAAAAAAGAAGCATTAGCTTATATCAAACAATTGAAGACTCAAACCTATCCTTGGCTATCAAATAAAAAATTGAAGGAGATTGAAAGTCTTCTTTTAAAAACAGCTAACGACCAGTTGGATGACCGATCTAGTAGCTTGCATTTAACAGCATCAGCATTTGTGTTACTAGAGAATGCTGCTTGTTTTATAGACCACCCTTATTTAAATCGGCGGTTGTTACCAGCTGGACATGTTGAAAAAGGTGAACAGCTTATTCAGACTGCTAAACGTGAATTTGAAGAGGAGACTGGCTTCAAAGCTCTGTCTCAAGCACCCGTGTTCTTATTGGATGTGAATTATCATTCAATACCAGCTAATCCTATAAAAAATGAAGGGGACCACCATCACATAGATTTTCGATTTAATCTCTGCATGGATACAAATCGCTTTCGACAAGGAGAGTTAGGACTGCATCTTTTAAGACAAGAAGAAGCTCCGGAAGAATTTCAGCCTTATTTTTTGCTTCAAGATCTGAATCAAGCACAATTAATACTTGCATCAGAAAGCCACTTGTAGTAACATAATGAAGTGGTTCTAAGTTGCTGTAACATACCGACTATGAACTTTTGACCCAAGCTCAGTTTGGCGAATCACCAACGCCATACTTAGCTTGAGGCACAGACAAAATAGAAAGAGGTGAAAATGATGGCAATTTCTAAAGAACGTAAAAATGAAATTATGAAGGAATATGCTCGTCATGAAGGAGATACAGGTTCAGTTGAAGTTCAAGTAGCTGTCTTGACTGAAGATATCAATACTTTAAATGACCATATTAAGATTCATAAGAAAGACTTTCATTCATATCGTGGTCTGATGAAGAAGATCGGTCACCGTCGTAACTTGCTTGCTTATTTACGTAAAAAAGACGTTACACGTTACCGTGAATTAATTCAACGTTTAGGACTACGTCGCTAGTCATTGTTAAGGTGGTTGGGGTTGAGCCCCAACCATTTTTTTGTTGAAGAAATATGATTTATTATTTAAGCAAATTCGCTTTTCAGGAAGAGTTTTGTTATATTACTAGTAGCTTGATTTACTCTCAACTACTAACCAAACATGAGCTGATTGGTTACAGTGAGTTGATGTTTGTTTAGTGGTCGAGTAGACAGGTACATTATTTAAAGGAGTATATTTATGTCAAATAAACAAATTTTTCAAACGACTTGGGGGGGCCGTCCTTTAACTATTGAAGTTGGACAAATGGCTAAACAAGCTAATGGAGCTGTCTTGGTTCGTTATGGAGATACGGCCGTTTTATCCGTAGCGGTTGCTTCAAAAAAAACATCTGGAATGGATTTCTTTCCTTTAACCGTACATTATATTGAAAAAATGTATGCTGTTGGGAAAGTTCCAGGTGGATTTCTTAAAAGAGAAGGTAGGCCATCTGATCATGCGACTCTAACATCCCGCTTGATTGACCGTCCTATTCGTCCCTTATTTCCAGATGGAGTGCGTAATGAAATTCAAATAACCAATACAGTTTTATCTGTTGATCAAGATTGTTCGCCGGAAATGGCTGCCATGTTAGGGTCATCCTTTGCTTTAACGTTATCAGATATTCCTTTTTTAGGCCCGATTGCTGGAGTTCAAGTGGGACGGATTGATGGTGAGTTTATCTTAAATCCTACACCGAGTCAGATGGAAAAATCCGACCTGGATTTATCAGTAGCTGGAACCGCCGAAGCCATTAATATGGTAGAGTCATCAGCAAAAGAATTGGATGAATCGACAATGTTAGAAGCTTTGCTTTTTGGTCATCAAGCAATCCAAGAGCTATGCCAATTCCAAATTGAAGTGCAAGCAGTCATTGGTAAAGAAAAATTCGAATTTGATATTCGGCAAAAAGATGCTGCAATTTTATCAGAGGTACAAGAACAATACCAATCGAGAATGGTCCAAGCAATTCAAGTTCCTGAAAAACAAGCTCGTGAAGAAGCGGTTAATCAATTAAAAGAAGAGGCTATGGAATACTTTGAAGAAAAGTTAGCAGATAACGAGGAGATTGAACTGCTATTAGCTGATGCTAGTTCAGCGATGAATGATTTGGAGAAGAAAGAAGTTCGCCGATTAATTACTCACGAACAAGTTAGACCAGATGGTCGCAAAATTGATGAAATCAGGCCATTAGAATCAGAAGTTGGACTTTTAAATCGGACGCATGGATCCGGTTTGTTTACGAGAGGACAGACCCAAGCACTTTCAGTTTTAACGCTTGCTCCTTTGAGCGAACACCAAGTTATTGATGGACTTGGATTGGAAGAAGAGAAACGTTTCATGCACCATTATAATTTTCCAAATTTTTCTGTTGGAGAAACAGGACGTGTCGGTTCTCCAGGACGTCGAGAGATAGGACACGGAGCCTTAGGAGAACGTGCTTTAGCACAGGTACTACCAAGTGAAGCAGATTTCCCTTATACTATTCGCTTAGTAGCGGAGGTGCTTGAGTCCAATGGTTCCTCATCGCAGGCTTCCATTTGTGCTGGAACCTTAGCTTTAATGGATGGTGGTGTGCCAATTAAAGCTCCTGTAGCAGGTATTGCGATGGGGTTGATTATGGATGAAGAGGATCATGACAAATATACTGTTTTAACAGATATTCAAGGACTTGAAGATCACTTAGGTGATATGGATTTCAAAGTGGCTGGAACTAGCCAAGGAATTACAGCGCTCCAAATGGATATTAAAATCCAAGGAATTACCGCGGAGATCCTTGAAAAAGCATTATCACAAGCGAAAAGAGCACGTTTGGAAATCCTTGAAAATATTCTGGCAACCATCGATAAGCCTAGACCAGAATTGAGTCCATATGCACCTAAGATTGAAATGATTCAGATTAACCCGGATAAGATTAAAGTAGTCATTGGTAAGGGCGGCGAAACCATCAATTCAATTATTGATCAAACAGGGGTTAAGATTGATATTACTGAAGAAGGTCTAGTTAGTGTTGCTTCAAGTGATCTAAGCATGATTAAAAAGGCTATTGAAATGATTGAACAATTAGTTGAAGAAGTCGAGGTAGGTAAAACTTATGAAGGAACCATTTTGAGAATTGAAAACTATGGGGCCTTTGTAGAAGTATTGCCTGGTAAGTCCGGTCTTTTACATATTTCACAGATTGATCACCGTCGTATTGATCGGGTAGAAGATATCTTTGATATTGGTGATAAGGTAACGGTTAAAGTGATGGGGATTGATGACAAAGGGCGTATCGACTTATCCCGTAAGGCTTTGATGGCTAAGCCAGAATAGCTCGTTGAGTAAGTGGATGTTCTAAGAGTTCGATTCACTCTCCATAAGTTATGGGCTAAAAGACATTGAGAGGCTATTTTGTAATAAAATAATTGGCAAGGAAGAGGCTATGATAGGAATATCACAGCCTCTTCTTTTTATTATTGGTTAATCTATGATATACTAGGGTTACTGTGTTAATCAACACAAGACAGTTTTGATAAAAAATTATAGAGGTGAAAAATGACAAATATAAAAATTATTCCCTTAGGCGGTGTTCGTGAAGAAGGGAAGAGTCTGTATGTTGTTGAAGTCAATCAATCTATTTTTGTATTGGATTGTGGTTTATTATATCCAGAGGATGATCTATTAGGGATTGATTTTGTAATTCCCGATTTTTCTTATTTGAAAGAAAATGCGGATCGCGTTGTAGGGATCTTTTTATCCCATGGACATGCCGATGCTGTCGGAGCACTTCCTTTTTTATTAGGCGAAATCGATGCACCCGTCTTTGGGACACAGTTGACCATGGAATTAGCGAGTATTGCTGCTAGGAAACACCACCTAGAGGATCGCTTGGAGAACTTCTTTACCGTGGATGCAGAAACAGAAATTGAGTTTGATCAGGTAACCGTGTCTTTCTTTTCAACCACTCATACGATTCCTGATTCTGTCGGTATTGTATTGGAAACTAAAGAAGGATCGATTGTTTATACAGGAGATTTCCGTTTTGACCCATCTGCTAGTCAACCTTATAAAACAGACTTTTCGCGTCTCACTGATTTGGGTAAAGAAAATGTGATCGCTTTGTTAAGCGATTCTGCAGCGGCAGAGTCTTCAATTGAGAATGTTTCAGATTTAGTGATTGCTGATGAGATTACTGAAGTATTTCGAAATGCAAAAGGGAGAGTCATTGTTGGAACGATTGGTTCTAATATTGCTCGGATTCAACAGGTTATGACTGCTGCTTATAAATCTGAAAGAACCATTTTTTTCCCAACCAAGGATGTTTATGAGATTGTGGATGTTGCCCTAAAATTAGATAAAATACAGATTCCAAGCAAAAATATTATTGGTCAATTTAACAAAATTAAAAATTATAAAGATGAACAAATTGTTATTTTAGCAACGGGGTCTGTTGGGGAACCTTTGAATATTATTCAAAGTATGGCAACGGGTAAACATGGTAGTGTAAAATTAAAGGAAAAGGATACTGTCTATATTGCGACAACGCCTTCAGTATCAATGGAAACAAATGTGGCAAAAACGAAGGACATGATTTATCGAGCGGGCGCTAAGGTGCTTAGTGTCAACGACCATTACAAAACTTCGGGACATGCTACCCCGAATGATCTTAAATTGCTTATGAATTTTATTCAGCCAAAGTATTTGATCCCAATTAATGGAGAGTATCGGATGCTCAAAGCTCATGCAGATTTAGCTTTACAAGTTGGAATGACTTCGGATCAAATCATTATCCCAGCAATAGGAGATGTTGTTCAGTATCAGAAGAATAAGATGTCGATTTCTGGCAGTGTTGAAGCTGGTGACGTCTTAGTCGATGGAAGCGGTGTTGGAGATATTGGAAATGTGGTCTTACATGATCGACAAGTTTTGAGTGAGGATGGTATTTTCGTTGTAGTGGCAACCATATCTCGGCGGTTAAAGCAAGTCTTGGTGGGACCACAGATTACCTCACGAGGATTTGTCTTTATGAAGGCATCGATTGATTTGGTAGAAGCTTGCTCAGATATCACCTTAGATGTCCTAGAAAGCCAACTCGCTTCAGATAATTTTGATTGGGGTAACTTAAAGGGAGAGTTAAAAGAAAAGATCGGAAAATTCCTTTATAAGGAAACTAAGCGACGGCCTGTTATTTTACCAATTATTATGGAAGCGTCGAGTTATCAACCGAAGAAAGGATAGTTAAGATGAATAAACGTCTTTTGCTACAAATTAGAGAAGGGTTACTAGCTATTGCCTTAACAGGATTGATCTTTTATTTCTATAGTCGTATGGAATCTTCTCTAATGCCTTATTATTGGGCTGTTTTTATATGGCCACTTTTGTGGTTTGCTCTTAGACAAGGAGCGGCTGCGGCGGGTATTTATGGGGGAATAGCTGGTCTTGTTTGTGGAATGATTTCTATTCCCATCAGTGACTGGTTATCAGTGATTGTCTTCGCTATGATTCCATTTATCAGCGTTCTTGTAATGGGCTTTTTTGCTAAATATACCCAGAAAACATTGAATAATCGCCGTTACTCTTCTACAAGCTTAAATATTATTACGGGAGCGCTATTAAGCAATGTTTTGTTTTATTTTCTAAGATTTTATATAGGTCCCCTTGCAATGGGACAAGAATCGCCCTTAAACATCATGACTGGGTCTTTTTGGATTAGTTCTTTAGTAATGACAGTCGTAGTTAGTTTGTTATTTATTACTATAGCTAAGTTAAAGCCGTCTTTCTTAATTCCAAAAAGAAGCAAATATTTAAGTCGCAAGGAGACAAGTGCTCTGTTAAATGATTAAAAAACCGCAGCTATTTGCTGCGGTTTTTTAATAAGCGGGGATAGGTGGAAAATCTCTTTCAAACAATCTAGGCAATATTCGCTTGTGTGATGGCAGTCACTCGAATAATTTGATTGAGTTCAAGAAAAAAAGTTTCTCCTTGGCTTTGTACCTTTATCCAAGCATTGTTGAGGATTGGTGATAAGATGAGACAATTTTGTTCTGTCATCTTGAGTGTATTATTAGAATCATAATATTCAAAAAGAATTCTGATCGCCTTTTGATTAATATAATGGACCTGCAAAGATTTCTTTACATGATTAAGTTCTTGCATAATCTCTGTATCAGAATCTAAATGTGCAGGTTGAAGGAAAGGCTGAAAAAATCTTTGAGTAAATCGACCTAATAGTTTTTTTCGATGAGAATAACTTGCCTCCATGTAATCATAACTCCTCTCAATGCGAACGCTTGTTCTTTCTTTATAATCTTATTATACGAACGTACGTTCATTATGTCAAGAGAAATACGAACATAAATTCGTTTTATTAATTGAGAAATTGATCAATACTTGAGTAAATTGCTCCGAGAAACTTTGAGTTCTTTATAAAATGTGCTAGAATAAATCATATTATGTATGGGAGGTATATTATGACCAAACAGAGAGGGTTACTTGTCATTCTATCTGGACCGTCAGGAGTTGGAAAAGGGACTGTCAGAGCAGCGGTATTCAAGCAGGAAGATTGTGAGTATGTCTATTCCGTATCTGCCACCACTCGTTCAGCTAGACCCGGAGAAATTGATGGAAAAGACTATTTTTTTGTAAAACGAGAGGAATTTGAATCTTTAATTGCAAATCAAGCTCTGTTGGAATATGCCGAATATGTTGGAAACTATTATGGGACTCCTTTAGACAACATTGAAAAGAATTTAGCGGAAGGCTACGATGTCTTTCTAGAGATTGAAGTACAAGGAGCTAGCAAAGTACGTCAAAGGATGCCGGAAGGAATTTTTATCTTCTTAGCTCCACCATCTTTAAATGAGCTTGAGACTCGTTTGGTTGATCGTGGAACAGACTCAAAAGAAAAGATTGCTCAGCGTATGAAACAAGCCAAGCGTGAGATTGAAATGATGGCTGAGTATGACTATGTAGTAGTTAATGATCAAGTTGATAATGCAGTTCGCAAAATAAATGCTATAATAGAATGCGAGCATTTGCGTGTTTCGCGTGTGATTGATAAGATCCAGATTGGCATGGATCAGTATTTAAATAATAAAGGAGAATGAGTATTATGATGTTATATCCGTCAATTGATGAACTCTTAGAAAAGGAACCCTCAAAATATTCTTTAATCATTTTAGCGAGTAAGCGGGCAAGACAGATGCATGAGTTCAAAATGATGCAATTGAATCAATATAAATCAGTTAAGACAATCGGTAAAGCACTTGAAGAAGTGAATGCAGGTTTGTTGTCTGTAGATCGTTCTTAATGATAATTTAAATGAAAACCACTATGTCTAACTTGTTAGAAAGGCATAGGGGTTTTTTGTTAAGGGGGTGATTAGATGTTTGTTGAGGTGGTTGTTGATATACCGAGTGCTCAAGTGAATCATACTTTTGAATATCATGTTCCTAAGGAATGGCAAGATGCGCTGGAATTAGGGATGCGAGTTGAAGTTCCCTTTGGTGCTCGTAAGTTAATGGCTATTGTCGTAGCTATCAAAGATCAAGTTGAATTTGAAGGAACAATCCGTGATATAACAGCCGTATTAGATTATCAATCTTATCTTAATGAAGAACTGATCAAATTATCACAAGAATTGAGTTATCGTTTACAATGCTATTGGATAACTGTTCTACAGGCGATGCTGCCTTCTATGCTTAAAGTTAAATATCAAACCGTCTTTAGGATTCTTGACAAAGACCCTTTATTATCGAAAGTGGGATTTTCTGATATGGATCAGGATCTTGAAATAACTAAGCATGATCTGGAAACATACCTAACCCCTAATCAAATTAAACAATTAATTCAATTAAATAAAATACGAATCGAATATCGAGTCTTGGATCAAAAAACTCAAAAGAAATTGCACTACATTTCTCCGGAATCATACGATCCAGATAAACTTATAAAAAAGATTCAAACTTTATCTAAAAGAAGTAAAAAGCAGATCCAGGTATTACAGTATTTACAGAATCATCCACCAAAAAGTCCATTGACCATTCAACAATTGTCGAAAGCGGCTGAGGTATCAAAATCGGTCATTGATCGTCTCATTGACCAAGAAATTTTAGCAGTCTATGAAGCGGATGAATACCGTCGACCTGATCAAATTGATCAGATTGAAGTTAATCCCGCTCGCCCCTTATTAACATCTCAACAGTTGGCCTTTGACCAACTTGCGGAGTGTCTTGATCAAAAGAAAGCACAAACATTTTTATTAGAAGGTGTTACCGGGTCTGGAAAAACGGAAGTATATCTGCAGTTAATTGCTAAAGTTCTATCTGATTCGAGAACAGCTATGTTATTAGTTCCGGAAATTTCCTTAACACCTCAGATGGTAAAACAGGTAGTCGGACGCTTTGGAAAGGGAGTAGCTGTTCTTCATTCTGGTCTTTCTGTTAGTGAAAGGTATGATGAATGGCGGCGAATTATTAATCAAGAAGCTAAGATTGTTGTTGGAGCACGTTCATCTGTTTTTGCACCACTGAAGAATATTGGGTTAATTATTATCGATGAAGAACATGAAACAACCTATAAGCAAAATGAAAATCCACGTTACCATGCACGTGATGTTGCTCAGTGGCGGTCAAAATATCATGGAGCTTGTTTACTATTAGGATCTGCTACCCCTTCCTTAGAGTCTAGGGCTAGAGCCGAAGTGAATCGATATCAATTAATTCATATGGATCAACGAATTAATCAACGCCCCTTACCTCCCGTAGAAATTATAGATATGCGGCAAAATCTGGAGGAGCAGGGGCAGCTCATTTTGTCTCAAAAGTTAGAAAAAGCGATTCAACAGCGGATTGATCGTGAAGAGCAGGTAGTCCTATTGCTTAATCGCCGAGGCTATGCTTCTTATATTATGTGTCGATCTTGTGGGAATGTATTGCAATGCCCGCATTGCGATATTTCCTTAACCTATCATAAGTATGACCAATCCTTAAAATGCCATTATTGTGATTATCATACTCCTTTGATTCATCATTGTCCTCGATGTGGGAGTGATCATTTACGAAAACAGGGAATGGGGACTCAAAAAGTCTTTGAAAATTTAAAAGAGTTATTTCCGAATACCCCAGTTATTCGAATGGATAATGATACTACTCGACGAAAGGGAGCTCATGCAAGGTTATTGAATGAGTTTTCAAACCAGAAATCAGCGATTCTTCTAGGTACACAAATGATTGCAAAGGGGCTTGATTTTGAGAACGTGACCTTAGTAGGGGTAATTAATGCAGATACGGGCCTAAATTTACCTGATTTTCGTGCAGGAGAAAAGACCTTTCAACTTTTAACTCAAGTTGCTGGGCGAACAGGACGAGGACGACTGCAGGGTCAAGTTATTATTCAAACCTATAATCCAGATAATTATGTGATTCAATTCGCTAGTCAACATGATTATGAAGAGTTTTTTTATTACGAAATGAAGCGTCGTCATCTTGGGAAATATCCACCTTATTACTATACCTGTTCCATTAAATTATCAAGCAAAAACCGAGCCAAAGCACAGCAAGCTATTTTTGAAGTGAAGTTGGAACTACAAAATATATTAAAGGATAAAGAAGTAATTATTCTAGGCCCATCTAATAGTGGGATTGAGCGGATTAATGATTATTATCATTTTATGCTTTTATTAAAGTTTAAAGAACGCGATATTTTATCAAAATATCAATTTAAGACTTTAGATAGTCAACTTGCAGAAAAAAAAGGAATTTACATCCAAATTGATCATGAGCCGCAGTATTTTATATAGAAAGTGGGATTTGAGTGAAAAAAGTTATTTTTATGGGAACGCCTGAGTTTGCAGCAACCATTCTACAAGGATTAGTCGAAGATGTTGATGTGCATGTGCAGGCAGTTGTTACGCAACCTGATCGTCCAGTAGGTCGAAAAAGGGTTTTGACACCACCACCGGTAAAATTACTAGCCCAATCGTATCAAATCCCTGTTTATCAACCAGAACGGCTTCAGGGTTCTAATGAACATGCTGCTTTGCTCAAATTAGGTGCGGATTTGATTATAACGGCGGCCTATGGCCAGATACTCCCTAAAGATATACTGGATAGTGCTAAAGAGGGCGCTATTAATGTCCATGCCTCTTTGCTTCCTAAATATCGGGGTGCAGCCCCTATTCAGTATGCTATTTGGCAGCAGGAAGAGGAAACCGGAGTATCAATCATGGCAATGACTGAAAAGTTGGATGCAGGAGCTATTTATGCTCAAACTAGTCTTGCAATTCAAGAACACGATGATGCCGGCAGCTTATTTCAAAAATTAGCTTTAATAGGCAAAGAATTGTTGCTCTCTACCTTGCCTAAAATATTTGAAGGAGCAATCCAACCAGTGGAACAAGAGGAAGATCAAGTTACTTATGCACCAGTCTTGAAAAAAAGCGACGAAATCATTCAATGGGAAAAAACAGCGATTGAAATTGATCATCACATTCGTGCTTTTAGGCCCAATCCAACGACCTATACATTTTTATCAGGCCAACGCGTAAAAATTTGGGATGGACATCCAGTTCAAAAAACGGATGTGATGAATCGGTTAACGACAAAAGAGTATAGCCCAGGAACGATTGTTGCAAGTGATGATCAAGCTTTTTATGTCCAATGTGGCAATCAGACCTATTATGCTGTCGAAATTTACCAGCCTGCTGGGAAAAAGAAAATGCCTGTTTCTGAATTTTTGAAAGGACAAAATTTAAAAGAATTTATTGGTCAACAATTTATGAGTGAAATAGGGGAATAATATGAAAGTAAAAGTCAAGGCCAAACATAAATTAAAATCTTATTTAAGATGGGATATGTTATACATTTTGGATAAGATTGACCAGGGTGGTGAATATTCAAATGTGGTCCTGGATCGCTATATTCAAAATAGTAAGCGAGATCAACGTGATATAGATCTTTTGGTTAGAGTTGTATATGGAAGCGTTCAACGACGTAAGACGCTTGATTTTTTAATCGAACCATACATACAAGGGAAAAAAGTGGATTCTTGGGTTCGAAGTCTTTTAAGAATGTCAGTTTTTCAAATGGTCTATTTAGACCGTATTCCTAATTATGCTATTGTTGATGATGCAGTAACGATTGCTAAAACGAATGGGCATCAAGGACTTGGTAAATTTGTGAATGGTGTATTACGCCAGTTTATGCGTCATCCACTGCGTTCTATAGAGCTCATTAAAGATCCTATTAAACGTCTTGCGATTACTTATTCAATCGATGATTGGCTTGTCGAATATTTCTCCAAGCATCTTTCGGAGGAGTCATTAGAACTATTTTTAGCGAGCCTAAATGAGGAACCTCTAATCAGCGTTCGGATCAATCCTTTGAAGATCACACAGAAACAAGCTATCGATTGGTTTAATTTGCGAGGGACGCCGGTTGAAGGAAGTCCAATTTCAAGTTTTGGGTTACGTTTTGAAAAGAAGACACCGATTCACTCTGATCTATTTAAAGAAGGTGCTTTAACCATTCAAGATGAATCTTCCATGTTGGTAGCTCCACTTGGACAATTGAAAGGGCATGAAAAAGTTCTGGATGCCTGTGCAGCACCTGGGGGGAAAGCAACTCATATTGCTAGTTTACTAGACAACGGGCATTTATGGGCTCTAGACATTTCCAAACGCAAGTTGAAAATTTTGTCTGATCATTTAGATCGGATGAACTTGAGCGATCGGGTAACATTACACGCAACGGATGCTCTGAAGTATTCTCCAGATTTTCAAGATTTATTTGATGTGATATACTTAGATGCACCCTGTTCAGGTACTGGACTGATGCGTCGGAAACCAGAAATTAAATACCGAAAAGATCAAACATCGATTGACTCACTTTGCCAAATTCAAGATCAGCTGCTGGAGAAAGCTGCTAGTCTTTTAAAACCAGGAGGTCGATTGATTTATTCAACATGTTCTTTGGTATATGAAGAAAATGAGTATCAGGTTCAAAGTTTCCTAAAAAAACATTCAAATTTTAAGATAGATCCTGTAAAGGAAGAAGAGGGTGTGCCTAAAAAGCTCTTAACCGAAGAAGGGTATATCCGGGTGTGGCCTCAGGTTTATCATACAGATGGCTTTTTTATTAGTCGATTCATAAAATCAAAGGATTGAGGTGGAAGATGGAGATCGTAGTTCATACGCATATTGGTAAAAAGCGGACCAGCAATCAAGATTACGCAGATTACTTTGTATCACCGGGAAAACAAGCTTTACTTATTCTCTGTGATGGCGTGGGTGGCAACCTAGCTGGAGATGTGGCGAGTAAAAAGACAACGGAGTTTATTGGTCAACATTTTTTAACTCTTAAAGATCCATTGGATCTTGTACAAATGAAAGACTGGTTACAGGTAATTATGAGTCAGGTTAACCAATATATTAGTTTAGAGGCTCAAAATAATGAGGACCAACATGGAATGGGGACGACACTTGTATTGGCGACACAGGTCGAAGATCAACTTCTTGTTGCACATGTGGGAGACTCAAGAGCTTATGCATATAATAATCAAGGCCAGTTAATTCGTCTAACGGATGATCATTCTTTAGTGAATGAGCTGATTCGATCAGGTCAAATTACCCCTGAAGAAGGAATTAATCACCCACGAAGAAATGTGGTTACTCAATCGATTGGGCAGCCTGTTGATTTAAAAACGGAAGTGAATAATTTTTCGGTTGAAGATCTCCGTCTATTGTTACTATGTTCAGATGGATTAAATACGATGGTAAGTGACGAAGAGATTCAAGCCATTATTCACTCCACTATTGATTTGTCAGATCTCGATTATTTAGCGGATCGATTAATTGAAGCGGCTAATGAAGCGGGTGGGTTAGATAATATTACGCTGATTTTAGCCAAGGAATTTAGAATAAGTGGGGAGGAGGAGTGCCATGATTGAAATACATGATAAATTATCGAATCGTTATGTTTTGAACGCTTTGATAGGTTCTGGAGGAATGGCTAATGTATTCTTGGCACACGACCTTATTTTAGATCGAGATGTAGCTGTCAAAGTTCTTCGATATGACTTTCAGGATAATCAAGATGCAATAAAGCGTTTTCAACGTGAGGCTATTTCTGCTAGTCAATTACTTCATCCTAATATCGTTGAAGTTTATGATGTTGATGAACATGAAAAGCAGCAATATATAGTAATGGAATATGTGAAAGGACAAGATTTAAAATCATTTATTCGTGAACACGCGCCGGTTCAACTAGAACTTGTTGTATCCATTATGAGTCAAATTGTAGCTGGTATTGATGCTGCTCATCGCAATCGGATTATTCACCGTGATATTAAGCCACAAAACGTCTTAATTACAGATCAAAATGTGGCAAAAATAACGGACTTTGGGATTGCTGTGGCTCTTTCTGACACATCAATTACTCAGACCAATACTTTATTGGGTTCGGTACACTATCTATCTCCAGAGCAGGCCAGAGGATCTGCAGCAACTACCAAATCAGATATCTATGCTATGGGTGTTGTTTTATATGAATTAATCACTGGTAAAGTTCCTCATGATGGGGAATCGGCTGTATCGATTGCTTTAAAACATTTCCAGGAACCTTTTCCAAGGATTAAAGATCAATTAGATTATGTTCCTCAAAGTCTAGAAAATGTGGTATTAAAAGCGACCGCTAAAGATGCAGAAGACCGCTATAAATCAGCTCAGGAAATGTTGAATGACTTGACAACCGCTTTATCGCTTAAGCGCATGAACGAGCCAATATTTACCCCAGGCAAGACAAAATCAAAGGAAACTTCTCATAAAGATTCTCAAAAACTTTTGGAAGAAGCACCAAAGGCAGAAGAGCTAGTAGCTCCTGAACCTTTAGATGAAACACTTTATGCAGGTTATGACTATTCTGATAATCTAAAAAAATCTCAAAAATGGGTAAAAGGGTTTAAATATTTCTTGTCTGCCTTGTTAATATCTCTGGTAGGATTAATGTTGTTTTTTGCTTATCGAATGGTTATGGGGCGAGTTAATGTGCCTGAACTGACGGATTTAACTCAGGATCAAGCACAATCATTATTGGCGGATTTTGATTTGATGCTAGGTAAAACAGAGGTAGTTTACGATGAAACTGTTCCACAAGGCGAAGTGATCGAGACGCAACCAAAAGCGGGGGAACGTGTTAATCGTCATTCATCAGTAGACATTGTGATTTCTGATGGTAAGCCCCGTGTGAAAATTGGTAATTATGTGGGTAGAGACTATGAACCTGTAAGACGAGAATTGATCGATTCTGGATTTATCGTTGATTTACGTTATTTGGCTTCAGGGTCCGATGAAGCAGGCAAAATTTTAGAGCAATCGATTCAACCAGGGCAGGAAGTTGTTGCTGAAGATTCGACCATTACTTTAGTGATTGGCTCAGATTCTAAAGATACCAGCATGCAAGACTTTTATAATTTGTCATTGGATATGGTTTATAAGTTTGCTGATGCGTATGGCTTATATATTGAGGAGTCTTATGAGTATCATGACTATATACCTAAGGGTCGAGTTATTCGTCAAGATCCTCTATCAGGTACGCCTCTAACTGCTGGTGATACCATTCATGTGGTTATTTCTCAAGGAAAAGAAGAAAAGCAAGAATTAAAGGTAAGTCAAAGTTTTTATATTGAATATGTTCCTCAATATGCCAAACAAGATTATCAAAAAGAAAAGCCACTACCTAATAAAATTCAAGTTTTTATTGGAGATCAGCGAAATAATATCAATAATGTCGCTAAGGAATTTGAGATTACTCAGTCACAAGAATTAGAGATAACGCTCTATATTCCCGATGACGGATATGGACAATATCGAATTGTCCGTGATGGTGAAGTGATTGAAGAAAGTTCAAGTGTATATCTTAATTCATAATCTTATATCTAGGAGGGGCTATGGTAGAAGTGGATAAAAAAGTTCTAACGGGAATCATCTATCAAGCTGTAGCAGGTTTTTATTATGTGTGGTCAAACGGTCAATCCTATACAACTAAGCCAAGGGGGAATTTTCGTCATCAAAAATTAAAACCTTTGGTGGGAGACTATGTCCAATTTGAGATGGATTTAGAAGATGATACATCTGTAGGACGAATATTTAAAATTGAGCCTCGCAAAAATAGGCTGCTACGCCCACCCATAGCAAATGTCGATTATGCTCTATTAATGCTCTCTTTAAAAGAACCCGATTTTTCCTATAATCTATTAGATCACTTTTTAGTGTTACTTGAGTCCTATAAAATCAAGCCGATTATTCTTTTGAGTAAAGTTGACTTATTAAAAGGGTCTATTTCGCCTCAAAAAGCTGAGGACCGGATACAGGAAATTATGACACTTTATCAAAATATCGGTTATTCAGTGATAGCCTTGGATAGGACTGGGCAGAATGACCTAAGTCCTTTAATTGATAAAATTCATGATGGGGTTTATGTGGTTATTGGACAATCAGGAGTTGGGAAGTCGACCTTATTAAATCGTTTGATTCCTAATTTAGAATTAGAAACATCGGCGATTTCGCAGTCATTAAATCGAGGCCGGCATACTACAAGACAGGTGAGCCTGTATGCTTATAAAGATGGCTTAATCGCAGACACACCAGGCTTTTCGTCGATTTCCTATGACCATTTATCCCTCGAAAATTTGTCCTTGTGTTTTCCTGAAATTAAAGAAGCAAGTTATGGTTGTCGTTTTTCAACCTGTGTTCATCTTAATGAACCTCATTGTCATGTGAAATCCATGGTTGACGAAGGCAAAATTGCTGAGTCCCGTTATCAAAATTATCTATCTCTTTATCAAAAATTGGCGGAACGTCCAAAAAATTATAACAGAAAGTAAGTGACTATCATGAAAATAGCACCGTCCATGTTAAGTGCAGATTTTAATCAATTAGCAGCCGATATCCAACGAATTGAGCGGATGGGAGTAGAGTATCTTCATATTGATCTTATGGATGGACAATTTGTTCCTAATATCTCCTTTGGGCCGATGGTTTATGCAGGTTTAAGAAAGAAATCGAATTTGGTCTTTGATTGTCATATGATGGTTGATCGACCAGAACGATATATTAAAAGTGTTGCAGAGGCTGGGGCGGATATTATCACTATTCACCAGGAAGCGTGCTTGCATCTTCATTCAGCACTTCAACAGATTCACCAGTTAAACAAGAAGGCAGGAGTTGCAATTAACCCGGCTACTTCGGTTGAGTCTATTATTCCGATTTTAGATATGGTAGATCAAGTATTGGTAATGACGGTAAATCCAGGATTTGGAGGCCAAGCTTTTATCCCTTCCACATTGAAAAAGGTCGCTCAGCTAGCCAAAATACGCAATTCAGAAGATTTAAAATTTGAAATTGAGGTGGATGGTGGTGTTAATGACCGTACAGCTCGAGACTGTGTTAAAGCTGGCGCCGATGTGCTAGTAGCAGGGTCATACATCTTTAATCATGAAGATCCTCAACAAGCGATTGATCAATTAAGGAGCGCTTCGGATGACTAACATTGTCATAGTTGCTGGCGGTCCTAATCCAGATCTGAGCTGGTTATTCGATCTTGATGCGAAAGAAAACTATTCTATTGGAGTGGATAGGGGAGCCTGGTTGCTTAAAAAAGCAGGCCTTCCCCTTGATTATGCAGTCGGAGACTTTGACTCTATTTCAGAGGATGAACTAAAGCAGATTCGCCAATATGCTGGGGAGTTTGAGCAATTTCCTCCCGAAAAAGACGACACTGATTTAGAATTAGCCTTACTAAAGGTTTTATCGATGACAGAGATAGGGTCGGTTACTATACTAGGGGGAATTGGTAATGGTAAGGGGCGAATAGATCATCTCATAGCCAATTTCTATTTAGTCTATCAAGAACGATTTAGAAATCTGATTGAGAAAATCCATTTTTTGGAAGAAAAGACGTCTATCCGCTTCTATTTACCAGGTGATCACCTAATTGATCCCTTATTCCAAAGCCCATATGTATCAGTTGTTGGACTAACTCCTTTAGATAGGTTGACTTTAAAAGGGGTGAAGTATGAGTTGGACCATATACGAACCAATCATCCTTGCGCTTATATTTCTAATGAATTTTTAGTGGATCAAGATTTTATATTGAGTTTTGAAAAGGGTATTATTGGAGTGATTCAGACTATTGACAAATAAAAAGAGATCTTTCATTTTGAAAGATCTCTTTTTTATAGACTGGTAATTAAGGCCTTAGGCACGTTCTACCTTGCCTGATTTTAAAGCACGAGCTGATACCCAAACCTTTTTAGGTTGACCATCAATCATCACACGAACTTTTTGTAAGTTGGCGCCAAAACGACGTTTTGATTTGTTCATAGCGTGCGAGCGGTTGTTACCTGAGACAGCTTTACGTCCAGTGAAATAACATTCTTTAGCCATAGTCTAGCCTCCTTCTTCTGCTAGCAAATGAATTGCTTGATTTCATACTTGAATAATTTACCATAATTTCGCATGAGTAGCAAGTTTTGAATATAAATAATGGATTATTTTTCAAGATTACTATTTAGTCAGTGAATAATAGATGATTCTACGGCTAGTTTGTGCTAAACTGATAAAGATATCAAAAAGGAGGTATCAGAATGGCTATTAATATTCAAACTCCTAACGGAGAAATAACGCTCACCAATGATGTGATTTCAATTGTCGTTGGAGCAGCTGTTACTGATAATTATGGTGTTGTGGGAATGGTTAGCAAACACTTCTTCCGTGACAATTTAACAGAAATTTTGAAAAAAGAAAATTATTCCAAAGGAGTGGTTATCACTCAAGATGGAAGTGACATCTCTGTAGATATTTATATTGTGGTATCTTATGGGACAAAAATTTCTGTCATCTGTCAGAATATACAACAAGCTGTTAAATATAATGTTGAACAACTTTTAGGCTTTGAACTCGCTTATGTCAATGTTCACGTTCAAGGCGTTAAGATTGACTAATTGCTTTAGGAGGTAAAGTGTGAAATTAACAACGATGCAAGCATCTGAATTCAAAAAAATGTTTATGACAGGTGCTGACAACTTAGCAAATAATGTTGATTTAGTGAATGCATTGAATGTCTTTCCTGTCCCAGATGGGGATACAGGTACTAATATGAATATGACTTTTCAATCTGGTGTTGCGAGCATGATGGAATCCTCGACTCATTCAGTCGGTGAATTAGCAACTAAAGTAGCTAAGGGGCTTTTGATGGGCGCAAGAGGTAACTCAGGTGTTATTCTTTCTCAGATTTTCAGAGGCTTTTCTCAAGCAATTGCAGACCTAGAGTCCCTCGATAGCCAAAGCTTTGCAAAAGCTTTTATGGGTGGAGTAGAGTCTGCTTATAAAGCAGTTATGAAGCCAGTTGAAGGAACTATTTTAACGGTTGCCAGAGAATCCGCTCTACGTGGAGAAAAGAAAGCTCAGCAAACTGAAGATATCGTTGAAGTGATGGAATCCATTGTTAAGGGAGCTCAAGAGTCTCTGGATCATACACCGGAATTATTGCCAGTTTTAAAGCAAGTAGGTGTTGTGGATTCTGGTGGTAAAGGTTTACTTTGCATTTATGAAGGTTTCTTAGCTTCTTTAACTGGTCAAAACCTTTCTGAAAAGGAAGAAGCTTCAGTCAATCAACATGCTCATGCTATTTTTGAAGAAAAGAATGAACATCCAGTAAGAATGGAAGACATCACTTTTGGCTATTGTACTGAGATTATGGTGCGTATTAGCCAAGATTATTCAAAACATCAAGTCTTTAATTATGAAGACTTTCGTCAAACATTGAATAAAATGGGGGATTCTTTATTAGTTGTCGCTGATGATGAGATTATTAAAGTTCATGTTCATACGGAAGATCCTGGTAAAGTGATGCAATTAGGTCAAAGTTATGGTGAATTAATTAAGATTAAAGTTGAAAATATGCGTGAACAGGTGCGGAGCCTTGAAGCAAAAGAAGAAGCTTTGAAGCAGCCTAGTGATCAATTGCCAGAACATCCGATTCAAGAAAAAGAATTTGCTATTATTGCAGTCGCATCGGGTCAAGGATTAATTGATTTATTTAAATCAATGGGCGTATCCTATGTGATTGCAGGGGGTCAGACGATGAACCCATCAACGCAGGATTTTGTTGAAGCAATGGATCAAGTCCATGCTAAAAACATTTTGATTTTACCAAATAACAAAAATATTCAAATGGCTGCTGAACAGGCAACCCAAGTTGCTCAGGTACCGGCTAAGGTGGTAGCAACTAAGTCGATTACCCAAGGAATTGCAGCAATGTTGATGTTTAACCCAGAAGCATCCATTGAAGAAAATCAAGAAATTATGCAAAATTATGCTCAAAGCACCGCGTCAGGTCAAATCACAACAGCCATTCGAGATAGTCAGATTAATGATATTTCAATTAAAGAAAATGACTTTATGGCTATTCTTGATGGAAATATTATTCTAGCTGATGAAGATCTTTCCTACGTGTTAAAGACTTTGATTTTAGAGATGATCGAAGATGATTCGGAATTAGTAACACTCATTGTGGGAGAGACAGGCTCACAGGCACTAGCAGATGAAATAGAAGCTGTCTTACAAGAAAGTCATCCTGATATTGAAGTTGAAGTGATTCAAGGGGATCAACCTGTTTATCAATATTTTGTTTCGGTGGATTAAGCATAGTGTACTTTAAGTTAGGGACGGATTTAAAAGCTTGATCGGAGCTTTTACCGTCCTTTTTTCTATAAAAAGGAGGCAGATATGTGCCAATCGAACATAAAGGACATAAGGATTGATCAAGTTAAGGGTGTTGGTCCTAAAACTGTTCAGAAATTTATCCAACTGGGGATTGAAACAGTGGAAGACTTATTTTTTCATATTCCTTTTCGTTATGAGGATCTGCAAGAAAGAGAAATCACTAGTCTTTTAGACCAAGAAAAAGTGGTGCTCAGAGGGACAGTAGTATCGCCACCGCTTGTAACTTTTTATGGAAATAAGAAAAGTCGCTTATGGTTTAAAATGGCGGTCGATGAATATAATATTATTTCAGTTGTTTTCTTTAACCAGCATTATCTAAAGAATTCAATTGTTTTAGGTGAATCCGTAGCGGTATATGGAAAGTGGCAAGCGAATCGTCAAGAATTGCTTGCTATGAAGCTTTTGGGTAAGCAATCAAGTCAAGACTTTTCTCCAATTTATCGAACCATTCAAGGTTTGAAACAAGGTCAAATCCAAAAAATTATCAGACAAGCTTTTGTAGATTATGGATCATTGATTGAAGAGGATTTGCCGGATTATGTGAACGGGTATTTTGACTTACTGCCCTTAAATCAAGCACTTTATGCCATGCATTTTCCTGCAAATGACCAAGAGTATCAATATGCAAAGCATAAACTGAAAGTTCGAGAAGCATTTATATATCAATGGCAATTGCAAGGAATGAAACACGATCAAGAAACTCAAAAAGGTTATCAGATTCATTATGACTTAGATCAACTTCGCCAAGCAATTCAAGCCATTCCCTTTGAATTAACTAATAGTCAAAAGAAAGCGGTTAATGCTATTTGTTATGATTTCTTACAAGTGTATCCTATGCAAAGATTACTCCAAGGAGATGTGGGGTCAGGAAAAACATTGGTTGCCTTTCTTGCTATGATAGCTACTGTTTCTGCTGGTTTCCAGGCCTGTTTAATGGCACCCACCGAGATTTTGGCGATTCAGCATCAAGTGGCATTTAATCGTTATTTTGAAGCGGTCGGTCTGCATGCCGAACTATTAACCTCTCAAATGGATCCGACTCAAAAAAGTCAGGTCATTTCAGGGTTAAAAACAGGCCGGATTCGACTCGTGATTGGCACGCATGCTTTGTTCCAAGCGGGTGTTTCATATAAGGATTTGGCTTTTGTGGTAATTGATGAACAACATCGCTTTGGTGTCGGCCAAAGGCAGGCTTTATCTGAAAAAGCGGCGGGTGATTTTAAAGCAAATAACCTACAAATGACGGCCACTCCCATTCCAAGGTCTTTAGCTCAAACTTTGTATGCTAATCTAAATGTTACTAGTCTTGAGGAATTACCATCTGGTCGACAACCAATTGAGACCAAGCTATTAGAAGAAGGACAGATGGACCAAGTCTTTGAATCGATACAAGATCAGGTTGAAAAGGGGCATCAGGTTTATTATGTTTTACCGATGATTCAATCTTCGGATGCAATGACAGACGTAGAAAATGTCGAGAATGTGGCTTTGACTTTGAAGCAACGCTTCCCGAATTATCGAATGGGACTTTTGCATGGACAGCTGTCGAAAGAAGCCCAGTTGTTTTCGATGGACCAATTTAAAAAGGGAGAGCTAGATATTTTGGTTGCTACTTCTATGGTAGAAGTGGGAATGGATGTTCCAAATGCAACCCTTATGGTTATTCAATCTGCAGAACGTTTCGGTTTAGCCCAATTACATCAATTACGCGGTCGAGTCGGGCGGTCGAATCTTTCTTCATATTGTTTATTGGTCGCTCAGATCAAAACTGAACAAGCAAAGAAGCGACTACAGATGATGACGGAAAGTCAGGATGGATTTACTTTGTCCAAGGAGGATCTGAAAATTCGTGGAATGGGGGATATTCTAGGAAGAAATCAAAGTGGCCTGCCTGAATTTCAATTAATTCATCCGATTGAAGATCAAGAACTTTTACTAAATATCTATAAAATGGTAGCCTATCTTCAAAGTCATTTAGAAAATCTGTCAAGTATGGAACAGCAACATTTAAACACTTTATTAACTCGTACAAAAATGGAGTATTAATTGGAGGGGAAGTTAAGTATGATACGTTTAGCAATTGATGCAATGGGTGGAGATCACGCTCCTGAAGTAGTCATTGAAGGGGTAAAACAGGCTCTGGCCACTTATTCGGATATTGAAATTACACTTTTTGGTCCACAAGAAGAGTTGATGTCTCAGTTTGATGATTTGACTCGTTTAGTAATTGTGGATGCCAGTGAGAAGATTACAGGTGAGGATGATCCGGTAAAAACAATCCGTAAAAAGAAAGATTCTTCGCTAGTAAAGGCTGCATATGCTGTTAAAGATGGTCATGCAGATGCCTTGATATCAGCGGGGAATACGGGTGCTTTATTGGCCGCTGGTTTACTTATTATTGGACGACTAAAAGGGATTGAAAGGCCGGGATTAATGCCATTGATCCCAACTATCAATCCATCTTCTCCTTATTTTATTTTGATGGATGCTGGAGCTAATGCTGATGCTAAAGCTATTTACTTATATCAACATGCACTCTTAGCGAATCAATATGCTCAATCTGTCTTAAAGATAGAGACTCCTCGGATTAGTTTACTGAACAATGGGGCAGAATCAGGCAAAGGTGATAAATTAAGAAAAGAAGTGTATGAGCAATTAGAAGCGGACCAAACCTTAAATTTTGTTGGCAATATTGAGTCGAAAGATTTATTAACTGGTAATGTTGATATCGTGATTACTGATGGCTTTACTGGGAATGCTGTTTTAAAATCGCTTGAAGGAACAGCCAAGGCGATTTTTAAACTTTTAAAAGAAGCCTTAGTCCAATCTGGCTTAAAGACGAAAGTAGGGGCATTTTTAGTTAAAGATCGTTTAAAACAATTGGCGCTTGAGTTTGATGATTCTAAGCAAGGTGGTGCGGTCTTACTAGGTGTTAACAACGCTGTTGTGAAGGCTCATGGATCATCTGATGATCAAGCTATCTTTAATGCGATCCGTCAAACTCGAGAGATTGTTCAATCGCAAGCAATTGAAAAGATGAAAAATATTTTCAATAAAAATTAAGATAATAATAGACAGGTTAGAAAAATATCGTTAAAATGAGAGATAACGTTAATTGAGGAGGAAAAAAATGTCTCAAGAGAATACAAGCTTTGAATACATTAAATCACTAATTGCTGAACGTTTTGACATTAATGAAGAAATAATCACTGAAACGATGACATTTGACGATCTTGGTGCAGATTCTTTGGATGTTGTTGAATTTGTGATGGAATTAGAAGACCATTATGGTATTGAGTTTGAAGATGAGAAGATGGAAGAACTCAATAACATCAAAGATGCCGTTGATTATATTGATCAACTTGTAGCCAAGCAGTAAGGCATGACTTTGAGGATTGATATAATCTAGGAGGTTAGAAATGAAATCAAATGAAATTTTATTAGAAGTCAAAGATGTCCATGTTGGCTTCAGAATTAAAGATGACTATTATGATGCAGTCGACGGAGTTTCATTCTCGTTGGCTAGAAATGAAAAGCTCGCAATTGTGGGAGAATCAGGCTGTGGGAAATCAACCCTTGCTACAGCCATTGTTGGCTTGCATGATCGCTTGAATACTAGAATTACAGGCGAAATTGATTATAAGGGAGATAACTTAGTTAATTATTCTGAGTCAGACTTTAACAAGATTCGTGGGAATGATATTGCGATGATTTTCCAGGATCCATTGGCTGCGTTAAATCCTTTGATGAATATTGGCGAACAAATTGAAGAAGCGCTCTATTATCATACTAATCTAAATAAGAGCCAGCGTCGACAAAGAGTTCTTGAATTATTAGATCAAGTTGGGATTCCTAAACCGGAACGAATGGTTAAACAATACCCTCATGAGTTATCCGGTGGGATGCGTCAACGGGTGATCATTGCGATTGCGTTATCATGTAAGCCTCCGATTATTATAGCTGATGAACCGACAACCGCTTTAGATGTGACGATTCAAGCCCAGATTCTTGATTTGCTAAATGATATTCAAGATGAGACTGAATCCGGAATTATTCTGATAACTCATGACTTAGGTGTTGTAGCTGAAACAGCGGATCGTGTTGCAGTAATGTATGCAGGACAAATTGTTGAATTGGCACCTGTTGAGCAATTGTTTAATAACCCTTTGCATCCTTATACTCGCTCCTTACTTAAGTCAATCCCTCAGTCGAATGATATGGTCGACGAAAAAGGAGATTTACATGTGATTCAAGGAGTTGTCCCAGCATTACAATATTTACCAAGAACAGGTTGTCGCTTTGCAGATCGAATTCCTTGGATTTCTGCCGATAAACATGAAGCCCATCCTGAACTTCACGAGGTAGAACCAGGACACTTAGTTCGTTGTACTTGTTATCAAGATTTTTATTTTCCAGAGGAGGGTGAATAATGAGCGAATTCTTAAGTATTGAAAATTTAAAAGTTCACTATCCTATTCGATCAGGATTTTTTAATCGTATTACCGATTACGTTTATGCCGTAGATGGCGTAGATTTACATTTTGAAGCTGGTAAAACTTATGGATTGGTTGGAGAATCAGGTTCAGGTAAATCAACGATAGGTAAGGCGATTATTGGCTTAGAAAAATTAACCGAGGGTAAGATTATCTATGACGGCCAGGATGTCTCTAATTCTGCCGCGAGTCGACGGTCTGAATATCGTCGTAATGTTCAGATGATTTTCCAGGATTCCTTATCATCCTTTGACCCCAAAAAGAGGATTCGGGATATTTTAGCAGAACCAATGCGTAATTTTACTTCGATGACGCCGGATGAAGAGTGGCGAAAATCAATCGAACTTCTGGAAATTGTTGGCTTAACCCAAGATGCCTTAGGTAAATATCCCCATGAATTTTCGGGAGGTCAAAGACAACGGATTGGTGTAGCTCGAGCTGTTGCCTTAAATCCTAAATTAGTTATTGCAGACGAACCAGTGTCTGCTCTGGACTTATCAGTTCAAGCACAAGTTTTAAACTTTATGAAACGAATTCAACAAGAGTATAATGTGTCCTACTTGTTTATCTCTCATGACTTGGGTGTTGTTAAACATATGTCTGATGAAATTGCGATTATGTTTAGAGGTCGCTTTACAGAATACGGGCGCAATCATGAAATTTATGCCGATCCACAACATATTTATACACGACGATTATTATCTGCAATTCCACATGTGGATCCAAATAATCGTGAAGAAAATAAAATTAATCGCCTAAAAGTAGAAAAAGAATATCGCCAAAATTCATCAACCTATTTTGATGAGCAAGGTAAGGTTTATGATCTTAAAAAGATTAATGATCATCATTATGTTGCTTTAAAAGAACTGTCGCAGCTTGAAAAAGGAGGAGTGAGATAATATGTGGAAAACAATTTTAAGACGGATTATAATCATGATTCCACAAATTCTTATTTTATCCATTATTGTCTTTGCTTTGGGAGCCATGATGCCAGGGGATGCCCTAACAGGGCTGATGGATCCGACGATTGATGCAGCACAAGTTGCAGCTATGCGAGAAAGCCTAGGTCTTAATAAACCATGGCATATCCGTTATTTCGATTGGATTGGTAACATTTTGCACGGAGATTTAGGACGTTCTTGGCATCACCGTCAACCGGTTATGAATATCATTGGTCAACGAATCATGCCGACTGTTCAATTGTCTTTATTGACTGTTATTCTTTCTTATCTCTTGGCATTGCCACTAGGTTTGTTATCTGGTCGTTATAATAATAGCTTCTTTGATAAGGCAGTTAACTTATATACGTTTATCACATATGCAATTCCTTCATTTGTGTTAGGACTCTTTATGATCTGGGCTTTTGGTTATACATTACATTGGTTCCCAACAACAGGAACGGTTGCACCAGGAATGAGCCCTGGAACTTTGGATTATGCCTTATCCAGATTGCATCATATAATTTTACCAGCAATCACAATGGCCTTATTGTCAACTACCTCAACGATTCAATATCTTAGAACGGGTGTGATTGACGCTAAGTCAGAAGATTATGTGCGTACAGCCAGAGCTAAGGGTGTTCCTGAGTCAGTGATTTATCGTAAACATATTTTTAGAAATTCAATCCTACCAATTGCAGCTTTCTTTGGATTTACCATTACCGGTCTTTTAGGTGGTTCGGTATTTACAGAAACTGTCTTTACTTATCCTGGAATGGGCCTATTGTTCGTAGAATCAATCAACTTACGAGATTTCTCAGTGATGCTAGCCATTACTTTGCTTTACGGCTTGATGACTCTCTTAGGTTCATTACTATCGGATATCATCATGGTCTTCGTAGACCCACGTATTCGGATTAAATAGGAGGGATTTTAATGGCAGAAAATAATACTCAAATACCATTACAAGAAGAAGTTTTGGAGGACAATCAAGCCGTATCTAAACCACCGATGGGGTGGGAAGTAGTGGTGAGAGAATTTGCTAAGGATAAGATTGCTTTAATCTCATTAGTAATTCTTTTAATCATCATTCTAATGGCAGTTATTGGACCATTCTTTATTGATGAATCTCAAGCCTCATTGGTTAATATTTTTGACCGTTATAAACAACCAGGGACGGATGGATTTATTTTAGGAACGGACGATGCTGGTCGTGATGTTTTGCATCAATTAATTTTAGGAACCCGAAACTCTCTTACGATTGCTTGGTCGGTTACCATTTTAACTGCAGCTTTTGGGACCCTCATTGGATTAATCGCAGGTTATTATGGAAATCATGTTGATAATTTAATCATGCGGATTGTGGATTTCTTGATCGTTTTACCAACAACGATGATTATTATCGTGGTGGTAACCATTGTTAAACGATTTGATCCATGGACTCTGATTTGGATTATCTCTTGCTTCGGTTGGATGGGGCAGACAAGGCTTGTTCGTACCGCATCACTATCAGAGGCCTCTAAGGACTATATTCAAGCATCTAAGACCATGGGGACGCGAGACTGGAAGATTATGCTGACATCTCTCTTACCAAACCTGTCGTCTTTAATGATTACGAATTTGACGCTTTCTTTTGCTGGAAATATTGGTCTTGAAACGGGACTATCTTTCTTAGGATTTGGTTTGCCTGTTGGGACACCTTCCTTAGGAACATTAATTGGTTATGCACGGACGCCCGATGTTATTCAAAATAAAACCTGGGTATGGCTTCCAGCAACTTTATTAGTTCTTGTGATGATGCTTGCTATCAACTATATTGGACAAGCTTTCCAACGAATTGCTAACTCAAAACAACGTCGTGGTTAATAATAAATTAAAAAAATATTAAAACAGACTTGCCTATTTTTAATACTTTAGTTATAATACAATCAATCACTAATTTGGAGGGTTGCAAATGAAGAAATCATTTAAAAAATTATTTACAAGCTTGTTAACAACAGTAACGTTATCAGCTACAGTCTTATCAGCAGTTACAGGCTTAGTTGCGGCAGAAGAAGCTGAAAATCTTGATTTTTCACCAAGTGTGACAAATGAAGGTGAAAAGGTTGAAGGAGCTACATTAAATGTTGCTTTAACTTCTGATACACCATTTGCGGGTGTTTTAAACAATATGCTCTATTCAGGTCAACCTGACTCAGAAGTTATTAATTACTTTAATCCAGGATTATTTGGCTATGACGAGAACTTCCATTTCGATGAATCTGGCTTTGGTAAGGTTGAGTTGGATAAAGATGCAAAGACAGCAACCATTACCATTCCGGAAGGTGAAAAATGGGAAGATGGCGAGCCGATTACAATTGAGGATGTCATTTTCCCATATTATGTGATTGGACACCCAGACTATACTGGAATTCGTTATGGTTCAGATTATGAGAATATTGAAGGTATGGAAGAATACCATAATGGTGAAGCCGATGAAATTTCAGGTCTTGAAAAAGTTGACGACTATACTTTAGTGGTTCATTATAAAGAGTTTCCTAACTCAATGACTCAAGCGGGTGGCGGCGTTTCTTCATATATCGAACCAAAACACTACCTAGAAGATATTCCAGTAAAAGACTTAGAAGATTCTGAACAAGTTCGGGTTAAACCGATTGGATTCGGTCCATTTAAGATTGAGTCCATTCAACCTGGTGAATCTGTAACTTATACGGTCAATGAATATTATTATAAAGATCGTCCAGGTGTTGATAAGGTGATCTTGAAGGTAGTCAACCCATCATCTGTTGTTGCAGAATTAAAAGCAGGCAACATTGATGTCGCTAGTGTTTCTTCGTCTGATTATGAACAATTCCAAGATGCTAAAAACTTTACAGTCTTAGGAGCTATTACTAACTCTTATAGCTACATTGGCTTCAAGATGGGTACTTGGGATAAAGAAAATGGGAAAGTAGCTTATGATCCTGATTTAGTAACTAGCCAAAAAGCCTTACGTCAGGCAATGGCTCAAGCGATTGACTTACAAGCAGTTTCCGATAATTTCTATCACGGCATTCAACAGGTCGCTAAAGCACCTATTACACCAAACTTTACAGAATATTTGAATCCAGAAGCTAAAGCTTATGAATTTAATCCAGAAGCAGCTAAGCAAACATTAGCCGATGCAGGATTTAAAGATACCGATGGCGATGGTTTCGTTGAAGATCCAAAGGGTGAAAAATTCAAGCTATCGTATGCAGCCATGTCAGGAAACTCTGTTCAAGAAGCTATTGCACAATACTATATTCAATCTTGGCAAGCAGTCGGAATTGATATTGAATTATTAGATGGTAAGCTTCATGAATTTAACTCCTTCTACGAACGTGTTGGATCCAAAGGTGAAGATGATCCAGCCGTTAATGTATACGGTGGAGCTTGGGGAATGGGAGGAGACCCTAACCCAACTGGATTGTATGGTCCAGAATCTATGTTTAACTTCCCTCGTTGGGAAACAGATGAACATAATGAGATCTTAGGTCGCATTAACTCATCTGATTCCTTTGACGAAGAATTTAGAAAACAAGCCTTCAATGATTGGCAAGCACTGATGCATGAAGAGTTACCAATCATTCCTACTTTCTGGCAATCAAATCTTAAAGCAGTAAATAATCGTGTCTCTAACTGGGATATCCAAATTGGTTCTCACTTAGAATGGTCAGATATTTATGTAACAGCAGATAAACCAATAACTGAATAGGTTCTATTAAAAAGTGACTGGGCAACCAGTCACTTTTTTTGCATATATTTTTGTGCAAGAGCAGGAAATTTGGTAGAATAACTTCAGTAAAAGAAAGAAGATGAGGTCACTATGCAATCTTTACATGCTTTTTTAAAAGATCAATTTCATATTAAATTTAATAATAAAGATTTATGCCAGCAGGCTTTTTATCATACTTCCTATGTCAATGAAAATAGACGGTTAATTGCCATTGGCTCCAATGAACGTCTAGAATTCTTAGGTGATGCAGTCTTAGAAATATTAGTTTCTGATTTTTTGTTTAATACTTATCCCAATGAGCCTGAAGGGACATTATCTCGTATGCGAGCTCAGCTTGTTCGTGAAGATAGTCTGGCTCATTTAGCACGTTGTATGCATTTTGAGGATTATTTACGCTTAGGAAAGGGAGAATTGGCCAGTCATTCTAATCAAAGGGATTCATTATTATCGGATTGTTTTGAAGCTTTCTTAGGTGCTTTATATCTTGATCAGGGAATGGATATTTGCCAAGCATTTTTGAATCAACTTTTTTTATCTAAACACCAACAATTTTTAAAAAGTGCAAAGCAAGATTATAAGACGCAGTTTCAAGAATTGGTTCAAGAAAAAGGTAGTGTTAAAATTGAATACCAACTCCTTGAAAAATCAGGTCCAGCTCATCATCAACTATTTACGGTTAGTCTCTCATTAGAGGGTAAAACAATTGCTAAGGCGAGTGGCTATTCAAAAAAGGAAGCTGAAATGCTTGCTGCTAAAGAGGGGATTAAAGTTTATCTTGAAGGGAAAGATAATTAGGTGTATTTATCAAGAATTGAAATGTCAGGCTTCAAATCTTTTGCTAACAAGACAAGCATTGAATTTGATCAGGGAATGACAGCGATTGTAGGGCCAAATGGTTCTGGTAAATCAAATTTATCCGAAGCGATTCGTTGGGTTCTAGGGGAGCAATCAGCTAAGAGTCTTCGCGGAAGTAGAATGGAAGATGTGATTTTTAATGGATCTCAAGCCAAAAAGGCTGTTAATTATGCCAGTGTAACTTTGGTTTTGAATAATGAAGACCGTTATCTCGATTATGACCAGAATGAAGTTGCCATCTGCCGTCAATATCACCGAAATGGGGATAGCCTTTATTTTATTAATAAGCAACCAGTTCGTTTGAAAGATATCACGGACTTGCTATTAGATACTGGAATTGGGCGGAATTCCTTCGCCATGATTTCTCAGGGGAAAGTCGAATCTATTTTTCTTAGTAAGCCGGAGGAAAGACGAGGAATTTTTGAGGAAGCGGCTGGTGTGCAACGATATCAGGTTCGAAAAGCTGAAGCGGAAAGAAAGTTAGTAAGGTCTAGAGATCATTTGTCGAGATTACGAGATATTCTCCATGAATTGAATAGTCAATTGGAACCTCTCAAATTACAGTATGATACAGCTTTAATTTATCAAGAAAAATCTCAATTATTGAAAAATCAAGAATTATCCTTATATACTTTTGAAATTGGAAAAAATAAAGAAGCTTGGGAACAAGGACAAAAGGAATTAAACATTTGCCATGAACAATTACAAAGTTTGGTAGATCAAAAACAAAAAACAGATCAAATTTTAATGTCCAATCAAAATCAGTTAGATCGTTTAATTGAAACAATTGATGAGAAAAGTCTTACGATTCAGGACCAAGCGAAATTATTGGAACAAAGAAAAGGGAAGTTACAAATCTTACAGCAAGACCTCCGCTATGCTAAGCTAAATCAAGATGATCAAAGCGAGCAAAAAGAAGCTTTAAGCAATCAATTGACGGATAGTCAACAGGCAAGTGTGGTACAGAAAGAGAAAGTAGATCAATTGACACTTGATATTCAATCGCTTGAGTTGCAATTGACTGATCTAAAAAGTCAGATTCAAGCGATAAAAGAGACCGAATCAAAAAATGAGGAAGATATTCAATCCGATCTATTTGATTATTATCGTCAGGAAAGTCATTATAAAAATCAAGTGAATCAATTCGATCAAATTCAACAACGTTTCTTACAGAAAAAGCATAATATTGAAGAGGCACAGGAGCAAGTTCTCAATCTTTTTAAAGAATGGGATGATGTGTCAAATCAATTAGATGCGAAAATGAAGATGGTACAACAGGATCATATTCTAATAAAAAAAGACTTGAGTAAATGTGATTTGGTGCTTCAAGAATTATCACAAGATTTGAATAATAAGGAACAATTTTTCTACAAGTTGCAAGAAAGCTATCAAATGTCAAATGCAAAATATCAATCTTTGCTTCAAATGCAAGAAGATTACGCTGGTTACCATCAAGGTGTACGTTTTGTCATGCAACATCGCGAACAGCTTCAAGGTATCGAAGGGACAGTAGCGGATGCCATCCAGGTTGAGCCAATTTATCAAGAGGCCATTGATACTGCGTTGGGGGCGAGTTTACAGAATATCATTGTTACGGATGATTATGCTGCTCGCTCAGCGATTCAGTTGTTACGAAAGAATCAAGCGGGACGAGCAACTTTTTTACCTCGAAACAATATTAAAGGCCGTAAAATAGCTGACTATCAATTAAATAAAGCTCAGCAGAATGAGGGATTTATCGGATTAGCCAGTGATTTGGTAAGTAGCTCAAGAGAAAATCGCGAAATAGTTGAGCAGCTTTTAGGTACATGCATCGTCGTTAATGATTTAGAATCTGCACAATCTTTAGCAAAAGCAGTTAATCAACAAGCGAAAATTGTCAGTTTAAAGGGGGATTTAATCCTTCCAGGAGGGGCAGTGACTGGTGGTAAGAATCATCATAAACGAAGTTCTGTATTAAGCCGACAAAGCCAATTAGCTCAACTTGAAGAAGCTTTGAAACAGGATCGGTTACAATTGAAAGATGTTAAAGAACTGATCACAAACTATCGGCAAAAGCAACAAGAGAATATGCATAGGCGTGAACAAAGTGAGAAAAAAATACAAGATCTTTTATCAGAATTAGAAAGTTTACGCAGCCAACAGGAACAGATAACTAATCAAAAAGAACAAAAAGACTTACAATTAGCCATCAAAAAAGATGACTTTGAAATGGCTAAAACTGAATTTGAACGCGAAAAAGAACAATACAAGGCTAATTTACAGACCTTAGACCAACTAAAGGCAAAGATTGATGCAGGAAATCAAGCTTTAAAAAATTGGCAAACGGATCAAGGTCAAAAACAGGAAAAGCTAGATTCTCTTTTAAATCAATCGAATACTGTGAAGACAGAATTGGCCGTTAAGAATATGCAGTTGGTGCAAGAAAATAAACAATTGGAAGGGCTGAAACATTCGATTGAGAAGTTAGCTAATCAACTCGAAGAAAATCAAGAGAGCAATCGATCGAGTCAAGAACAAATTAATCAACTACATCAAAAAATACAAACCCTTAGTCAGCTTATCCAGAGAGAGGAACAGACTTTGGTTCAAGCTAAAGATGCTATTGAAAACTTGAAAGTTCAGCGTAAGTCGCTTAATGGAGAATTGCAATCAGATCGTGAAAATGAAAAAGACCTTGAAGCAAGGCTTCAGAAGTTGTATCAAGAAGAAGCACATCTTCAAGCTAGTATTGATCAGTATGATCGATCGATGGATCAACAGTTAACGTATTTAAGTGAAGCTTATCAAATTTCCTTTGAAGCAGCTAAGGCTCAATCCAAACCGATTGATAACGTTAGACAGACTAAGGATTTGGTGAAGCGTTTAAGGCGGGAAATTGAACAATTAGGGCCTGTAAATCTTCAAGCACTTCAAGATTATCAAGGATTGCAGGATCGATATGATTCCATGAAAGTTCAAGAAACTGATCTTTTGAAAGCGATGGATCAATTGCAAGCAACGATGGATGAGATGGATCAAGAAGTTGAGAGTCGTTTTAAGATAGCCTTTGAAGCAATTAACCATCAATTCAAGCAAACTTTTGTCGCTTTATTTGGAGGCGGCAGAGCTTATTTAGTGTTAACTGATCCCAAGGATCTACTAGTAACTGGAATTGATATTGTGGCGCAACCTCCTGGTAAAAAGAAACAGAATTTAGCATTACTTTCAGGGGGAGAACGTGCTTTAACTGCGATTGCGCTGCTTTTTGCCATTTTACAGACAAAAACTGTCCCCTTTGTTGTTTTGGATGAGGTTGAGGCAGCCTTAGATGATGCGAATGTGTATCGTTATGGACAATATATACAGAATTTTGCCCATCGAACACAGTTTATTGTGATAACCCATCGTAAAGGGACTATGGAGTATGCAGATAGTTTATATGGAGTAACTATGCAGGAGACCGGGATTTCCAAATTGGCCTCAGTTAAATTAGCACAATTCAATGCTTAATAAGAACAATAAATTTAAGGGCGTGCTAGAAATAGCGCGCCTTTTTAAAAGTTTCTATGATATAATTAGAAGCATTAGATTGGATGATCGCGTCTTTTGAAAAGGAATGGATTATATCGTATGATAAAATTAGTGGCAATAGATTTAGATGGGACACTTTTAAATGATGAAAAAGGCGTGGATCTTGAAAATATAAAAGCCATCCAACGAGTAAAATCATTGGGAATAAAAGTGGTTATCTGTACGGGACGTCCTTTATTTACCGCTAAGCCAATTATTGACTTATTAGGTCCTGTCGTCTCGGAAGATTATTTGATTATTTATAATGGCGCAGTGTTATATCGCTTGGATCAAAAGAAATTGATCTATCAAAAACATCTTTCACTGTTGGATTTAAAATTTTTCAAACAGCTAATGGATGAGCTTGATATGCCGCTCAACGCACTCACGTTAGATACTATTTATGAATCGCCAAAAATCATTCCTGGCCGTCCCAATTTGTATAAGAAGGCCTTTCCTAACGCGCCATTTGAAAAGAAAAACTTTGATGATTTCACTGAAGATCAGACCTTCTTAAAATTTGTAGTGACAGCTGAAGCGAGTTTTTTAAAGCAACAAATGGCCAAAATTCCTAGATACTTATGGGATGATTATTCCATTTGTTTATCGCATCCTTTTCAATTAGAAGTGATGGCAAAAGAAACGTCAAAATCACAGACGCTGAAACGATTAGGGGATTATTTATCCATCTCAATGAAAGAGGTTCTTGCTTTGGGGGATCAATTAAATGATATGGATCTACTTCAAGTAGCCGGAATCGGCGTGGCAATGGAAAATGCAGACGATCGGTTGAAAGAGATTGCTGATTTTGTTACAAAGTCCAATAATCAAGCTGGTGTAGCTTATGCATTGGATCATTTTATTTAAAGATTGGAGGCCATTATGGGATTATTAGATCGAATTAAACGAGCATTTACTGGTGAAGACAAGGTGATAAAAAATCAAATACCTGACCAAGAAGAAAAATTAGTTTTAGAAAAATATGATAAAGGCTTAGAGAATACGCGTCAGTCATTTGGTGAAAAGATTAGTCAATTATTTACTGGTTGGCGCGAGATTGATGATTCTTTTTATGATGAATTAGAAGAGTGCCTAATCAGTGCAGATGTAGGTTTTGATATGACTTTGGCTTTAAGTGATGCAATTCGTCAAGCAGTAGAAGATCAAAATGTTTATAAGATTGAAGATGTTAAGCGGGTCATGCTTGAAGAAATGGTGGCCATCTATGAAAAAGAAGGTAACGATTCAGTTGCATTAGCAGAAAATTCAGATGGGCCAAGTGTCATTTTATTCGTCGGTGTTAATGGTGTTGGAAAGACCACTTCTGTTGGGAAAATTGCCTATCAACTAAAGAATTCAGGGAAAAAGGTCTTATTAGCTGCGGGTGATACTTTTAGGGCAGGGGCTACGGAGCAATTAACTGTGTGGGCGGAACGATTAGGGATTCCAGTTGTTACTGGTCAAGAAAAAAGTGATCCTGCTTCTGTAGTCTTTGATGCAGTAAAATTAGCTAATCAGGAACATTACGATTATTTATTGGTTGATACTGCTGGTCGACTTCATTCGAAGGCAAATCTAATGAATGAATTAGCCAAAATGAAACGAATCATTGAACGTGAAAATCCAAACGGCGTTCAAGAGGTCTTATTAGTTTTAGATGCAACAACGGGCCAAAATGCATTAACCCAAGCTAAGCAATTTAATGACGCGACAGAAATTACGGGCCTTGTGCTAACCAAATTAGATGGTACAGCAAAGGGAGGGGTCATTTTATCAATTCGTTATGAGTTAGACATTCCAGTAAAATTTATTGGTTTAGGGGAGCAAGCAGCTGACTTACAGCCATTTGATGCTGAAAAGTATATGTATTCATTGATAAAAGATCTCATTGAAAATAAAGATATCAATGCTTAAATAAAGCAATAATCTATTAGATGATCCATAGAAGCTATGCTATAATATTCTTGATCATGTAAAAAAGGGAGTAATGGTGATGAGCGAATTAGGAACTCGACTTAGAGAAGCACGAGTGAATAAAGGATATACGCTGAATACACTTCAGCAGATGACTAAAATTCAAAAAAAATACCTTCAAGCTTTGGAAGAAGGTCGTTATGATGAAATTCCTGGTAATTTTTATATCAGAGCTTTTGTTAAGCAGTATGCAGATATGGTAGGCTTAGATGGAGACCAATTACTAAAAGATTACGAATCTGAACTTGATGTAACGAGTAAACCAGTCTCAAGCTCTCTAGATGATCAAGATCAAGATCGACTTCCAAGTCGTGTGAAGGCTAGACATTCTTTGAATGATCGTAGTCAATTAGAGATGATTTTGTCTTATATCCCTTTATTTATCTTAACTTTTATTATTATCTTAATTATTATTATCCTAGCTTTAGCAATTCGGGATCTATCGAAAAAGGATTCGGATACGGATTCCATGACTAAAACTGAAACCAGTGTTGTTCAACCGGTAGAGCCCGACTCACACCCAGAGTCGACGAAAGAGGATGAATCAACGAAAGAAGAAGATTCTTCAGCAGGTAGTTTAGCAGAAAATCAAATGCGAGTTGGTCAAGCGGTGATTAGTCTGGTTTCAAATCCTGGGGAAGAAAAGACTTATAAACTAGAAGGTGACTGGAAAGACTATACATTCACTTTAAAAGCAGCTGGCTTTGTATGGTTAGGCATCTATGAAGATGGTCAAATGGTTGAGGATCGAACGGTTAATCAAGGAGAAAGTTTTGATTACGTGGTTGATAAGCCTGTAAAAGAGATTCGTCTAGAGATTGGATATCCCCAAGGAGGAAGCTTTGCTGTAAATGGTCAAACGGTTGAAGTAGACCCTAGCGTTCCATATTCGATCAAATTTATCGCTAATGATCAAGCTGATTCATCAGATCATCAGGATAGTTCACAAGAGAATGCGGTTGAGCTAACTTCAACTGAAAATAGTGAACCAAGTTCAACAACCGGATTCCAAGGACCAGCAGTTTACGATCCAGCCAATAGAAGGAGTCGTTAGGATGAATATTGCGAATCGTCTAACATTATTTCGAATGGGATGTATTCCAGTTTTTGTTCTCTTACTAACCCTGAATATTGACTTAGGAGAGATTACATTATGGAATCAGACACTACCCTGTATTGATTTTATAGCTGGTTTACTTTTTGCTATCGCTTCTTTTACGGATTATCTTGATGGATATCTCGCTCGTAAATATCATTTAATTACTCAATTTGGCATATTTTTTGATCCGATGGCAGATAAGCTGCTCGTTATAGCAGCCTTAGTATTGTTAGTGGCTAGAGGTGACTTATCTGCATGGATTTGTATCATTATTGTCAGTCGTGAGCTATTGGTAACAGGTTTACGTGTTCTTTTAGCTCAACAAAATGGGCGTGTTTTAGCTGCGGCATGGCCTGGAAAGGTGAAGACATTTACTCAAATGTTTGCTATTTTATTTTACCTTTGGCATGACTTGGGCTTTCACTTTTTACCATTTTCAATGGCAAAACTCCTTATCTACTTGTGCTTAATATTTACAATTTATTCTGGGATCGATTATTTTTGGAAAGGTCGTTCAGTCTTTTCCAATACCATTCAGTAAAGAACAGGCTATGACCATGGGTCATGGCCTTTTTAAACATAAAATATTAATTCTTCCTATTATTACTCATAAATTGAATTTTCCAGAATCCGTTAAGGTATAACAATCAAATCATGAGTAAAAGCATGGGGTTTAATAAAATAGCGCAATTGTAACGAGATAGAATATCTAATATTAGGAGGTTATATGAAGGCAATAGTCATTAAGTTATCCGCTGAGTCTGATAAGGAAAAAATATCCGTTCGGCAAGAGGTTAAAACCATAGAAGCAATATCTGCATATGGAATTGAATCTTCCTACCAATCCATTAAAGATAATCCGCAAATCCTTGGGGAGAAACTGTCATTATTATCTACTGAATATGATTTAATGCTTATAATTGGGTCGGAAATCTTAATTGATCGTTCTTTAATTTTCGATATTCTTCAGAATCATTATTTTCTAGAACATTTTTCAATCGCTTTTGTAAATGAACAGAAGCAAGTAATTAGGCTATTTAATGGAGAAAAGAATTCAGATTCTCTTAAGAGTATTTATTTATTGCCAAATGTTTCTAACGTAGAGGATCAGTTATTTAATGAATCGATCAGGGCTATTTTACAAGATTTTATGACTTGGAATGCTTCATCTCAGATGAAGTGTTTAAATTTTCTAATGGATAATAAGTCATCCTTTCAAGAAATAATTCTTTCTCAGATGAAGTCCTTTAAAGTAAAAAAATACTTGATTATGGAAGATGAGGGAATTATGCAGCTTATACTCTTTGATTCGATTAATACAACAAACTTTATCGATCAAATGAGCCAATTGTTCCCTCAAAATTATCTTGCTTCTGGAATCAATTTTTCTCTGGAGGAGTGGCTTGTTAGACGGTTGAGTCAAAGGCGTCAAACTATTTCAACGGCAGAAAGTATCACGGCAGGCTTAGTATCTAGTCGGCTATCCATGGTATCTGGAGCCAGTCAAGTGTTAAAAGGGGGGATGGTTGTCTATCAAAGTATCATGAAAGATGTACTGCTAGGTATTGATAATCAATTGACCATAGGCGATCATGTCTATAGTCATGCTTGTGCTAAAGCAATGGCTCGAGCAATTCAAACAAAAACACAGTCAGATTTTGGACTATCTTTGACAGGTGTAGCAGGTCCGGGGGGAGACATGGGACACCCTGCCGGTCAGGTTTTTATTGGGATTGCCCAAAAGGGGCATGAAGTTGAATCTTATAAGTACCAATTTAATTTTAATGATAGAAATCAAGTTCGGATAAGAGCCTGTCGACAGGCCTTACTCTTATTAGCTCAAAAAATATTATCGAACAAATGTTCTTAAACTGATTGAAATAATTTTAATAAATGGTAAAATATACTTAGACAGAGAAGTGGAGGAAGAATATGGTAGATGCAAATCGTCAAAAAGCCTTAGATCAGGCCTTAAAAAATATTGAAAAAAATTTTGGTAAAGGGGCTATTATGCGCTTGGGTGAACAAGCCGATGTTAAAGTCGAAACGATACCTTCTGGCTCCTTGGCCTTAGATGTGGCCTTAGGTATTGGTGGCTACCCAAGAGGACGAATCATTGAATGTTATGGTCCGGAATCTTCAGGTAAAACAACTGTAGCCCTTCATGCGATTGCTTCGGTGCAAAAAAATGGTGGCCTGGCTGCTTTTATTGATGCAGAGCATGCCTTAGATCCAACATATGCTGCACAATTAGGTGTTGATGTAGATAATCTTTTATTATCACAACCGGACACGGGTGAGCAAGGATTAGAGATTGCCGATGCATTAGTATCGTCTGGTGCCATTGATATCGTGGTCGTCGATTCAGTTGCAGCATTAGTTCCAAGAGCTGAGATTGAAGGAGAAATGGGAGACTCTCATATTGGTTTGCAAGCACGTTTAATGTCACAAGCTATGCGAAAATTATCGGGATCGATTAATAAAACCAAAACGATTGCTTTTTTCATCAATCAAATTCGAGAAAAAGTCGGTGTTATGTTTGGTAACCCAGAAGTGACACCTGGCGGTCGCGCTCTAAAGTTCTATTCTTCCATTCGAATGGAAGTACGGCGACAAGAAACTTTAAAACAAAATGGAGATGCTTACGGTAACCGCACACGGATAAAAATTGTTAAAAATAAAATGGCCCCACCTTTCAAGGAGGCCCTAGTGGATATCATCTATGGTCAAGGAATCTCACAAGTTGGTGAATTGGTAGATATGGCGGCTGACCTGGATATTATTAACAAGGCAGGTTCATGGTACTCCTATCATGAAGAACGGATTGGTCAGGGGCGTGAGAATGCCAAACAATATTTATTAGATAATCCTAATTTGAAAGATGAGATTGAAGGGTTAGTTCGTCAACATTTTAATATGAGTGGGACTTCTAATAGTAAAGAAAATGAACTTTTATCCGATGAAGTAGATGAACAGACGCTGTTGGATATCTAGTTGAATGATTAATCGCATGCTTTAGGGCATGCGATTTTTTTAATTATATTTTTTTTAATACAAGCATAAGTATTTGACACTTCTTAGTAATAAACGTATTATTAAGAGTGTGGGAAACCACCAGTTTATGTTTAGTCAATTAGCATGAAAAATTAAATATTACGGAGGTGATACTCATGGATTTTATGTCTTTCGCCTTCGCTAGCCTTACCTTAATCATTGGAATTACGATTGGATATTGGATAAAACGATTTATTGATCAAAAAAGAATAGCAGGTGCACGAGAAAATGCAGATGCTATTGTGAATGATGCTATTAATCAAGCTCAAATTTTAAAGCGTGAAGCTTTATTTGAAGCGAAGGAAGAAAATATTAAATATCGTAATGAGATCGAGACGGAATTAAAAGAACGCCGTCAAGAAGCAACGCGTTTTGAAAATCGTCTCATACAAAAAGAAGAAAATTTGGATAAAAAGAGTAATAATCTGGATAATCGAGAAAGCCTATTAGAAAATAAAGAAGCTGACTACTTAGAAAGAAAAGAAGCAATTGCTCAAAAAGAAGTTGAAATTGAAGAGACTCTTTTGAAGCAAAAAGCTGAATTAGAAAAAGTAGCTCAAATGTCTCGAGATGATGCAAAACAGATTGTATTAAATGAGACAGAAGCTGAGCTTTCAAATGAAATAGCAATTATGGTTCGTGATGCTGATCAAAAAGCTAAAGATGAAGCTGATCGTAATGCTCAAAGTATTATTCTACAAGCAATTCAGCGTTCTGCAACAGATATCGTCACCGAAAATTCTATTACGGTAGTTCATCTACCAAATGACGATATGAAAGGGCGAATTATAGGACGAGAAGGTCGGAATATTCGTACACTTGAAAGTCTAACAGGGATTGATTTGATTGTGGATGATACACCTGAGACGGTCGTTTTGAGTGGTTTCGATCCGATACGTCGTGAAATTGCTGGTATCGCATTGGAAAAACTAATGCAAGATGGTCGAATTCATCCAGCTAGAATTGAAGAGATGGTAGAACGTGCTCGTAAGGAGATGGATGAAAAAATTCGCCAAGTAGGAGAAGATGCTGTCTTTGAGGTGGGAATTCATTCGCTTCATCCTGATCTTATTAAAGTTCTTGGACGTTTAGCTTATCGGACGTCTTACGGACAAAATGTGCTTAAACATTCGATTGAAGTAGCTAAGCTAGCTGGTGTGATGGCTGGTGAGTTAAATCAAGATGTTGTTTTAGCTAAGAGAGCCGGACTATTGCACGATATCGGTAAAGCTTTAGATCAAGAAATTGAAGGTTCGCACGTTGAGATAGGTGCTGAAATTGCCATTCGATATAAGGAGCCAGAGGTCGTCGTAAATACAATTGCTTCTCACCATGGAGATACTCAAGCGACATCTGTAATCGCAGAGTTAGTAGCAGTGGCTGATGCTTTATCAGCTGCTAGACCGGGAGCCCGGAGCGAGTCCTATGAAAACTATATTCGACGATTACAACAACTCGAAGAAATTGCAACAGATAGTCAAGGCGTTGTGAAGGCCTTTGCGATTCAAGCAGGACGTGAAGTTCGAGTGATGGTGGAACCAAATCAAATTTCTGATGCTAAAGCAGTTGTTCTTGCTCGAGAAGTTAAAACACGAATCGAAAATGAAATGAAATATCCAGGTAAGATTAAAGTAACGGTTATACGCGAAACTAGAGCCGTAGAGTATGCTAAATAATCAAAAGAGGTTGCTATGCAACCTCTTTTTCTTATGAATAGATATTGAGTGAAAATTAGCTCTTAAGGAAAAAATCTTATATAATAGATATATTAGGGAATACATATATACGAAGATCATAGAACAGATGATTTAGAAATGAGAGTGGTTAAATGACGAAATCAAAAGAAACGCCTATGATGCAACAATATTTTTCAATTAAAAATCAATATCCTGATACCATTCTCTTTTTCCGATTAGGGGATTTTTATGAGATGTTCTACGACGATGCTTTGCTAGCTTCTCGTATTCTAGAGATTACGCTGACCTCTAGAAATAAAAAAGCTGACGATCCCATTCCTATGTGTGGGGTTCCTTTTCATTCTGCAACGGATTACATACGACGATTGGTTAAGGAAGGATATAAGGTTGCGATTTGTGAGCAACTTGAAGATCCACGTTCGACCAAGGGAATGGTTAAACGTGATGTGGTTAAAGTTATTACACCAGGAACGATCTTAGTTGAGAATGCAGTCAGTCAGAAAGAAAATAACTATTTAATCACTTTATTTAATCGTCAGTCTACTTATTATTTGGCCTATTGCGATCTTTCAACTGGGGAAAGTCGGATAACATCGACGAAGGATTGGACTCAATGCATTAGTGAATTTCAAACAATTGATCCTTCCGAATGGGTTTACGATCCAGAAGACTATAATGGGCTAGATGAGCAAGCTTTTAATGAATTGAAAAGCAAGACCAAAGCATATCCTTCCGCTTTCCATAAATCTGATGAAAATTCGCCTTCAGTTTTAAAAATGGAATCTGATCAGGGAGTGGAAACTGAAGATCAAAGTAAAGTGCTAGATTATTTATCAGCTTATCTTTATGCTACTGCTAAACAAAGTTTAGATCATATGCAGAAAGTTCAAGCTTATGAATTAAGTCAGTATCTGCAGATGAACCCCTATACAAAAAGTCAATTAGAATTAACAGAGTCATTACGAACTCAAAAGAAAAAAGGTTCACTATTATGGTTACTGGATCAGACTCAAACCGCTATGGGGGGGCGTTTACTTCATCAGTGGTTAGATAAACCCTTATTATTCAAGCAACCCTTAATGGACCGTCATCTGAAGGTAGCAGCCTTAATGGACCACTATTTTGCCCGCCTAGATATCCAAGAACATTTAAAAAAAGTCTATGATCTAGAGAGATTGGTTACAAAAATCTCTATGCAATCAGTCAATGCGCGAGAGATGACCCAATTAAAAAGAAGCTTAGCGGCTTTGCCGGCGATTAATAAAGCGTTGGAGTCAATTAACCAAGATATCCAACAAAATGGAAGAGAACCCTTTGTTTTACTCAATGATTTTACATCGTTAAGAATCTTATTAGATCAAGCTTTGGTTGATGATCCACCAATTTCTATTACTGAAGGAGGGTTTATCCGCACAGGCTATGATGAAGAGTTAGATGACTATCACCAGGCACTTGAGCATGGGCAAGAATGGTTATTAGACCTACAGGAAAGAGAAAGACAGCATACTGGCCTAAAGACTTTAAAAGTTGGCTACAATAAAGTCTTTGGTTACTATATAGAGATATCTCGTCTTCAAGCAGGCCAACTTGATGATGAAAGGTATATTCGAAAACAAACCTTAGCAAATTCTGAACGATTTATCACGGAAGAATTGAAGTCTATGGAAGAACGAATTCTACAAGCCCAAGAAAAGGCGGTTCAATTAGAATATGCGCTATTTATTGATCTTCGTGAAAAAATCAATCAATATAAGGAAGCTCTTCAGGAATTGGCAAAGAATTTGGCGAGTTTGGATGTATTAGCAGGTTTTGCCAGCTTAAGTGAATCCAATCACTATGTTCAAGCTGAAATCAGTGATTGTCCGAAAGATGTTCAATTAGTGGAATCTAGACACCCAGTTTTGGAACAGTTAATCGGTTCAGAATCATTTGTGGCCAATGATTTATCACTAACGCCAGACCAATTTGTTCTATTATTGACCGGGCCTAATATGTCTGGTAAATCAACCTATATGCGCCAAGTGGCTTATGCAGTCATTATGAATCAAATTGGTTGTTTTGTTCCAGCAAAGAAAGCTAGTTTACCGCTTGTTGATCAAATATTTACAAGAATTGGGTCTTCAGATGACCTATCTGCTGGTCAATCAACCTTTATGGTTGAAATGATTGAGACAAACTATGCCTTGGCCAATGCCACTAATCGGTCTTTGATTTTGTTTGATGAGATTGGTCGTGGTACGGCTACTTTTGATGGCATTGCTCTAGCTCAAGCGATTCTTTACTATATCTGTCAAAAGGTTGAAGCAATGACAATTTTTTCAACTCACTATCATGAGTTAGTGGATTTGGAAGATCAGCTCACGCCTTTAGTTAATATTCATGTTGGAGCAGTTGAGGAACATGGAAATTTAGTGTTTCTTTATAAGATTCTAAAAGGGCCAGCAGATAAGTCCTACGGGATTCATGTAGCGAGACTTGCTGGTATGCCGGATGAATTATTAGACCATAGTCAAGAAGTGTTAGATGAATTAGAAGAAAAAGCGCATTATCTTTGGTCAAAAAATGCTAAAAATAATGAAGATAGTGTCATCAGAAGAGCTCAACCAGCTGAGAAAATCCAATCAACATGGTTAGAGTCATCGCTTGAGAAGTTAGATCTTAATCAATTAACACCTTTAGAAGCATTAAATCGATTAGCCCAATGGAAAAATCAACTTAATCAAGTCAAAAAGGAGGAGTAATTCATGGCCAAAATAAAACAAATGACTACCGCCTTAGCCAATCAAATTGCGGCTGGTGAAGTCGTTGAACGCCCATCCTCCGTGGTAAAAGAGTTGGTAGAAAATTCGATTGATGCCGGGGCTGACCAAATTGATATTCAACTTATCCAATCAGGTATTCAATCGATCCAAGTTACTGATAATGGTTCAGGTATGGATCAAGCTGATTTATTAATGGCCTGTTTGCCTCATGCTACCTCTAAAATATTTAATGTTCATGATTTATTTCATATTCATTCTTTAGGTTTTAGGGGAGAGGCCTTGGCTTCGATATCTTCAGTAGCACGTCTACGAATAGCTTCAGGATTGAATCAAGCAGATACTCATCAAGGCTATTATGTTTATTTGGAAGATTCTAACTTAATCGATCAAGGTGTTTGTCCTCCCATAAAAGGATGTATCGTTGAGGTAAAGGACTTATTTTATAACACTCCCGCTCGATTGAAGCACTTGGCGTCTCTTAAAACAGAATTGAGACATAGTTTAAATATTATTCAAGATTTAGCTTTAGCTTATCCAGGTATTTCCTTCAAATTAAGCAATGATGGACAAAATATAATTAGTACGAATGGCAAGGGTGATTTTTTACAAGCTATTGCCAATGTTTATCAACCTTCGATTGCTCGTCAGATGCTAAAAATTTCAGCAAAAGATAAAGATTTTTCATTAGAAGGGTATATTTCACCCCCACAATTGACTCGTGCCAGCCGATCAGCGATCCACTGGATGGTGAATGGACGCCCTGTAAAAAGCTCTCTTTTGACCAATGTTCTTTTGAAAGCCTATGGCAAGCAATTAATGATTGGTCGCTTTCCGTTAGCAATGATTCAAATCCGGTTAGATCCTCAATTAGTGGATGTCAATGTTCATCCAAGAAAACAAACGATTCGACTTTCTAAGGAAGATGAACTCTGTCATTTATTAACGCAGGTTTGTCAAGAGCGTCTGAACCATACTCGAACTGTTCCGGAAGCGGCTGATAGCTTATTCAGAGCAGCTAATTCTAAGAGAATAACCCACAAGACCATGACGCTGGATGAAAGTCTAGCTAAGGAAAAATCCGTTGACCCTACTAACTCGTTTTCTTCGCTTGCTTCGAATTTTGAAAGGGCTAAGGACTATGTCAACGAAGATACAAATTTGATGGATAAGGAAAGAAATGCTTCAATCAATGACTTTCAGAAATTCGAAAAAATTGAAGAGAATGCTTTTGATCAATCAAACCGAGAAAATAAAATAACATCAGTCGGTGGTCATGACCGTGCTGGGATTGACTTCAATCAATTAAGGTATGTTGGCCAGATTCATGGTAGTTATTTAATTGCGGAATCTGAGCGAGGCTTCTATTTGATCGATCAACATGCGGCCCAGGAACGGATTCGCTATGAAATGTTTATGAGTCAAGAAATTGATCCAAACCAGCACCAAAGTCTATTGATACCCATGGTGTTTCAGTTTGATCCGAATTTGGATGCCTTATTTCTTGAGAACGAATCTAAGCTTCGTGCCATGGGATTAGAACTGGAACCCTTTGGTTTGCGAAGTTATCAATTAGAATATTATCCTATTTGGCTTGAGGCTGATGAGCTAGAGACACTCATTCCGGAGATTATTGAACAGTTAGCTAGTCAGCCGGATCTATCACCAAGAGATCTCAAAGAAGCATCATTGATTATGCAATCCTGTCGAGGGGCGATTAAGGCTAATCATCATTTATCAAATCAAGAAGCCGAGACACTGATTAAGGAAATGCAGTATTTGAAAGATCCTTATCATTGTCCACATGGTAGACCGGTATTTGTTGAATTTAATCAACAAACGATTGAAAAATTATTTAAGCGAATTATGGATAGCCATCAAGGAGGTAGAGAGTATGACTAAAGCAGATTATCAAGAAAAAATTGCAAATTTAGACCCACAGGCTTATCATGTGACTCAAGAAGGGGGAACTGAAAGAGCCTTTACGGGACAGTATGATCAGTTTTATCAAAAAGGGATTTATGTTGATATTGTTTCAGGGCAGCCTTTATTTTCATCATCAGAAAAATTTGATGCTGGCTGTGGTTGGCCATCATTTAGCCGTCCGATTAGTTCGGATGCTTTAACAGAACATGCAGATTATAAATTGTTTGTTCCGCGCACTGAAGTTCGATCAAGAGATGCAGAATCACATTTAGGTCATGTTTTTCCCGATGGACCTAAAGAAGGTGGAGGATTACGCTATTGCATTAATTCCGCTGCATTAAAATTTATTCCCTATGAAGAAATGGACCAAGCTGGTTATGGCGAATATAAGTCGGTGGTAAAATAATGTATCAATATATTTGTGGAGAACTCACTCAGATACATGCGACTTTCTTAGTGGTCGAAGTGGGAGGAATTGGCTATCAAATATTCTGTGCAAACCCCTTTCGCTGGCAAGAGTCGCTTAAGCAATCGATCAAAGTCTTCTTGGAATTAGTGGTGCGTGAGGATAGTATGATGTTATATGGCTTTAAGGATCAAGCTGAAAAGGATCTATTTCTGATGTTGAATAAGGTATCGGGAATTGGACCTAAGAGCGCCTTATCAATCTTGGCTCTAGATGACCACCAAGGTTTGGTCAATGCGATTGATCAAGCGGATGCTAAGTATTTGATGAAGTTTCCTGGTGTAGGTAAGAAAACAGCTCAACAAATGATACTTGACTTGCAAGGTAAGCTATCCTTGGATCAAACTGAAAATACAAAACCAACTCATGATACGGATGCCATCATAGAGGAAGTGAAGCAGGCTTTGCTAGGATTGGGGTATCGTGTTAAAGAGATTGATCGAATTTTACCGCAATTGAAAAAGGAGAAATTTGAAAATAGTCAAGCTGGGCTAAGCTTTGCCTTTAAATTATTAATTAAATAAACAAGGTCTTAGAGAAGGAGGTATTTTATTTGCAGGAAGAACGCTTTATAACGAATGAACGTCTTGAAGAGGATGTTGACATAGTTACATCCCTGCGACCTCATTCCTTAGACGAGTATTTAGGTCAAAAAAAGATAAAATCGGAATTAAAGATATATATCCAAGCTGCTCTAGAACGAGAGGAAGCCTTGGATCATTGTTTACTCTACGGACCACCTGGCTTAGGAAAAACTACCTTAGCTATGGTTATTGCCAATGAATTGGGGGTGGCAATTCAAACAACTTCGGGTCCGGCCATTGAACGTCCTGGAGATCTGTTGGCGATTGTCAATGAGTTAAATGCTGGAGATATTCTTTTCATTGATGAAATTCACCGATTACCTAGCATCGTGGAAGAGGTACTATATTCAGCGATGGAAGATTATTATGTAGATATAGTAATAGGTCAAGGGACAAGTAGCCAACCCATCCATTTTGAATTACCGCCATTTACCTTGATTGGGGCAACGACACGTGCCGGTATGCTATCTCGCCCCCTACGAGATCGTTTTGGAATTATGGCTCATATGCAGTATTATACTGTGGAAGAACTTGATCAAATTGTTCATCGGTCTGCTCAAGTATTTGATGTAGGGATTGATGACCAAGCGGCAAAAGAGATTGCCTGTAGGAGTCGGGGGACACCAAGAATTGCTAATCGTATTTTAAGACGGGTTCGTGATTTTGCCCAGGTATTAAATGATGGAGATATTGCACTTGAGCATACTAAACAGGCACTAGGAGTACTTGGAATCGATCAATTTGGTCTTGATGACCTCGATCGGCGCTTGTTGAAGACTTTGATTGAGATGTATCAAGGAGGTCCTGTTGGGATTGGGACTTTAGCTGTGAATATGGGAGAAGATTTGGTCACCATCGAAGATATGTATGAACCTTATTTGGTCCAACAAGGCTTCATTCAGCGAACACCTCGGGGAAGACAAGCAACGAGACTTGCGTACCAACACTTAGGGTATCCCTTATTGAACGAATAGAAAGAAGAATAATATGACATATACGACAAAAGATTTTGACTATGACTTACCAGAAGAATTAATTGCTCAAACCCCTTTGAAAGATCGTTCTTCTTCAAGATTATTGGTTTTAGATCGTCAAACTAATGAGATACAGGATACAGATTTTAAACATTTACTCGATTTTCTAGAACCTGGTGATGCTTTAGTTATTAATGAAACGCGGGTTATTCCAGCTCGATTGTTTGGTATTAAGGCAGATACAGGCGGACATATTGAAGTATTACTCTTGAACAATATTGAGGGAAATCGTTGGGAGTGTTTAGTTAAGCCGGGCAAGCGTGCCCATAAAGGAACACGCTTAGTATTTGGCGATGAGAATTTACTAACTGCTGAAATTCTGGAAGACTTAGAACATGGCGGAAGAATCATTGAGTTTAGCTATCAAGGGGTTTTCTTAGAGATATTAGAGCAGTTGGGTGAAATGCCTTTGCCACCTTATATCAAGGAAAAACTAGAGGATCCGGATCGTTATCAAACAGTCTATGCCAAAGAAAATGGATCAGCAGCAGCCCCGACAGCTGGACTACACTTTACTCAGGAATTATTCGATCAAGCTAGACAAAAGGGGATTGAGATAATTCCAATCTTATTACATGTTGGTTTAGGTACGTTTAGACCTGTATCTGTTGATAATATTGCAGACCACCATATGCATTCAGAGTTTTACCGAGTAAGCCCAGAGGCAGCTGATCGGATTCAAAAGGTTAAGGATAATGGGGGTAAAATTATAGCGGTTGGAACGACGAGTGTTCGGACACTTGAGACCGTTGCGAAGAACCATCAAGGGAACATTGTAGCAGCTTCGGGTTGGACGGATATTTTTATTACACCTGGCTTTAAATTTCAAGTAGTGGATCATTTAATTACCAATTTCCACTTACCACAGTCAACCTTAGTTATGTTGGTTTCTGCTTTCTATGATAGAGAATCTATTTTAAAAGCTTATCAACATGCTGTTGAAGAACATTATCGTTTCTTCTCATTTGGGGATGCGATGCTTATTTTATAAGACTAAAGGAGGGATTATGTGCTTTTTAACAGTCGGAGTGCGTATTCCTTGTTACAATCAACCTTAGATGTTGAAAGCTATGTTAAAGAGGCAAAACGTCTGGGTTATCAAGCGATTGGTTTGGCCGATGTGAATGTACTATATGGAGCATTACAATTTTATAAGGCTTGTCAAAAAGAACAAGTAAAAGCCTTGATTGGGATTACTTTAAAGATACCTGGCTTTATTGAGTCTGGTAAAAACTTCTCTCTCTTAGTTTATGCTCGAGATTATTCCGGCTATTTAAGTTTAATAGCTCTTTCAAAAGCAGTGAATCAATCACCAGTTAATCACACAGAGATCCGACGAATTATTGCGGCAGCTCTGAATTCCTTGGTCTTAATTACGCCTGCAAAAGAAGGGGAGTTAGATTATTTAATTAGCCATGATCGTGAACAAGAAGCGTGTCAATGGGTCGATCTTTGGCAGGATAATCTTTCTAAAAACCGGCTATTTTTGGGTATCTCAATTTATCCCTACAATGAACTTGAAGTAAAAGTTTTGCAACATTTTGCTAAAAATCAAGGAATAGGATTAATTGTCAGTCAATTAATAGAAACATTAGTTCCCGAAGATGCGGTTGCTTTGAAATTTTTACAAGCCATTGATGCGAATGAAACACTGGATGAGTCCGTATTTGCTTACCGTGGAGCGCATTATCTTTATCATCGTGATGATTTGGTCCGTTTATACCAAGAAAAAGGATTAGAAGAGGCTGTTGATAATGCGGTTAACTTGGCCAAGAGTATCGATCTTCAATTAAAAATGCATCAAACATTACTGCCACGCTTTAGTCCTCCAGAGGGAGTGACAAGTTTTGACTATTTAAAGGATCAGGCACTTCAAGGTCTTCAACGGATTGATAAACTGGACAATCAAATTTATCTAGATCGAATGAATCATGAATTAGCGATTATTCAACAGATGGGATTTGTGGATTATTTTCTGATTGTCTGGGAAATTATTGGCTTTTGCCGTTATGCAAAGATTCGTACAGGTCCGGGCCGAGGTTCGGCAGCAGGTTCTCTTATTGCCTATCTTTTAGATATCACACAAGTGGATCCCATTGAATATGGATTATTATTTGAACGGTTTTTGAATCCTGAACGTTATAATATGCCAGATATTGATATCGATATTCCGGATGATAAACGATATCAGGTCTTTAACTTTATCGAAAAACACTATGGTCATAAGAATGTAGCAAAATTAATTACCTTCGGGACCTTCGGTGCTAAACAGGCGATTCGAGATTGTTTGAGGGTCTTAGGTAAGTCTAAAAATGAACAATCCCTTTGGTCCAAAGCAATCCCATCTAAGCCTTCCATTAAAATACAAGAGGCCTTTAAGCTGTCAGATACTTTAAGGCGTATCGTTCATCAGTCAAAAGAAAATCAAGCTTTGTTTGACCTTGCTTTAGCCATTGAAGGTCTACCTCGTCATACATCGATTCATGCCTCTGGAATTGTGATTTGTGATCAAGATTTATCCCAACTGATTCCGGTGCTTGACCGTCAAGGCGAACTACAGTTAACTCAATTTGCTATGGAAGAAGTAGAAGAGCTTGGCTTATTGAAGATGGATTTTCTCGGATTGCGAAACTTACAATTGTTGGATGATATTTTGCTGACGATTCGACGAGAATATCAGAAGGAGATTGATATTCGTCAAATTGATTTATCAGATAAAGCGACCTTAGCACTTTTTCAAAAGGCGGATACAGCAGGGGTTTTTCAATTTGAGTCCTCTGGGATTCGCCAAGTACTACGGCGGTTATATCCAGAATCATTGGAAGATATTATCGCCGTAAATGCCTTGTATCGTCCAGGACCCATGCAGCAAATCCAACATTTTATTGCTAGAAAACACGGTAAAGAGACGATTGATTATTTGCATCCACTACTAAAACCAATTTTAGAAAAAACCTATGGTATTATTGTTTACCAGGAACAGGTGATGCAGATTTGCCGTCAATTAGCTGGCTTTACACTAGGACAGGCCGATTTATTGAGGCGTGCAATGGGTAAAAAGCAAATTTCTATTATGGATCAAGAAAAGACTCGATTTATTGAAGGAGCTTTGGAACGTGGGATTCAACAGCAAACTGCGGAACAAATTTTTCAATATATTTATCAGTTTGCTAATTATGGTTTTAATCGATCTCATGCTGTTGTTTATTCGACCCTAGCATTCCAGCTGGCTTATTTAAAGGCTCATTATCCTGCAGCTTTTTACGTATGTCTCCTGAACCAAGGAACACATTCTAGTCAAGGAGATTTGGCCTATTTACCGGTGGCAAAAAGAGTTTTAGGACGCTTATTACCATTGGATATCAATCTTTCTAAGGTAGACCTATCCATCGATCAAGGCAGTTTGCGATTGGGATTGATGGCTATTAAAGGAATGCGGGCTGAAGTTTGTCGTTCAATTATTCAAGAGAGAGAATTAGTTGGCAAATACCAAAATTATTTTGACTTTTTGAGTCGACTTGATGCAGCTTATTTGAATGAAAAAACAATCCAGCCTTTAATTGATGCGGGAGCTTTGGATTGTTTAGGTTATAATCGGGCCTCCTTAACCCATAATCTTCCGGCCTTTATTCAATATTTTAAGTTTAGTAATAATCAAATCTCTTTATTCAAAGAGATGGAACCTAAAGTTGAATTGGTTGAAGACTGGACTGAAAAAGAACGATTAGCACGACAACGTGCTGTATTAGGTAATCAATGGATGGACCATCCCATGTCATCCATGATGACAAGTATTGAATCGAGCTCACAATATACCCTGTTGGAGCAAATAAGTGCTAAAAGAGTAAGAAGCACTGTTACTTTCATTGCTTTTGTAGAAGAAATTAGAAAGAAAACGACCAAACGGCAAGAAGAAATGGCTTTTTTGACCGTGAGTGACCCACAAGCGGAAGCAAAGTTAGTGGTCTTTCCTAATGTCTTTCAAAGGATTCAAACTTTCCTACAAGAGGGGAAAATTCTATGTTTTAAGGGTAGGATAGATCAAGATCTGAATGGTCAGAAGCAGATAATTGTTCAATCGATTGAGCGCTTGACAGATCAGATTGCCCCAAAAGCTCCTACTAATAAATACCAGACAGTTTTTATTCGTTTGGAAAAAGAGGTAATGGCACTTAAATTGGATTGGTTGAAGCAACTCTGTTTACAAAATCCAGGTCCTTTAAAAGTAATTATTGTTGATTCACAGAAAAAATCTTGGCAGTTAGATGAACATTACAATTTATCAGCAGCCAGCCGAATTCAGCGCGCTTTAGAGCAAGCCTTTGGTAAGGAAAATATTGCCTACCGGTAATATTCGAATTTAGAATTAAGCAGTTTTTATGGACAATCCATGATAAAATCATAGACATTAGATGGAACATAGCAAGAGGTGAAAAATATGAGGCGGTTAGCAGTTTTAACAAGTGGGGGGGACGCCCCTGGTATGAACGCTGCCATTCGAGCAGTCGTCGAAGAAGGGCTCCATCATAATATTGAAGTTATAGGTGTTCAACAAGGATATAAAGGATTAGTAGAGGGAAATTTTAGGCCACTAGGAATTAATAGTGTCTCGCAAGCGATTCGACGTGGAGGAACCATTTTATATTCAGCTCGTTTCCCTGAGTTTAGTCAATTATCTGTCCAAGAAAAAGCCGTACAGGTGATGGAAGAAAATGGTATTGAAGGCTTAATTGCTATAGGAGGAGACGGAACTTTTAGAGGAGCCTTAGCATTGACAAAGTTAGGCTTTCCTGCAGTAGGTATTCCAGCAACGATAGACAATGACATACCTGGTACAGAGTATACGATAGGTTTTGATTCGGCCTTTTCAGCAGCTACCACAGCCATTGATATGATTTCTGATACAGCAGCTTCGCATAATCGGACCTTTGTAGTTGAGGTAATGGGTCATAATGCGGGGGATATTGCGATATGGGCAGGGGTTGCTGTAGGAGCAGATGCCATTATTATTCCAGAAGAAGAATATTTTATGGGAGATATTGCTCGGCGGGTTCGAACTTCCCGAAAACACGGTAAAGATCACGGCTTAATTATTTTGGCTGAAGGAGTTATGGGAGTCGAAGATTTTGTGGCAGCCTATTCTGAAGAAGCTCCAGAACAGGATGTAAGAGGCGTTAATTTATCACATATTCAAAGAGGGGGTAGTCCTACAGGACGAGACCGAGTTTTTGCGACCTTGATGGGAGCAAAATCAGTAGACCTTATTTTACATGGCCAATCCGGCATTTATGTAGGGATTATTGGTGAAGAATTGGCGGTTTTTGATATGATTGATACTTTGGCCAGCAGCAAGCACAAGGTTAGAGATGATTTGTTTGAATTGAACCAGGCCTTAACAGATCGGTACTAAGCGAAAGGGGCTTACTAGGCGATGAAGAAAACTAAGATTATTTGTACAATTGGACCAGCCAGTGAAGATAAAGAGATGATGATATCTTTGATGCAAGCTGGCATGAATGTAGGACGATTTAATTTTTCTCATGGAGACCATGAAGAGCACTTGTTTCGCTTTAATAATTTCAAGGCAGCTCGTCAAGAATCTGGAATTGTTGCAGCAATGTTGTTGGATACTAAAGGCCCAGAAATTCGCACACATCAAATGACAAATGATGCGATCTTCCTAGAAAAAGGACATACTGTTCGAATAGGGATGCAAGAAGTGTTGGGGAGTGTAGAAAAGTTCTCCGTTTCTTATCCTGGATTAATTGAGGATGTGAAAGTTGGCGATCATATTCTTTTAGATGATGGCTTAATCGATTTATTGGTTCAATCGATTGATCATGAAAATCAAGAGATTATTGCCACAATTCTTAACTCCGGATTTTTGAAGAATAAAAAAGGCGTTAACGTTCCTAATGTTGCGCTTAATCTTCCAGCGATGACGGAGAAAGATCAGTCCGATATTCGATTCGGTTGTCAACAAGGGATTGACTTTATTGCAGCCTCTTTTGTTAGAAGACCGGCAGATGTTCTTGAGATCAAGGCATATCTTGAAGAAATAGGCTACCCAGATGTTCAAGTCATTGCAAAAATTGAAAATCAAGAAGGTGTCAATAATATCGAAGAAATTATTGATGTTGCAGATGGAGTTATGGTAGCACGGGGAGATTTAGGGGTTGAAGTACCGACCGAGAATGTTCCACTTATCCAAAAGAGTATTATTAGAAAATGTAATCGTGCGGGAAAACCCGTTGTTACAGCAACACAAATGCTTGATTCCATGCAGAGAAATCCTCGTCCCACAAGAGCTGAAGCAGGTGATGTTGCCAATGCCATCTTAGATGGAACAGATGCGGTTATGCTTTCCGGTGAAACAGCAGCTGGAGATTATCCTTTAGAAGCAGTTCGGACTATGGCATCGATCGCGATTCAGACTGAAAATCATTGGCATGGACGTGATGCTTTTACGCTTAAGTCTTTCGATAAGTCAGATTTAACTGAAGCGATCGGGCAGGCGGTGGGCCATACGGCTAAAAACTTAGCAATTCATACAATTGTTGCTGCAACCTCATCGGGGCATACTGCACGTATGATTGCAAAGTATCGGCCAAGTGCCAATGTCTTAGCCGCAACCTTTGATGAAAAAACTCAACGACGCTTGACCTTGGTGTGGGGCGTTCAACCTTTTGTAATTGCAAAGCCTGAATCGACCGATGAGATGTTAGATAATGCAGCGGCCTTAGCGGTTAAGGAAGAATTTGCTCAAGAAGGTGAATTGATTCTAATTACAGCGGGAGTTCCGGTGGGTGAAGCGGGCACCACAAATATTATGAAAATTCAATTGATAGGTACTCGCTTGGTAGAAGGCCAGGGTGTAGGTAATGGTCAATTTATTGGTAAGGCTCTAATCACTCAGGATCCAATTCAAGCTAATTTAGAGGCGAATCCAGGCAGTGTATTAATTACTAGCCAAACTGACAAGCGCTTTAATGCGGCTATCCAGCAAGTTGGTGCTATTGTTTGTGAAGAAGGGGGAATTACCTCTCATGCAGCTCTTATTGGTTTAGAAAGAGGAATCCCAGTGATTGTAGCCGCAAAGGGAGCTATTGACTCGATTCAACCGCACGAGTTGATTACTGTTGATGCACGTCGAGGATATGTTTACCGAGGTGCAAGTTCATCATTTTAAAAATATGATTTTGTAGAAGAAGGCGATTACCGCCTTCTTTTTTTGATGAGCGGCACATTTTCTGAGCGTAACGATCTCGCTTGTGCTAAAATAGAGCCAGAATGAAAGAAATTAGGTGATGCCATGTTAGAATATGGACAAATCATAGAAGGAAAAATATATGATCAAAATAAGGATTATTACTTTGTACAAGCAGAAGGCCAAAGCTTTGCTTTAGAAAAATCACAAGTTGAAGGTGAAAATCTTGAAAAAGGTAGTCTGGTCGAGGGGATGATTTATGAAGATATGGATCGTCGCTTGATGATACAGGTTGATCTACCGGATATACGCCCAGGTATTTTTGGATGGGCTAAGGTTAAACAGATTCGTCGGGAATTAGGAGTCTTTGTGGACGTTGGTCTAGTCAATAAAGATGTTGTGATTTCTTTGGATGATTTGCCGGATAATCGAAGACAATGGCCCAAAGTTGATGAGCAGGTCTATGTGACTTTCGAATGCGATAAAAAGCAGCGACTCTGGGGTAAATTAGCGACGATTGAGCAAATGCAAGCACTGTTTAACAAAGCTCCCAAACGTTTAATGAATCAAGATGTTGAAGTACGAATTGTTCAATTAAAATTAGCTGGAGCTCAATGTATCACTAAAGAAGGTTACCGAGCTTTTGTTCATGAGTCTGAATGGATTTTAGAGCCACATTTAGGTGAGTGTGCTAAAGGTCGTGTCACTCATGTTCACCGAGATGGTAGTTTGAATGTTTCTTTAAAACCAAGGGCCTATGAAGCGATTGATGATGACGCTAAGCTTTTATTAAGATTGTTAGAAAAAGATTCTGAAGGTTTTCTTCCCCTACATGATAAGTCGGATCCAGAGGTGATTAAAGCTTATCTGGCTATTTCAAAAGGACAATTTAAGCGAGCAGTAGGCGCATTGTTAAAGGCTAATAAAATACGTCAAGTTAAAGGAGAAGGTATTTATTTATTAACCGATTCGATTGGGGACGAAGCGGGTGAATAATTTTTTTAAAGACTATCTTGAAGACTTTGCCCATTACTTAAAGATCGACCAGGATAAGTCGGATAATACAATCCAGGCCTATTTGAGAGATTTGACAATTTTTTTTGATTATTGTGATAAATCGAGTATCGATCAGTGGGAGCAAGTGGATTATGCTTTTGTCCAGTCTTATTTGAATGATTTGCATCAAAAGAATTATGCAACTTCAAGCACATCACGCATGTTGTCTTCTTTAAGACAGTTTTTTCATTATTTATTGAAAGAACAAATTATCACATTGAATCCTATGCAAAAAGTGCTTGGTCCAAAAAAGGAGAAACACTTACCAGCTAGCTTAAGTTTAGATCAGGTAGAGAAAATTTTACAAGCACCTGATACTTCAGAATATATAGGTCTTAGAGATCGAGCTATTTTAGAGTTAATGTATGCAACAGGATTACGAGTCTCTGAGTTGACTCACTTGTCTTTAAGGGATCTGCATCTTGAGTTAGGCTTTATCCAAACCATTGGTAAGGGGAATAAGGAGCGGCTACTACCGATTGGTGAAGAGGCCGCTTATTGGTTGAATCAATATTTACAAGATGTGCGTCCGCTATTTTGGGCTAAAAAAACCAGTCGTCATACTCAACATGTATTTTTGAATCAAAGAGGGAACCCTTTTACTCGTCAAGGTATTTGGAAAAATCTGAATAAATATGTTCAAATAGCAGGGATTTCGATGGATGTTTCTCCTCACATGTTGCGTCACTCTTTTGCGACTCATCTTTTAGAAAATGGGGCTGACTTGAGAATGGTTCAGGAATTGTTGGGACATTCTAATATTTCAACCACCCAAATTTATACACATATCAGTAAACATCGCTTGCAGGAGGTCTATCGCGACCATTTTCCGCGAGCCTAGAAAGATAAGGAGAATACTAATGTCATTTAAACGAATCCATCTAATTGTTTTAGATTCTGTAGGTATCGGTCAAGCGCCAGATGCAGAAGCTTTTGGAGATGTGAATGTCCATACATTGGGGCATATTGCTGAATCCATGGATTTAAGCCTGCCAGGGATGGCAGAATTTGGTTTAGGAAATATTGAGCCTTTAAGGGGAATAAGCCCTGTAAAAAAATCAAAAGCTTACTGGACTAAGCTGCAGGAACAATCAGCGGGTAAGGATACGATGACCGGCCACTGGGAAATTATGGGTTTACGGATTGATACACCTTTTCGAGTTTTTCCAAATGGCTTCCCCCAGGAATTAATCAACAAAATTGAGGATTTTTCAGGGCGTAAGGTGATTTGTAATCGACCCGCTTCAGGCACAAAAATCATTGAAGAGTTAGGCCCAGAACAAGAAGAAACCGGTGCTTTAATCGTTTATACTTCAGCAGACCCAGTCTTACAAATCGCGGCGCATGAAGAGGTGATTCCCTTAGAAGAATTATACAAGATATGCGCCTATGTACGTGAAATTACTAGTCAAGAACCCTATATGATCGGTCGTATTATTGCTAGACCTTTTGTGGGGAGTGCGGGTAATTACCAAAGGACAGCTAATCGGCATGATTATGCTTTAGATCCTTTTGGTAAGACAACGCTTGATGCTTTAAAAGAAGCTGGTTATCAAGTGATTGCTGTTGGCAAGATTAATGATATATTTAATGGTCAGGGAATTACTCAAGCGATTCGAACCAAAGACAATATGGATGGAGTTGATCGATTGCTTCAAGTGATGGAACAGGACTTTACCGGCCTTTCCTTTACTAATCTGGTTGATTTCGATGCTAAATATGGTCACCGTAGGGATCCGATTGGTTATGGTGAAGCTTTAGAAGCTTTTGATCGACGTTTGGGTGAAATTACGTCGGCCATGCGTTCGGACGACTTATTAATGATTACAGCGGATCATGGGAATGATCCAACCTATTCTGGAACAGACCATACCAGAGAGTATGTACCTTTGCTAGTCTATAGTCCATCTTTGAACGAAGCTGGCGAATTACAGGCATCTTATTATTCAGACATTGCTGCTAGTATTGCCGATAATTTTGAAGTGGCACTGCCAGACAATGGGCAATCATTTATGAATCAAATAGTATAGGAGATATTATGAATCAAGAGACAATTACATTTTTAAAAGAAGCCGGTATTGTAAATCCTAAAATAGCCTTGGTCCTAGGATCAGGACTGGGTGATCTAGCTGAAGAAATCCAATCACCCATTAAAATCAAATATGAATCAATTCCTGGATTTCCAAGCTCAACTGTTCCAGGCCATGAAGGGCAGTTAGTATATGGTCGACTTTCAGGCCAAAAAGTTTTAGCCATGCAGGGACGTTTTCACTATTATGAGGGTTATGATTTAGCAATTGTTACTTATCCGATCAGAGTGTTTAAAGAGTTGGGTGTGGACACTATTCTTTTAACGAATGCTGCTGGAGGTATTAACGGTTCATTTAAGCCCGGTGACTTGATGGTCATTTCTGATCATTTGAATTTCACTGGTGAAAATCCTTTGATTGGTCAAAATAATAATCAGGGGCCTCGTTTTGTCGATATGAGTCAAACCTATTCGATCAAGGCTCAATCAAAATTAATGAAAGTGGCGGATCAGCTAGGGCTCCACTTGCAAAAGGGGGTCTATGCCTGGCTAACGGGCCCCACTTATGAGACTCCCGCAGAAATCAGGGCACTGAGGCTTTTAGGAGCAGATGCAGTCGGAATGTCTACAGTTCCTGAAGCCATTGTGGCTAAACACTGTGGTATGGAAGTTGTAGGTATCTCTTGTATTACTAATTATGCGGCTGGGATGCAGGAAAGTTTGGATCATCAAGAAGTCATGGCAATCTCGCAAGTCGTTAAACCGCAATTTAAAGCTTTAATTCGAGCGTTTTTAGCTTAAAATAGCGATTCTGAAGAGTTTTTCTTGATATTTTTTTAAGACCATGATACGATCACAAAAGAAATTAAAGGTTCAAAATGGAGGTAGCTTAAATGTTATTAAGCTCAACAAATAAAAATGAAAAAGTCGTTCTTGGCTTGTTATCACTAAATATTAAAAATACGGAGACAGATTTAACAGCCTCAGAAATTCTGGAAAACTATCGTCAATCGGAAGACTTTGAATTATATTTATATAAAGATCCTGAAACGGATAATTTTGTCGGCTTATTAGGGGCCGAACATCGTTTTGCTAATCAGGAAGATGGTAAGGTTCAAGAAACCATTTTGATCAATCGAATTTCTGTGATTCCTTCTTTTGAAGATGAAGCGATCGATTATCAGATGTATAAAAGTCTTAAAATGATGTATCCACAGGCTCAAATATCTGGAGCAATTCAATATCATACATTGGATCAAGTAGCTAGCTTTGCAGCACGATATCAAGCGGAAAATGAGCCAAGTAATGAGGAGGATTAGATGACGGGTTTTCAACAAGATTCTCATCTATCCCATGAGATGGAGATTAATCTAACGGCCTTCCAAGGGCCGTTTGATTTGCTTTTACACTTGATCAAGAAAATGGAAATTGATATTTATGATATACCGGTTGCTGAAATTACTGACCAGTATTTAGAATTCATTCATCAATCATCTGCTATTGATCTCGATCAAATTTCGGATTACTTAGTGATGGCAGCGACTCTTATTGAAATAAAGAGTCGTTTATTGATTCCGATTGAAGATAAATCCTTAGACATGGAATTGGAGGAAGATCCTCGTAAAGCATTGGTAGATCATCTTTTACTTTATCAACAATTTCAAGAGGTAGCAGACGATTTGGATCAGCGTCAAAGTAATCGGGCACTCACTTTTTCACGTGCTGGGAGTGATTTAACCGCGTATCAGCTCTCTGTTCCATTGGGAGAGGGAGAATTAGAATTAGGCGACTTACAAGAAGCTATGTTACGACTTTTACAAAGGCAGTTGGATCAACAGCTTCCTGCTAAAGAGATTAAGTATGATCAAGTATCAGTATCCGATAAAATCAATGCGATTCGTCAAAAGTTTCGCCAATTAGTGCAAGGTCAAAGCTTAACTTTAAGAGATTTGATGGATAAAGAAACTCGGCCTGAGATGATTGCCTGTTTTTTAGCTATTCTTGAATTAGTAAGAAAGCAAGAATTGATCTTTGAGCAAAAGAGCCAATATGGACCGATTCATATACGTGGATAAAGGAGTGATTCAATGATCCGAAAAATTGCTGGACTACTTTTTGTTGCAGGAGAAGAGGGAATTAGCTTAGAAACCTTACAAGAGACTTTACAAGTACCTCAAGAAGAGCTTTTAGAATTATTGGCTCAGTTGCAACACCATCTCAGTGAAGATCCGATGTCACCAATCGATTTGGTGAACTATGGACAACGGTATTTCCTAATGACTCAATCGGATCTTGATGAGACCATCCGTTCTTTTGCGCAATCACCCTTACAACAAAAACTTAGCCGTGCTGCTATTGAAACATTGGCTATTGTTGCTTATCGTCAACCAGTGACACGAGTAACTATCGATGAGATTCGTGGAGTATCTTCCCAAGCGATGTTACAAAAGTTGTTACTACGTGATTTGATTGCAGAAGTCGGTCGTCTTGATGCACCAGGTCGTCCACTACTATATGGGGTTACACCTTATTTTTATAATTATTTTGGATTAACATCTCTAGATGATCTTCCAGAAATTAAGGATCTTGTACTTAATACGCAATCGACTACGGAGTCGTTGTTTAGCTTTAAGACATGGTCCGATTATGAAGATGATAATTCGTCGCAAGTAGCCTTAATGAAGGAGGAAAATGATGGAAAGACTACAGAAAGTGATGGCTCATGCGGGAGTCGCTAGCCGTCGAAAATGTGAAGAACTGATTACTCAAGGACGAGTAAAAGTTCAAGGGCAAGTAGTTGACCAATTAGGTGTCAAAGTCAGCCCCAATGATCGAATTGAGGTCGATGGGATTCCTATCTATCGAGAAGAACCTCGGTATATACTTCTATACAAGCCGCGAAACTATATTTCAGCGGTAGAAGATGATAAAGGACGTCCAGTGGTAGTGGATCTGATCAATGGAGTTGATGAGCGGATTTATCCGATTGGTCGATTAGATTTTGATACGACGGGTTTGCTACTATTAACGAATGATGGTGATTTTGCAAATCGAATGATGCATCCTAGATTTCAAGTTGAGAAAGTTTACATTGCTAAAATTAAAGGTATTCCTCAAACGGACGCACTAAAGAGACTGGCTAAAGGGGTCATGGTTGATGGTAAGCTCACTTCTAAAGCCAATGTTAAACTACTTAAGCAAAATACTAGTAATCAAACAGCGGTTGTTGAATTAACGATCCATGAAGGGTGGAATCACCAAGTTAAAAAAATGTTTGAAGCGATTGGTCATCCTGTTATTAAATTAAAGCGTGAAGCTTTCGCCTTCTTAAATCTGGATAAGATGCAAGCAGGTGATTGGAGGTATTTAACCTCCTTCGAAGTGGATAAATTAAGGAAAATGGCAGAGTCCGGCCATCGAAAGTAAGAAGCTTGATTATTTATTGATAGGATGGTAATATAAAATTAAATTTAATATGAAAGGTCTTCGGGGCAGAGTGAGATTCTCGACCGGCGGTAAAGTCCGCGAGCTAAATTAGCAGAACTGGTGTGATTCCAGTACCGACAGTATAGTCTGGATGGTAGAAGATTGGATTAATGCTTTTTTATGCTGCATTAATAGATCATTTTTTGTTCTGAGGCGACAAGAGATGATCTTTTTTTATTTTGCTCCAAGGCTTGGAAGGAGATTAGTATGAATAAGTATCGGTTGCGAATTTGGATTAGTTTGGCTTTATTAGGAGCATGGGCAGTCATTCTACGTCTGTTAGATTTTCCGATTTTACCGTTTGTTCCATTTTTAAAGTTTGATTTTTCTGATTTGATGGTTTATGTGGGAATGTTGATAGGAGGCCCTAAAGGTCTGATGCTTGTAGCCGGAATTCGTGATTTATCCAATTATATTATGAAGGGAGGAGAGGGTGGCATTCCGATAGGGGTTATTATGAGTTTTATTGCTTCTGTAACGATGTTTTTACCCAGTCATTTCTTTTTAAAAAGTTCCTTAAATAAGAATAGACTAGTACGGATATTTCTTACTCCTCTATCCTTGGTTGTCATGTTATGCTTAGTGATGAGCCTTATGAATTATTACATCGCTTTGCCAATTTATGCCAAAGTAATGAAATTACCTATCGATCATTATTTGAATTATGTGATTCAATTTATCCTTCCCTTTAATGCAATTAAAGGAGTGCTCATTGCTGCTTGTCAAGGGATACTAAATAAGTATATTCGTCCAATTTTGGAACAAAAGAAGTATTTATACCCCTTATATGACCAATTTTAATCCTGAAATTAGTAAAATTCCCCACAAAACAGCTTTTTACCTAAAAAAAGTCGTTTATTTTATTTGAATAAGCATTGGAGTCTGCTATAATGAAATAAATTAGATGAACTAATGATTGTTTCAAATAGCCGATAGTAGGTGAATATAATCATTAGTGCATAGGAGGATGCTTAATGACTCAGGATAATGAACATTTTGAATTCGATGAACAAGAGTCCAATGATTTAAACAAATCAAAAAAATTCTCTGCTCCATGGAATAAAAAGTTTGGAGAAGATGAGAATTTCAAAAAACGTCAATATTCTCGTTCTGCTAGAAATACGCCGGATAAAGAAGCAACAACTTTATCACAAGTTTTATTGTTCGTCTTAATCGTGGCCTTAATATCTCCATTTATCTTGTTTATGTTGGTTAATTCACAACGCAATCAAAAGCCAGTGGAAAAAACAGCTGAGCAAGTACGAATGACGATGTCTAGTGAATCTAAAAAAGAAGAAACGACTACTACACAAGAAACTTCAAAAGAGGACGAATCTGTGTCTACCCGTAAAATTGATGCTGAAGATGAAAGCCGTACTAACAATCAAGCTACGACAACGAGCGCTCAATTTGAGAATCAAACAACGACTCAGGCTAGTCAATCGTCTTATCATACAGTAGGACAGGGAGAATCTTGGTGGTCGATATCGAGAGCTTACGGAGTTGATGTTTATCAACTTGCTTCAGCCAACGGAGCAAGTATTGATACACCAATTCATCCAGGAACTCAGATTATCATTCCTTAATCTTTACGATCATCTTTCAAGAGATCTTAGGTCCTTTTAAGGAAGAATTCCATGCACTGAGAAAGTTTGACTGTTTTAAGAGGCTGCGACCCTTATGTCCCAGCCTCCTTTATTTTTTTGAATAGGGAAGGAGTAAGGCAGATGCAAATAGCTATTGATGGACCGGCAGCTTCCGGTAAGTCAACGGTTGCTAAAATACTAGCCAGTAAATTAAAAGCTACATACATTGATACAGGAGCCATGTTTCGTGCGGTAACTTTATATTTATTGAAGCAAGAAGGGTTGATCACTAGGGTTGAATTATGGGATAAAAAACTTGCAGACATAGATATTCAATTAGAAATGACCGAATTTGGCCAAAAGGTTTTTCTCAATCAGGAAGATGTAACAGAGGCAATTCGCAGTCAAGAAGTGTCCCGCCAAGTCTCTAAAGTGGCAGCGGATTTAAAGGTGAGAGAGTATTTACTAAAAGAACAGAGAAGATTAGCTAAAAATCAAGATGTTGTTATGGATGGACGCGATATTGGAACGACAGTACTTCCACAAGCAGATTATAAATTTTTTCTGATCGCATCGAGTCGCGTTCGAGCACAGCGACGGTTCGATGAATTGAGTAAAAATGGGCATCGTCCTATTTCAATTGATCAGATTGAAAAAGATATTCAAGCCAGAGATGAATATGATCGAAATCGAAAGTATGCTCCCTTAAAAAAAGCAGAAGATGCGATCGAAATTGATACTTCAAATATGACCATTGATGAAGTGGTTGAAAAAATGTTAACATTTATTAGCAGAAAGGCTTAAATGTCAAATAAAGTCTGATTGGTGCTAGACGAATATGGAATTGTTTGGTACAATGTCGATAGAGTGCTTGTAAAAAAATAAACAAGGCACAATTTTTTTGGTAACGCTTAGGAGGAACTTGTAGAATGTCAGAGTTTGTAGAGAACAAAGATCAAGAAGAAAAAGCAACAAATGAGGTAGAACCAATTACTAATATGGCAGACGCTTTAGATAGCGTTCAAGAAATTAAGGTTGGCGATATCGTCACCGCCGATGTACTTGCATTTGATGAAAGCAATCAAGTACGTGTTGCTATTAAGAATTCAGGCGGTTTAGAAGGAGTTATTCCAAAGAATGAATTAGCTACTTCAAGAGTAGAAGATCCATCAGAAGTTGTAAGCATTGGAGACGAACTAGAATTAGTCGTTGTTAAACCAATTAAAGACAAAGAAAATGGTAATTATTTATTATCTAAAAAACGGATCGATGCTCGTAAAGTATGGGCAGAACTCGAAGAAAAACATGCAAACAAAGAAACAATCGAAGCCCCAGTTAAGGATGTTGTTAAGGGTGGACTTGTTGTTGATGCAGGTGTTCGTGGTTTCGTGCCAGCTTCAATGGTTGAAGATTACTATGTAGATGATTTTTCTTCTTACAAAGGTCAAACTCTTGAATTCCAAATTGTAGAATTAGATCCTGCAGATAATCGTTTAATCTTATCACATAAAGAAATTGCTCGTCAAAAACGCGAAGCAGAACGTTCTGAACGTTTAAATGAATTAGAAGAAGGAAGCATTGTTGAAGGTAAAGTAGCTCGATTAACCAATTTTGGTGCCTTCATTGATTTAGGTGGAGTAGACGGTCTCGTTCATATTAGCCGTATTGCTCATGAACATGTAAAACATCCTTCTGATAAATTAACAGTTGGAGATACGGTTGAAGTGAAAATCCTTTCGATCGATGAAGAAGAAGGACGTATCTCATTATCAATTAAGGATACTTTACCTGGACCTTGGGACGATATTGAAGAAAAAGCAAGCGAAGGAACCGTTCTTAAGGGAGTTGTAAAACGCCTTGTTAGCTTCGGTGCTTTTGTAGAAGTATTCCCAGGTGTTGAAGGATTAGTACATATTTCTCAAATTTGTCACGAACATATTGAGACACCATCTGATCGCTTAAGTGAAGGTCAAGAAGTAGAAGTTAAAGTATTATCTGCTGATCCTCAAGAAAAACGTTTGTCATTATCGATCAAGGCTTTATTAGACCGTCCTGCTGATTTTGAAGAAAAACAAGAAGAAGCACCAAAACCACGTCGTAATAAAGCAACGAATCGTAATAATCAACGTCGTCAAAGCGAAAAAACAAATCAACAAACAGGCGCTACTTCAACATCATTGAATGATGCTGCTACTGAAGGAAGCTTCACGCTTGGAGATCTACTTGGTAAGGATTTTGCTGAATTACAGCAAGATGCTGAAGAATCAGATCAAGATTAATTTTAATTAGAATATCAAGATTAAAAGCTTCTCCCGTCGCTTAATAAGCTAGGTGGGAGAAGCTTTTTTATGAAATATGGAGGTGATTATATGGATTTACCAGTTGTAGCCATTGTTGGTCGGCCAAATGTAGGCAAATCTACGCTTTTTAATCGTTTAATTGGGGAACGAATATCGATAGTAGCTGATTATGAAGGTGTGACTCGAGATCGTATCTATGCGACCGGTTCTTGGCTTGGAAGAGAATTTCGTTTGATAGATACAGGTGGTATTGAGATGATCGATGAACCCTTAATGAATCAAGTGAGATATCAAGCAGAAATTGCTACAGAAGAGGCGGATGTTATTATTTTTGTAACCTCAGCTCAAGAAGGAATGACCGATACGGATGAAGCAATAGCTCATTTTTTACATCGAAGTAATAAACCAGTCATACTTGCCGTTAATAAGGCCGATAATCCTGAACAACGTGCTCAAGTTTATGAATTTTATGCTTTAGGTCATGGAGATCCTTATCCAATTTCTTCGTCACATGGTACGGGTACAGGTGATTTACTCGATGAACTTATCAAGCATTTTCCGAATAAAGATAATTCTGAAGAGGTCGATAATGAGATTAAATTTTCTTTTATTGGCAGACCCAATGTTGGGAAATCCAGTTTAGTAAATGCCATGTTGAAGGAAGAGCGAGTTATCGTTTCTAATATGGAGGGGACGACCCGTGAGGCGGTTGATACACATTTTGTTAGTAAAACAGGTCAATCCTTTACAATGATTGATACTGCTGGCATTCGCAAAAGAGGAAAAGTCTATGAGAATACGGAAAAATATTCGGTAATGCGAGCCCTATCTGCTATCGATCGTTCTGACATTGTTTGTTTAGTTTTAGATGCAGAAACTGGAATTATTGAACAAGATAAGAAGGTTGCTGGTTATGCCTATGAAGCAAATAAAGGAATTATCATATTAGTTAATAAGTGGGATGCTGTCGATAAATCAGATAATCTCTTCCAAGAATTTACCGATAAAATTCGTCAAGAATTTCAATATTTACCCTTTGCCCCAATATTATTTGTTTCGGCAAAAACAGGCCAACGGCTAGATCGTTTACCAGCGATGATTGAAGAGATTTATGAGAATCGCTTCCGCAGAATTCAATCGTCAGTACTTAATGATGTATTGATGGATGCTATTGCTTTAAATCCTACTCCAACGGATAAAGGAAGACGTTTAAAGATTTACTATATGACTCAGGTTGCTGTAAATCCGCCTACTTTTGTCGTTTTTGTCAATGATGAAGAACTGATGCATTTTTCTTATCAACGTTTTATAGAAAATAAATTAAGAGAAGCTTTTTACTTTGAAGGAACGCCGCTTAAAATTTTAATTCGCCAAAGATCTTAAGTGTTTTCCTAAAAAATAAGGGCTAAAGATTGTTTTAATAAGGATCTTATGTTATTCTATGTAAGAAATAATCACTGAGTGATTAAATTTCAAAATGCCCAGTGCATATATTTTTAAGGAGGATTATTCAAATGGCTAATAAAGCAGAATTAGTAGAAAAAATTGCAGGAAAGACAAACTTAACTAAGAAAGATGTTACAGCTACGGTAGAAGCACTATTCGAATCCGTTGAAGAATTCTTAGCTGAAGGTGAAAAAGTTCAAATTATTGGATTTGGTACCTTTGAAGTGCGTGAACGTGCAGCTCGTAAAGGTCGTAACCCTCAAACTGGTGAAGAAATCCAAATTGATGCAACCAAAGTTCCTGGATTTAAAGCAGGTAAAGCATTAAAAGACGCTGTTAAATAATCATTGAAAAGACTCATTGAACATTGAGTCAGTTGCTTAGTAAGTAGTTATCTTAACCTTTATGGTCTACTTGATCTAAGTGGTAAGTGCATCAATGATTCAATTATAAGGCTGTGATAGTTGCTATCGCAGTCTTTTATTTTGACTTAAAGTTAGTTTTACTTTTGGTATAATGGACAATATAAGGAGGGGTTGTTTTGGATTTAGGTGAAGCAATCATTTTTATTGAGTCGTTTTCTAATGTTGAAGAGGCCTATCAAGCTTTAATTGAATTATCCCAGAACTACCTCGATCAAGGAGCGGGATCATCATTAAGCAAGGAAGATATAGCTTCTTTATTGGTCTATTGGGCAAAAAAATGGGGACAACAAGGCTATCGAAAAGAAGAAATTGAACTCTATCAGTTAGCCTTTCAATGGCAGGCGGATGCCAATGTTGCTTTTTCTTTAGCAAAAGCGTGTAATCAACTGGGCCTATATACGCTAGCCTTGACTTATCTGGAGAAAGTGCCAGAACTTCAAAAGACCTATTCGATGAAGTTGCTACAGGGACAAGCTTTGGAAGGCTTAGGCCAATTACGTCAAGCTAAGGATTGCTATCAAACATTGATTAAGGCGTATCCAACCGAGTGGCTGGCTTATGACCAGCTCGCACAATTATTTGAACATGAAGGCTATGAAGATCAAGCTATTCGTTACTATCAAACGCTTTATCAATACTTCTTAAAGGAAGATTCCAAACTTCGACGCCACTGGCGTAAAGCATTGCTCCGACTTTACTTACAACAAGAATATATCGATCAGGAGATTTTACAGACACTGTTAAAGGATCCCGATCTACCTTTAATTGAAGCGGAAGAGTTTTTTTTGCAAGGGGTGTGTGCTTATTATTACCAAGACAATCAATTGGCACTTGAAGCCTTTCAGCAAGCTATCGAATTGGAGGATGATTATCTTCAAGCTTACTTGTATATTGTGGATATTCAACATAATCGTGGGGAAGAAGCAGCATTAAAGAAATGGATTCAACAATTTGTGAAGGTCGTCCCTAGCTATGATCTAGTCCTATTGGAATGTCTTCCATACCTAACAATTCGAGAAGATTATGGTGAACTACTTTATGATAAATTGATGGATTGTTTGCCCTTGATTGACGAAGACGACTTAAAACAAAAGGTGATACTTTTAGTCTTTAATCACTTATTAGCAATGAATCAAACTGATCAGGCAAACGATCTAATCCATCAATTAAAAGATCAAATAATGGAAGCTGATTTGGCCTATTATAGCGCTAAGCTTGCTTTAATTGAAGAGGATAAAGAAACTTTTAGCGTTAATATTGAACAAGCTTGGTTAGAAGGATGTCAAGCGGAAGATATTGAGAATCTGTATCAGCATTATCATTCCTAGGGAGGCCACTATGACGTATCAACAGGAAAAATTACAAATGATTGATTGGTTAATTGGGAACCGCCCACATTTTGATCGTCAAGTTAATGCTTTTTACCATTATTTGCAGGCTCATCCATCCTTCTTATCTTTACTTGAGTTTTCAGATCAAGTTATCTTTGCCCCTTTGGCTTTTAAAATCTCTTATCAACAAACTCAAGAGAGCTATTTTACCTATTTTAAAGGAGATTATTCCTATCAGTCGATAGATCAAGCTTTTCATGATTTTCGTTTAAATGCCAGATCACAAAAGAAGATCTATTATATTGAATTAGATTGTCAAGACTATTATTATTACTGCCAGAAAATGAATATCTTTGTTGAAAATCCTTTTGCTCCGCTATGTGGAGACCTTCTGAAGGAAGTTGATTATACGGCGGATCAATTAGCCAAAGAGGGGCAACGCCAGGTATTGATGGAACATATCAACCAAGCTTTAATTGAACATGATCGGAGTAAATTTGACGTATTAACTAATATTTTAAGACAAGCTACTTAAGGAGGCAGGCATGAAATTAGACTTAACAGATCCATTATTTCTTAAGGCAATCCCTGTACTAAAAGAGCTTGAATCACATGGTTATGAGGCTTATTTTGTAGGAGGTTGCGTAAGAGATAGCCTATTGAACAAGGGCATCTCGGATATTGATATTGCGACATCTGCCTTTCCAGAAGAGGTTCAATCCATTTTTCCTAAACACTTTGATGTTGGCTTAGAACATGGTACCGTCGTTGTGTTATTTCATGGGGAATCCTATGAAATTACCACATTTAGAACAGAGTCGACCTATTCGGACTACCGGCGACCAGATCAGGTTTCCTTTGTTCGAGATTTAGTAGAAGACACAAAACGCCGTGACTTTACGATAAATGCGATGGCACTGGATGCAAGAGGCGTCTTATTCGATTATCATGATGGATTGAAGGATCTTGAAGATCAAAAAATAAGAGCGGTAGGGCAAGCTCATGATCGTTTTCAAGAAGATGCCCTTAGAATGATGCGTGCAATTCGTTTTGCCAGTCAATTAGGTTTTGAACTAGAATCTCAGACCTATAAAGCCATTCAAGGCTTATCGAAAAATTTAGCTTATATTTCGATTGAACGTATTCGAATTGAATTTGAAAAGACAATGCTTGGAAGACATTTTAATCGTTGTTTGCCATTAATCAAGGAGTCGCATCTATTAGATCATTTTCCCCTTTATAATGGTCAACGCTATTGTCTAGGTATGGATGCCTTAGCTAATGAAATAAGCAATCTTAAGCATTATTCAATCGTTCAAGCTTGGGCTTTCTTACTACGTGGAATGGAATTATCTGAATCATCCGATCGTCAAAATTTGTTAAAGAAGTGGACATTGTCTAATCAAAGAATTAACCAAATCCAAGAGTATTATCAACTAATCGTTAATCTTGAAAACGGAGCGATTCAACCGATTGATCTTTATTCATTTAGTAGCCAATCCATTGAATTATTGGAGGACTATTTGATAGCCAAGGATCAGATATCATTAGCCGCATCAATTCGAGACCATTTCGATTCCTTAGCGATCCATGATCGTAAGGAGCTTGCACTTAATGGAAGTGATATTATGCAGATTCTGGACATGCACCGTGGTGGACCTCTAATCGGCCAAATTTTGGATTATTTAGAAACACAAGTCATAAAAAATAATTTAAGAAATGATCGTTTAATTTTAGAAAAAGCAGTTCAAGATTATGGCAAGACTCATAATGATTGTTAGAGGGGGAGTTTGGTGAAATACGCAGTCGTAGATTTAGAATCAACGGGTCCCCGTCTAGATCAAGGAGATCGTATCATACAAATTGGGGCGGTTATTGTTTCAGACGGACAAGTTATTGAACAAAAACAAAGTTTAGTTAACCCTCATCAAGAGCTTTCAATTCGTATTCAACAATTGACCGGTATTCGATCGGAGGAATTAAAAACGGCACCCGATTTCAGTCAGATTGCTCAGGAGTGGTTTGAACGATTGGCAGATTGTGTCTTTGTGGCTCATAATTTGCATCATGATCTTCTTTTCTTGAAAGATCATTTTGCAGAGTCTGGTTTAAATTTTGACCCGCCGGCAATCGATAGTATCCTTTTGGCTAAGATCTGCTTTCCCCAAGCTAGAGCCTATAATTTAATCGATTTGGCTGCGGACTTTCATTTGATTTATAATGAAGCACATCAGGCTTTAGCGGATGCTCAAATTACCTGTCAGTTGCTAGATATAATGGCTCGAAAATGCCAACAACTATCTGAAAAATGTCTTAAGCAAGTCGTAACTATCAGTAAATCTTTGGACCATCAGGAGTCTTATTTTTTTGAATCAGCTTGTAATTTTTGCCTTGATCAGCCGTTAGTTAGAAAACGTGTGTATCAAAAAGATTCAAGGGAGACTCTCAGTAAAACAATTCTTCTGTGGGGGCAACTTTTGCAGGAAAAATTGTCTAACCAGGCTCATTTGATTGTAGAAGGTAATCTTCATGCGATTGATAAAAAAGACCAGGCTTTAATAGTAGATTGGTTTTTGAATCAAGGTGAAAAAGTTGTTTTAGTAAGTTCAAAAATAAAATTCTGGAGAGAGCGGTATCGTTTATCCGATTTGTCTGATCAGCTTTCGACTACTATTCTTTTAAATCCAAATGATTACATACATCCTCAGCGATTTAAAAAAGTCCTTGCAAGCTTAAAAAAAAGAAAAATACAGAGTTATCAAGCGGCTATTTTAGCTGCGTCTTGTATTTGGTTGGAGGAAACGCAGACTGGCTTACTCTTAGAGTTAAATCATGAAATTGATATAAAACGGTTAATGATAGAATATGAAACCTCAAATCAACTATTTTCTGTGAATCCTTTTTATCAAAGGGCAGTGGAACAAGCTCAAAAAGCTCAGTTAGTTATTATGACGGATCAATCCTTGTTTGGACTTAAACAGTCAAAAAAAATACGAACCTTGCTAGCAAATCGTTTGTTATTGATTCAAGACCTTGATCATCTTGCTCAAAGTGCGATGATTCATTTTCAGCGAACATTTAACTTAAGTCATTTCTTAGTTTTGGGTCTTCAGTTAAAAGACTTACTTTTTATGGACTTGGATGAAGATTCGGATTCGATACGATTAATTAATCAATTAATGTGGATGAACGATCATTTGCATAATTATTTGGAGCATTTAGAAAGTCAGCTGCAAACAATTTATCTCCCGATTGAAAAACAACAAAATCGAATTCTTTACTTAAATGACTATCCCAAAATAAAAAAGGATTTATATGACTTTTTACAAAGTTTGTCATCGAGACTTGATCGATTTATTGAGGCCGTTATGGTTTGGCCAAAAAATGATCAAATAAATTTTCAGGATAAATTTAAAGAAATCTTAACAATGTGTCATCAAGGTCGCAAGATGATTGCTAGCTTATTAGATGAGAATTCCTATATTATTTTAAAGAGTCATCAGGTACAAGAGCGTTTTTATCAATTCAATGTTTGTAGCCGTGATTATCAATATATCAACTTTCATGAGGATTTTCTGGAACCATTTCATCAAGTCTTACTTTTTTCACCAGGGAATGCTTATTTTAAACAATTTATTGGTAGTTATCATCGCTTGAATCTCTGGAATTATGCTTACTATCTGCTTAAACAAAATGAGCCTGCCTTAGATGTTTATCTTGAAATGGATTATTTACCAACTCGATCGACTAAGACGACAGACTTAACCGATGATTTAAAATCAGTGGTAGATTGGATGAATGATTCTTCTAATTTCCATCGATCAGTAAGTCAAGTGCTTCTTGTAGGGAGTCGTCAGCAAGCAGTTGAAGCCTATCAGTATTTGACCCAACACTTAGATAATTCGATCGAAATTCCTATTTTTGCTCAACACATTTCGGGAAGCATGAATAAAATAAAACGCTATATTAGAGAGTCAAATACCTTTGTGCTTGTGATTCAGTGGCAAACGCTCAAAGATTTGGATTGGCCGATTTTGGACAAGACGGTCCAACTTCATTGGCTCAAGCTCCCCTTTAGATCATTGGAAGATCCTTTGATAAAACTGCAAGCAGATTTAGCCTCAATTTCCAAAGAAGAGATCTTTGACCAATTATTAATCGCAGATATGTGTCATAATTTGCTAGCGACTTGCCAAACAGCGAAAGGAATTTTTTCGTTAGATCTAATCCTTTTGTTTGATGGACGAGTTTTTAGTAAATATTATTCAAAAGAAATTCAGCAAAGACTTGATCGAAGCCTACATTTTATTCTAGAATAGAAGGCATGAGACAGTAGATAGGGGTGGTGAGGTGAAACGACGAACAGTCTCAATCTTAACTTTTATTTTATTAGTGGTAATGATTTCACTATTATCAGTTTTTATGGCTAGTCAGGCTCATTTAAGTCGAGCAGAAGAAGAAACAATCGCCTTGGTTGAAGTTGATCATACGGTCAAGAAGGTTAACCAATTTTATTGGACAATAACCGATCAATCATGCTTTACGATCGATTTTATTGATGATCAAGCTGAACGTTTTTATGCGATTGTTGAAAGGGAAGGGGGAGATATTCATTATTTCCCTTACCAAGAATTGATTAAGGAAAGTGATGCGAAGTCAATTACTGCTAGCGAAATCAAAGATCCTCAAATCATGCAAGCTCGATTAGGATTATATAAAGGGAAACCTGTATGGGAAATGACTTTACGTAATTCAAATCAGACAATCTCATATTTTATCTTAGATGCAAAAACAGGAGAGTGGGTTCAAACCCTCTCTAATATTTAAGGAGGAGAATAAATGGAATTAATTACCATGGACCAAGCGAGTGCTCATGTGGATGAGACTGTCCAAGTGAATGCTTGGTTGACTAATAAGCGATCATCTGGAAAAATCGCCTTCTTACAATTAAGAGATGGCCGTGTTAATTTTCAAGGGATCGTATTAAAGCAAGAGGTTGGGGAAGAAGCTTTTCATCAAGCAAAATCCTTAGGACAAGAAAGTTCTATACGTCTAACTGGAATTGTTCAACGTGATGATCGGTCTTCTTTAGGCTATGAGTTACTTATTAAGTCGATTGAATTAATTGGAACGAGTGAAGATTATCCAATTACCCCTAAAGAACATGGGACTGACTTTTTAATGGATCACCGTCACTTATGGTTACGGTCTAACCGTCAACATGCCATTATGCTTATTCGAAATGAGTTGATTCGTGCTACCTATGAATTCTTCAATGATCGTGGATTTATTAAGATTGATCCCCCTATTTTAACAGGATCGGCTCCTGAAGGAACGACAGAATTATTCCATACTGAATATTTTGACCAAGATGCTTATCTATCCCAGTCTGGTCAGCTTTATATGGAAGCAGCGGCCATGGCCTTTGGTAAAGTTTTTTCTTTTGGACCGACATTTAGAGCGGAAAAATCTAAAACTCGTCGTCATTTAATTGAATTTTGGATGATGGAACCTGAAATGGCTAATTGTGACCATGAAGAAAGTCTAAAAATTCAAGAAGAATATGTCGCTTATTTAGTACAGAATGTCTTAGATCATTGTCAAATGGCATTAGAGACTTTGGGACGTGACCAAGACCAATTACGTAAATATACGAAATTACCCTATGCACGCATTGAATATACCGATGCGATTGAGCTTTTAAAAGAAAATGGTTTTGATGATATTGAATGGGGACAAGATTTTGGATCACCTCATGAAACTTTTGTCGCTAACCAAAATGATCAGCCGGTCTTTATCGTTAATTGGCCAAAATCCATTAAACCATTTTATATGAAAGAGAATCCCGATAATCCAGAAACTGTGCTTTGTGCGGATATGATTGCGCCTGAAGGTTATGGGGAAATCATTGGCGGTTCTCAACGGATTGATGACTATGATAAGATGGTTGAAAATATTAAAGCCTATCAGCTTGATCCAGAAACCTATGCCTGGTACCTTGATTTAAGAAAATATGGATCGGTTCCACATTCAGGATTTGGTTTGGGGCTTGAAAGAACAGTTGCTTGGATTTGTGGTATTGAACATATTCGAGAAACTGCTCCATTCCCACGTTTATTACACCGTTTGTATCCATAAAAAGAAGGAGGGAATGACCGCATGAGTGAATCAATCTATGATTGGATGAAGTCGGGATGCACAATCATTCCCAATATTTTAATTCAACGATTTGCTCAGTTAAAATTAACATCTGACGAATTTGTGGTGGTCGTTTATCTATTAGAGCATATTCATAACCATCAATCTGTCGATACAGTGGCTTCCATCGCGAATCAACTTGGTTGGTCAAGCGAAAAGCTGTATGCTAGTCTTAATTCACTTTTAGATAAAAACTATTTAAATATTGAATTAGTATCTAATGATCAGGGGAAAAAAACAGATCATTATACCCTTAGGCCTTTGTTTGATTATTTAAATGATCAGGTGCATAAGGAACAGACATCAAGCCAAGCTATTGGACAACAGAAACCGAGTGTGCTTCAAAATGAAACTAAGATGAGTCAATTGCTTCAACAATTTGAGGAAGGCTTTGGACGTGGTTTATCGTCTTCTGAATTAGACATGGTTAATCAATGGATCAACCAAGATAAGTATTCGGTGGATCTCATTCAGTTAGCATTAAGAGAGGCTATGATTCGAGAAGCTTATTCTTTTAAATATATTGATCGTATTCTATTAAATTGGCAACAGAATAATATTAAAACTTATGAAGAAGCTAGAGCTTATATTCAAGCATTCGATCAAAAATCTATTCGATCTGCTTCAGATTATCAAGAACCATCACTAAAAGATCAAAATAGCTATCAGATCCCCATTATTGATTGGGGATCATCCTAAAATTCAAACTCATAAAGAGGCTGTGACACAAGTCTCAAAAATA
>NZ_KV802373.1:0-27455 GCF_001810675.1 Facklamia sp. HMSC062C11 | reverse complement strand
CTTTCGATCGGATGTCCTTTACCGGACAAGTGTTAATATAGCATATTGTCATCCGCTTTGTCAATGCTTTTTTAAAAATTATTTTTGAAACATTGTTTTTATTCGAACAACAGAAATGATTTTATACCGATTTGTTATAAAAGTCAACACTTATTTAATAATTTTAAAGAAGGCAGCTGATTACCCAGCTGCCAGTGCTTCTTCCTTTGTTTTCATGCTATTTAGTTTCAGGCTGTTTTTGCCTTAATTGAGCCTGTAAATCCTCATACCCGGGCTTACCTAACAATGCAAACATATTCTTCTTATAGGCTTCCACACCAGGTTGATCAAAAGGGTTTATTCCATTTAGATATCCGGATATGGCAACAGCCATTTCAAAGAATATGATAAGTTCTCCCAGAGCTTCTTCATTCATATTGTCGATCTCTAAGATACTTATCGGAGTTTGTCCGTCTTGGTGAGCTATAACTGTCCCTTCTAATGCTTTTTCATTAATTTCTGAGACCTGTCTACCTTGTAGATATTTTAAACCATCTAGATTTTCTTCAATTTGTGGCACACTTATATCTTTTCGCACATTTGAGAATCTTAATACAGTTTCAAAGAGATTTCTTTTTCCTTCTTGAATCATTTGCCCTATCGAATGAAGATCCGTTGTAAAATTTGCTGTCATTGGGAATAATCCCCTATGATTCTTCCCTTCCGATTCCGCATATAGTTGTTTCCACCACTCTCCAAAAGGCTGCAAGGCTGGTTCGTTATTTACTAAAATCTCAATATCCTTACCCTTACGATATAAACAATTACGTATCATTGCATAGCGCATGGCTGAATTCTCATGATAGTTATCCATACGATACTTGTTTGTAGCTTGTTGTGCCCCTTGCATCAAGCGATCAATATCTGCACCCGTCACTGCTATTGGTAGTAATCCTACGGGAGTTAAGACTGTAAAACGACCACCAATGCCATCTGGGATCGTGAATGTTTCATACCCCTCCTCTTGAGCCTCTTTTTTTAAGGCTCCTTTTTTAGAATCAGTCGTTACATAGATTCGATTTCTTGCTTCGTCTTTTCCATATTTTGCAATTAGTTTTTGTTTAAATATTCTAAAGGCAATAGCTGGTTCAGTTGTCGTACCTGATTTTGAGATTACATTAATTGAAAACGATCGGTCACCCATGACTTCGATTAAGTCTTGTATTTGTGTGGATGATAAATGATTCCCAACAAAAAAAACTTGTGGTAATGATTTACTTTTAGCTAGTAGGTTATAATACGAATGATTTAAAAAATCGATAGCTGCTTTAGCTCCTAAATAAGAGCCTCCAATACCAATAACAATCAAAAGTTCCGAATCCGACTGAATTTTCTGAGCAGCTTGTTTAATTCGATTAAACTCTTCTTTATTATATTGAATGGGCCAATCAACCCAATCCGTAAAATCATTACCAGCTCCTTCCTTTGTTAATAGTTGGTGGAGTGCCAGCTTGGCGTATGGAGCAAGCTGGTCTAACTCAACCTCTTCGATAAATGGTTGCATGGTCTGTGTATGATATTGAATATGTGTCATGGATAATCTCCTAAACCTTTATTTTTGTCTTAAATTCATCATGATCAATTGAATCGACTGCTTCCTCAATCCATTGTGGCATTTTATCAGCCAAGGTCTTAAAACCAATATTGGGTAAGGGACGGCGTTTTCTTTTTCTTCTTACTGGAAATGGAGAAATATTCAACTTATGTAAAGCACGCATTGATAAGGAGATCTTTTGATTAAATTCATCAATATCAATGATGACAACCTTAACTTTTTGACCAATCTTTACGAATTCATTAATATCCCCCATAAAACCATGTTTACACTCAGAGATATGAACAAGTCCCTGTTCTTCTTCCGATAATTTAACAAAAACACCATAATTTTGAATTCCTGTAACCTCTCCTTCAATGATATCTCCAATTTTAAATGATGTTGCTTGCAACAATATAGCCCCTTTCTATGATAAAAGCTGAATCCTTTCGATCACTACATCTTCTTCGGGTCGATCAAAAGCATTCGTTTTAGATTCTTGAATTTCTAAGACTACGTCCATCCCTTCTTCTACCTGCCCAAACACAGTATGACGCTGATCCAACCAAGGTGTTCCTCCTAGCTCTTGATAGGCATCAATAATCGGCTCCTCATAGCCAGCAAGTGCCATTTGCGACAGCATATCTTCATTAACTTCAGGACAAGATACAATAAAGAATTGACTTCCATTCGTATTAGGGCCTGCATTAGCCATAGATAAAGCTCCATATAAATTGAATAATTCATCAGAAAATTCATCTTCAAAGGGTTCTCCCCAGAGGCTTTCTCCCCCCATACCACTCGCAGTAGGGTCTCCTCCTTGAATCATAAAATCCTTGATCACTCGGTGAAATACTACATCATCATAATAACCTTTTTCTATTAAACCTAAAAAGTTTTCAACTGTTTTAGGAGCATGTTCAGGAAATAAAACTATTTTTATCTTTCCTTTATTAGTTTCCATTATCACTCTTGGTAAATCTTGACGTTCTTCTTTATTAATCTGTGGATATTTTTTCATTGCCACCCACTCCTTCATCTCTTTTAATATCTCTTTTAATATCTCTTTTATTCTACCGCAAATAAAAACTAATTTATAGTTAAAGCTGTGAGTTTTTGATATGATAGATAATGAATATATTTGATAGAAGGGGCTAGCTTATGAACTATCCATTAATTTCAGCCATCACTGCTATTTTCTTTGCCCAAGCAATTAAACTACCTATTGCTTATTTTTCCCGTAAGTCGCCAAGTATAAATATCGTTACTTCAACAGGTGGGATGCCTTCCTCTCACTCAGCTGCAGTTGCTAGTTTGATTGCTTCCTTAATTTTTCAAGAAGGCTTCTCGTCACCTTTCGTGGCGATCGCCACTATTTTCGGGGTTATCGTCATGTTTGACTCTATGGGAGTTCGCCGACAAAGTGGTGAACTAGGAGTAGTCATTAACCGACTCCTAATGTATATAGCTAATCAATCAAAATTGAGCCCAGATCAAATCCTACAAAAAGCCTTAACAGATCCCAATACAGATCAATCAACAAATAAAAATATTGATGATTATGAGGACTTAGTCATTACTAAATATAAAGGTCATAAACCGACCGAAGTCTTTGCGGGGATCATTACTGGCGGCTTCGTTGCCTTAATTCTACAATTAATCTATTTCAAATTTAATTAGGAGGAATCTATTTGAAGCAAGAAATTTTTGATATAACAATTATCGGAGCAGGTCCCGTTGGATTGTTTACAGCTTTTTATGCTCAGATGCGAAACGCCAAGGTAAAAGTGATTGATTCCTTGGAAGGAGTTGGCGGCCAACCCAGTTTTCTTTATGGTGAAAAAATAATTTATGACATTCCTGCCTACCCTGCAATTAAAGGTAAGGACTTAGGTGAGAAGCTTCTACAACAACTTGCTCATTTCGATACGTGTTTTTGTTTAGGCGAAGAGGTTCAATCCATTAAACAAATCGAGTCTAATCTTTATCAATTACAAACCCCTAAACAAAAGCATCTCAGCCGAACCATCATTATTGCAGCTGGAAACGGTGCCTTCCAACCAAGAAAATTAGACCTAGGAGAAGCTGTTAACTTTGAAGGAAAATCACTCCATTACCTAGTACAGGACCCATATTTCTTTGAAGGCCAAACCGTTGCCATCTGTGGTGGTGGTGATTCTGCCCTTGACTGGGCCTTAAGCTTAGAACCTATCTGTAAAAAAATCTATCTAATTCATCGACGACCACAATTTCGAGCGATGGAACATACAGTTACTTTAGTTGAACAATCCTCTATCGAACTCGTCACACCCTATCTATTAAAAAGCATTCACACTAGCCAACAAGGTCTACCTACCCTTAACTTAACCAAAGTAAAAGGAACAGATGAAGTAACACTTGAGGTTGATCACTTAATCGTTAATTATGGTTTTACTTCATCCATTGGGCCTATTAAAAATTGGCCCCTCGAATTTGACAGAAATCAAATTCTGGTGGATGGCCATCTGGAAACAAAATTACCTGGTGTGTTTGCTGTTGGCGATATTGCCCAGTATCCAGGAAAAGTTCGAATTATTGCAAGCGGCTTTGGTGAAGCCCCTCTCGCTGTACATTACGCTCTACAACGAATTAATCCTGATAAACCGATTTTACCGATCCATTCTAGTTCAATTTTTGAAGGAGCATACCATGACACAAACTCATAATATGATGAATGAAGATTTGTTAAAAAAACAAGCCTACTATTTGCTAAATGTTCGCGGAGTTACAATTGATGATATTGCCGACATAGTCTTTCAACTTCAAAAAGACTATGTCGACGACCTAACATTAGATCGTTGCAAAGAAAATATTGAAGCCGTATTAGAAAAGAGAGAAGTTCAAAATGCCGTTATCACTGGGATTGAGTTAGATATTGCCGCTGAAAACGGTCATCTCTCGCCAGTGCTATCTGATATGCTAATGCGCGACGAATCCCTTTACGGAATCGATGAAATTCTTATCTTATCTATTGTCAATGTCTATGGCTCAATTGGATTAACCAACTTCGGCTATGTTGACAAACTGAAACCTGGAATTATCGGAAAATTAAATGATGAGAAAGAAACTCGCTGCAATACCTTTATTGATGATATTGTAGGAGCATTGGCTGCAGCTGCTGCTAGCCGAATAGCCCACAGTATCCATCATTAAACTGATCTTCCAGTTAGTAAAATTGAAAGAGGCTGAGACCAAATGGTCCCAGCCTCTTTCATTTAAATTTTCATGGGTCTTAAAATCTGCCAAAAAGTCTTTTTTAGAATAGTCTAGATTTGCTAATTAATTTTCTTCCGTAGAATAAACTGGATAAACATCATAATAATCTCATAGAATAAAATAATCCAAATCAAAAAATATAAGAAGAGCGATTGCGGCAACATATTGATAACCGGATCTGTTAAAGGATCAAATAACCATAACTGATTATTAAAGAAAATCTGATGAAATGTTACAAACAGAGGTTCAAATGCAAAAACAGCAATAAACAATACCACTAAAGGCAACAAATACCCTCCCTTAAAAAATAAAGATATCCCAGGTATTTTCCTTTTTCGCAAACGGATTTTAAAGCACAGATAGATGCTGACTACTAATAAAATCATCATTATTAAAAAAAGGATTTGAACACGAAGCTTAACATCAATAAAATGTTGTAATCCACCCTGGGAAAAAGAAAAATCTGGCAGGGATAACTTGGTTGTTTTAGGATTTAGGATATATTCGATCAAAGCATTAAAATTAACCAAGATTTGTTGCTCACTCAAACCCAGCATTTGTGGCAACTGAGTAAATTTCAAAAAAAACGCATATAAAAACGACGAAAAAAGAAAGACTAAACAAATCGCTAATGAAAGACTAAATAGCACAAAGTGCAACATCATAAAAAAATTTTGTGTTATTTGTTTCATGAACCAATCAACTCTCCTAAGTCATTAATAATATAGCTTGGTTGATAGCTGAAGTTTGACACATCTTCTTTCGCTGTCACTCCAGTCAAGACCAAACAAGTATCAACCCCAGCCAAATGCCCCGCTTGAATGTCTGTTTGATAATTATCACCAATCATTAACACTTGATCTTTGTTTAAGTTCATGCGTCGCACCGCCGATTCAACAATCGAAGGTGAAGGCTTTCCAATAAGAAAAGGGTCTTTTTCACTTGCCTCCATCAAAAAACGAGTAATTGCACCTGAACTAGGTGCCAATCCAAGCTCGGTTGGTATAAGTCGATCCCGATTCGTGACAATAAAATCAGCCCCATTCAATAAGCATTGACAGGCAAGAGTCAATCGTTGATAGTTTAAATGACGATCTAGGGCCTGTAGTACCACTTGCGCCTGATTTGAATCAGTAACAGCATAACCGGCTTTTTGAACTTCGGCTTTTAAAAAATCTTCCCCTAAAACAAAAACCCTACTGGATCTCTCATAATTCTCTTGAAGATATTCAATAGCCGCGACTGCTGAAGTATAAATTTGAGAGATTTCAACGGGTAATTGTAAATCAACTTTTAGTTGATTATAAATTGTCGAGACAGGACGCGTTGCATTATTTGTCATAAATAAATACTGGCGCTTAGACCTATCTAAATAATGGATAAATTGTTCGGACAAGGGCAAGCGATTACTTCCTACATAAGTTGTGCCATCTAAATCCAAAATATAACCTTGATACGTTTTCATCGAGTCTTCCTTTACTAACGCTTCCCCTTATTATGATGGTGAATGGTGAACGACTTTTTCTCTTTCGTAGCTTGCACCCGTGAATTTTCTTTTGCTGCCCTTTTATGAGTGTGCACACTTATTTTAAAATCAGTGTGCTTTTCACTCGGACTGGTAGAAGAACTATTTTTATTTTTACGACGAGTCTTAGGATTAACAGATACTCTATCAAAATTGATAGAAGTGGTAGCATGTCGATTCCGATTTGTACGTCGATGACCCGAAGGAGCTTCCTTAACAGTCAATTTTCCTGCAAAAAGAGCTTCAAGTCGCTCAGGATATTCATCCAAAGCTGTTTGTTTAGCTAATAAAAAATACTTGCTCCCAAAATTACAATATTCCTTGATGTAATCGTCTAAACTATCAATAAGTTGATCACTAACAACATTTGGTGTTCCTATTTGATAAAAGCCTCTCAAACGCAGCTGCCCGAATGCCCAATCCCCTAGGATAAAATCAAATTTAGAAAAGTAGTCTTGGTAACGTCGACTAAAATCATCAAAATGATAGGCTTCTTTTTGATCTAGGACTATAACATATAACTCTTCATTTAATAAAACCCGATCGTTATCCAACGCGTGAATAGATTTACTAGGTTCCAATAAGTTTGCATCCTTTTGAACTTGTTCTTCAAAGAAATGATCCAAGTCTACTTCAATCTTTTTAAAGTCTTTATCTCGCATTATTTCCTCCTTAAATCAACATCGTTTCTATGGTCAAAAACGTTTTTACTCTATACTCTTTCAAATAATACCTTAATTTCTCGACCATGGCTAATTATAAATGTGAATGTCTGCATCCATATGACCATCATTCAACTGCCCAAAATTCTCTCTAAACAATAGGATTGAATCAGGAAGCTTTAAGAACCGTCAATAAGTGATCCCGTATAACCGATACCTATTTTCTAAAGGGCTCAAAAAAGTAAAATTATAACCCCTATTCAGACTTACCTGTCCATCAAAAGACTATAAAATAATTATACATTCTATCGTTCATGATCCATCTATTTATGCCAAAAAGGCTCTAAATAAATAATCAAGATTTGCTGGTATCGAATCATACATTAGGAATGCTGCTATTAAATTGGCAACCAAGTAAAAAGGCTGTGACACTCCTACCACAGCCTTGGTCTTTTCTTAGAATACAGCCATCAACAGAAATAACACTATCATACCAATTAACACAAAGATGCCGTACCGTAAATATTCTTTAGATAGCTGCTGAACCGGACGTTTAACTAGATAAAAACCAGCTAAAACAACCAGTACAATTCCTAATAAAGCTGCTTGAAGTTCACGACTTAAAAAAGCTGCTAATAATAAAACAAAAGGTACAATCACCCCTGCAGAAATTAAGGGTAATCCTAAATAATATCCCTCTATCTCGACAGCGTCTCCTTGAAATACCTCGGGTCTATTAAAATGTGCCAAACGTAAACTAACCGCTAGAAGATAAAGGGTTAAAATAAAGATACTCCAAGTCTGTCCACCTGAAGTGCTTAACAATAAGGCAACTGGCAGCAAGCCAAAAGCCACAAAATCCGATTGGACCTCAATCTCTAACCCTAAAGATAAAGCTTCTTCTGAGGCATCAAATTGATTAGCAATATCCATTGAAAATACCTTTAAAATTGTACAAACCAATAACGAAATATTAGCATATTCAACTTGATGGATATAAGCGAAACCCACTCCAACAATTGCAAATACCAATCGAATTAAATAGACTAAATTTGAACGATAAAATCTTACAAGCATGGTGTCCTTCCCCTTTCATTACTCATATTGTACGAACTAATTGTTCAACTAGCAAGTATTTTCTAATAAGTTTAAAAAATTGCATGTCCGCTCTGTATTCGCTATACTAAAATAAAACACACTATAGATAAGGACGAAGATATATGACTTGGAAAATTATTACCGACTCGGGATCAGACTTTCGTTCAATCTCCGATATCACTTCGGATATTTCCTTCGAAGTCGTTCCTTTAATTTTAAATATCGATCATCAAATCTATCACGATACTACTGATTTAGACATTTCCGAAATGATCCAAACGATGACCCAGAGCCAATCCGCATCAACAACTGCTTGCCCCGCTCCTGACTCTTATGTACAAGCCTTCAAAGATGCTGAAAATATACTTTGTTTCACGCTATCTTCTCAGATTTCAGGATCGTACAACTCGGCCAGTCTCGCAAAAGACCTTGTCTTGGAAGAAAACCCTAAGCAGAACATTCAGATAATTGACTCTCGTTCTGCTGGTGCTGAAATCGACTTATTGATCTTAAAAGCTATTGAACTCATTCAAGCAAACCATTCTTTTGAAACAGTCATTTCTGAAATTAATCACTTCCATGAAAAAACCAAGGTCAACTTCTTATTAGAATCAGTGGATTCTTTAGTTAAAAATGGACGAGTTTCTAAAATTATTGGCCAAATGATTGGCCTTCTAGGAATTCGACTTATTGGAAAAAGAAGTCCTGAAGGCACTATCGAATTAGCCCAAAAGACAAAGGGGATTAAGCGCGCCTACAAAGCGTTGATCCGTGAAATGGAAAAGAATGGTTTTGATGGCGGACAAGTAGTCATTAGTCATGTACAAAATCATACTGCTGCCGAAGAGTTAGCCAATCTTATCCGTGAAATTTACCCTCAAACGGAACTTCTTATCCTTCCTTGTTCTGGTTTATGCTCTTTTTATGCCCAAGATAAGGGCTTAATCATTGGCTATCATCAATAATTTGAATAATATTAAAAATTAAAGAGGCCGCATCTTTTATGATGTTGGCCTCTTTAACATTTCTTATATTTTTTACTTCACCCTTGAACAATAGGATTAATTAACCCCTTGAATGCTCAAAAAAACGAATAATTTGACTAATAATCGCTTGTATTGTTTGATCTTCGCTCATCAGTAATTCATGTTTTTCATAAGGGATAAAGATATTTAAAGAATTTGGTAAATAGTACATTAAATTTAAAGGACCCTCCTGACTCACCAATACATCCTTACCTGGTCTAAATACCAGACATGGGACATCAATTAATTGAATAGCTTCAGGTCGATTAATCACTTGTAAGTAATCTAAGGCTGCCTTAAGCCAATTAATCGAGCCAGAATGAGTGGGATAAAGATGAAGTTTATAATTCAATTGATGATAAAACGCTCCTCGAACATCCGAAGTATCTAATGAATTGTGTTCATGATATGTTAACCGACTTTGGCTATCTTTGGCATAAGTACTTGGTATATAATCATCACCCTTTCCTATCAGCTTTAATAAATCCGCTATCATATGCATCTGTCCTAAACTCATCTTACCACTTCTAATCGATAGCATGGGCGACATTAATACCACCCCATTAATCATTGAAGCGTATTTTTCAGCAAAACCAGTAACTACCGCCCCTCCCATTGAATGACCCAATAACCAAATCGGTAGGGACGAATGAGTTAATTTACCTGCACGCTGAACCATCTGCCATAAATCTAATTCATAAAGGCTAAAATCTTCAATGTCAATTTGAGTCTGTTTAGTTCTACACTTAGATAGTCCGTGCCCTCTCGCATCATAAGTTAAAACCGAGATATTCGCTTGCAAAAGATAATAGACTAGCTCTGAAAACTTTTCCTGATACTCATTAAAACCATGAACTAAGACAAATACAGCTTTGGCTTTATCTGCTTGAAAAAATGAATAATGAATCTTTTGTTTTCCAGAGTTTAACACGCTAACTGTTTTTCTTTGGTGAAGATAAGGCTCTAATTCATTTTTCCATTGATTATTATAAGTTTCTTCTCTAAGCCAATTCAATGAAAGTGGGGGCTTATTTTTATTTAATAAGCGTTCTTGATGAACCAACTTCTTTAATGGATGAGCATATCGCTTTGATAATTGAATAGCCTGATATGTTAGTAGACCCATTCCTGCTAGAAGCCAATATCGTTTTTTCATTTGTTTCTCCTTTCGTTTCTAAATTAATCCATTTTTCTTTGCAAACTATACCCTCTCGATTCTATCAGTCGCATTGATATATGTCCCAACCGTAAAGTTATTTTTTCCTCACCAATCGACCCCACTGTATAATTATGATGCACGGACTTTTCATTCAAAAACTGATGAATCTGATCCATACTTTGATCTGGTCGTATAGTGTAAACTAATTCTGCTGATTCCAAACCTCCAGAGTCAAATTGAGGTCCCTGAAGATCTGATATTAAAAGCAAATCAGCATGCGACACTTCTGAATTAAAGCTCAACAAATAATGGTTGTTAGTCTCTTCCAACACCGCTATTTCAAACAAATCTTGAAGAGCTGCAACAAAATCACGACAATAGGCTAAACGTAAGACCACTGGCCCCTTGACCCCATTTAAAGACTGATAATCAGGATCTGTTTGAATTCCTACCCAATAATTAATACCTTCTTGCAAGGAAAAAATTAGTCCCTTTCCTATCAATGGGAGTTTTTCAATATGGTAATCAATCTTCAATTGAATCAGTCTTTTTATAAGATGATCGAATTGATCGATACCAGACATATAAAAGCAAACTCCTTCAATATGATTTGTGCCTAATTGGAAATGAGTGATTGGCTGAATGGCTCTAAAGTCTAGATAATAACTAAAATTATTCCACTGACTTTTACTCTTATCTATTTCTCCCTTATTCATGGGCTTAAAAAAGCTCGTCTTAAATAAAGAATCTAATAAAGCAATCTCTTTTTTAGGGTGGTTCAGAAAAACCTTCAATGAATCTAATCCTTCCAACTTAATGACCAATCTAAGCCCTCCTTATAAAAATAAGAGGTTGTTATAAGCAACAACCTCCTATAATCAACTGTCTATCAGTTTAACTAATAACTGAACTAAAAGTAACGAAATTCGTTAAATTGATCAACCACATTCCCTAATAGTTAAACTGAGTATCCGTAATTTGTTCCAAAACCGCTAGGTATTTGTTTGCCAAATACTTAGCCATCGGTAGATTATGATCCAAATAATTTCCACAATCAGTAGCAGTAGCTCCGGGAATATCTCCTTCATAATCCGCGACAAATTTGAAAGCGTCTTTTAATAAATCTAATAGTGCTTGACCTTGTAGCTTATCAGTCACAATTAAATAAAAACCTGTACGGCATCCCATCGGTCCAAAATAAATGATTTCATTTTTAACGGATGCTTCGTTTCGCAGATAGGTCGCTAATAAATGTTCAATCGTATGCATTTCTGCTGTATTCATTACAGGCTCAATATTCGGTGCCGTCATTCTTAGATCGTAGGTCATTAACTCCCGATTATCAATTTGATCCTTACGCGATAAATACACCCCTGGTTTTAGCTTTAAATGATCAATGGTAAAACTTGCGATTTTTTCCATATACACCCTCCATTCTCTTTCAATTTAATGAATTCAATAATATTTGTCAAGTTTCATCTCTAATACACCATTCCACTGACCACCCCCACAAGGGATGATAAATAAATTGAATCGCTCCTTTTTGATGCGTCGATAGATAGGGAATCGCAAGAGCTTCTAATCGATCTAAAACCTCTGCATGTGGATGTCCGTAACGATTGTTTTCTCCCGCCGATATCAGAGCCATCTTGGGATGAAGCTGGGTTAAAAAGAGAGAGCTTGTAGAAGTACGACTTCCATGATGTCCAAGTTTTAAAACATCGATCACTGGTCCTTCTCCCATTTCTAAATAAACTTTTTCTTGAACAGCTGTCAAATCTCCTGTATTTAAAAAAGTCTTACCTCCAAAGAAAAGCGTTGTTACCAAAGAAGAATCATTCGAAGGATCTTGAGACTGAGGCGATCGTTTTAAGGATTCAATCCTCAATCGACCTTTCAAAAGACTATGCTGTGTTCCTTCGGGGATAATTCGAACCTTTGTTTGAACGGATAAACCATCACTTAAGGACTGCCACAGCTCACTTCCATAGGTATATTCAGATACAAACAAGTCATCAATCGGTATTTCATGAAGCAAGGTAAAAAGATTTCCGATATGATCCACATCAGGATGGGTAATAACAACTCCTTTCAGCCGTCTTACACCTTGAGCTCTTATGGCTGGAATGATATTTTTGTAAGCAAAATCTCGATTGATCATACCGTTTTGATACCAATCTGCCTGTCCACCTGTATCAATAAGCCAGTGTCCTGCCCCAAACGGAAAAGAAACTAACATCGCATCTCCTTGGCCCACGTCAATAAGTGTTAACCGCGTTGACATATCCATACTTGGTCCAATAAATAGAACACTCACATATATTGCAAACACCCAACTCCAAGCCAAACGCTTATTTTGCCGAAGATAATAAACAAATAGGATACCTGCAATAAGAAGTAAGATAATCTGCCAAGAAGCAACACGCCCCAATAAATAAGAAAAATAATCCACATGTTCAGCTAATGATAAATAATTCCAAACCTTACTACAAAACGTCGATAGCCAAGCAATGGCAGATATTAATTTTGGAATAAATTGACTTAGATAGATCAAAACTGAAAAAACAAACATGGCAGACATTACTCCCGCATCAAAGGCTAACCCAAATATAATCAAGCTGATAAATTGTGCCCCATTCCACTGAAAAGTCTGATTAAGAACCAGAGGCCAAGAAAACAATAAACAAATTAGATTTAATTCGTAACCTGCAAGGCGATCAGAAACGGTGGGCAATGCCATCTGTTGATGAAATATGATTAAGGCTGACATTAAGAATGAAAGAACAAATCCTAGATTCAGCAGATAATTAGGATTGATAATTAATAAAATTATGGCTAAAATTGCTAAAATATCCAGAGAACTTAGAGGCATCGAAAAATAACGACAAATTTTTTTGGCATAATAATAGCAAAAAGATCTAATTACTCCAATCGGCCAAGCAATTAATGTTGAGAAAATCAATAGCAAAACAGCTACCACCCATTCAACCACCGTGGGGTCAATTCCCAATCGAAGAAGAGTCAATTTAGCCCTTCTTCGAATAAAATCTAGGTGAAATCCTGAAATCGAAAAGAAATGCATTACCCCTAAGATCGCTAGATCTTTCTTGAAAAGACGATAGTTCATTGAATTTAAATTATATAAAAGCTTATTATGGATAGCCACTAAAAAGTGATGATCTAGTCGTCTAAAAACATAAAAAAATCGAGCCCGCAGGTTTGCCCCCCAAAATAGAGCATCCTCGATCAAGCTAGGTCGATATGGTTGAATCGTGACCTGCTTTAGGCATTCGACTTGCCAAACTATCCCCTGCGAACTTAAATATTTTTGGTAATCAAAGATTCCAAAATTTCTTGCTGGTTTGGGGCTAGTTAATTTGAATTCACCTTCTATTTTATAACTCGATCGTTTTAACAGATTAGGTAGATCTAACTTCCCTTCTTCCATCGGATAGTATAAACTCATTGGATACCGTTTACCCTCCAGGTCTAATACTACTGGACCATAGATTGCGTCTTCACTGATCGTTAAAGGGTTGGGGTCTAAGAGCAAAACGCCTTCAATTACTTGTTCAGATTCAAATGCTCCTTTTTGAGACTTCGTTTTTTGTGCTAATTGAATATAGGAACAACTAGTCATAAATAGGGTAAATACTATGATGAGAATAACTTTCCTGTTATTTAAACAAAGTATTCGAAAAGCCAAAACTACAGCAAGCAGAATATATAGTCCGTTATAGGGATTCATTATGTTCAGCAAAAATAAGACTTGGGCTATTAAAATGAACCACCAATGAAAGCGTAAAGATGAAAGGAAAGACATGTTAAAACCCCACCGTAATCAAATCTTTTAAGGATTCATAGGTTTTAGGTCCTATTCCAGATACATTTTGAATCGCTTCAATCGATTGAAAAGACCCATTATTTTCTCGATATTGAATAATCTCTTGAGCTTTTTTTGGACCAATATTCGGTAGTGTTTCTAACTCAGTCTGATCGGCTTGATTAATATTAACTACGCTTTCTTGGTCTGAATTTTGTAGCGACGAAGATGGATAGTCACCGAATAAGCCAGACAGTGCTAAATCAGATTGCTTGCTTTCCTCTGATTGAAGCAAGTCCCATTCAGCTAGACTATATACTTTAACAACACTTTGATCCTCTAACAACAAGGCCAAATTTAGACTATCTTTAGCCGCTTGCTCAGTAAATCCACCCGCCATCTCAATTAAATCAAATAAACGAGCCCCACGATCTAGCACATAGACCCCCTCTTTCACCACCTCGCCCTTTAGATCCACATAGATTTGATCTGACTTAGTCGATTCTAGCATTTCTGTTTCATCCGTGGTTACTAACGATTCTAGCTCCGATCTTTCTTGTAATAATACCTCCTCAAAACTTGATGAGGAAGAAGGATGCAGGATACGAAAAACAATAAGGCCTATCATTAATAATAAGAATACAGCAAGGCTTGGAAAGAACCAGTGTTTCTTATCTTTTAAGTCTTCTTGAAAATAATTCATCCAAAAAACTCCTCTGCTAGTATTTACTATGAATAAATACAAGCAAAGGAGCTATTTGCGTTTTAAAAATCTAATTATTTAAATTTATCTTTTAAAGCTTGGTCAATATGAGGTAAAACCATTTCAGACAGATCTCCCCCATATGCGGCAATCTCTTTAACCACTGAAGATGAGACAAATCGATAGGTCGGATCAGCCATTAGATAAAGTGTTTCAATCTCTTTAGCTTGACTTTGATTAATAGCAAACATGGCTTGCTCATACTCAAAATCAGCCACTGTGCGAATACCTCGAATGATATATCTAGCACCAACTTGTTGAGCATATTGTACCAATAACTGATTTTCTATCACCACAAGGGAAACATGATCCAACCCTTGAATAACTTTTTTAACCATTTTTTGGCGTTCTTGCAAGCTAAAGAGGGTTTGTTTAGATGGATTCACAGCAATTACTAGAATCAATTGATCAAACAGACGAGTTGCTCGTTCAATTAAATTGAGATGACCCAAAGTAATTGGGTCAAAGGAACCTGCAAAAATTGCTTTCTTCATTCAACTTCATCTCCTCGATAAATTAACAAACTCAAATAGCTTTGCCCATACTTTTTAGATTTTACCCATTCAAAATCATCGACTTCCGAATCCCATTGATGTTCTTGATCCGATTCACAAAGAATAACGGCTTGATCAGCTAGCATCGATTCTTTCTTTAACCATCTTAAGTCTTCTAAATATCGGCCCTTCTTATAAGGTGGATCTAGAAAAACAAGATCAAAAACTTTTGATGTATCATTAAACCACCGCTTCAAAGCCTGACGATTATTTCCTTTTAACAAATGAAATTTACTAAGTTCTTGAGTCATGAGTAAATTTGCCTCTATAGTTTTAAGCGCAATATGGTTTTGTTCACACAAAACCGCTTGATCGACTCCACGAGAAACGGCTTCAATCGCCAAAGCCCCAGAACCGGCATAAAAATCCAAGCAAAGATGACAACTCGATAAATAAGGACTTAACACATTGAACATCGATTCCTTCACCTTATCGGTCGTTGGTCGAGTATTCATCCCCGGTACCGCCTTTAAGGGTCTAGACCGATAGTTACCTCCTACGACGCGCATCAAATCCCCCACTTCTATTCCTTGCTTGTTTTTCTTGAATCAGATTTTTTTGGATCAATAGACTCAGCGATTTCCTTAAAGAATTCTTGATAATCTGTCCGTTCAGGATCCTCTACCACTCTTTCTTGAACATCGGGATCAACCCGATTAGCAATGGCATTTTTAAACGTCATATCAATATCATCACGATAAGAAAGTTCAACTTCTCTGACAAAATTGAGCCGTTCAATAGCGGGTAAAATCTTATCTGTTTGATCTTTATTAATATACAATACAACATATTTTAATCGTTGAGAAACATAATGGACGATTCCAAATTTCCTTAATTGTTTCCACTGACGTAAGCTATAGCAACTGACGATCAGTGACTGGCGTTCTATCTTCTTAAAGGTCACGTTTAATCCCTCCTATATAAAACCGATTATCTCCTTGTCGCGCTTTTAAACGCTGGTATCTCTCTTCAACATAAAATTTCTGTACTAAAGCAACTAATAATAAATTAGTAATAATGGATGTCCCACCTGATGAGATAAAAGGCAGGGTCACACCGGTCAATGGAATTAATCCCGTAAGTCCACCAATATTGATCATTGACTGAATAAAAATTAATAAAGCTACTCCTGAAACAAAAACCCGGTTAAATCTTATCGTTAAAGTCGCCGATAAGCGAAGTAAATAAGCCATTAAAAAGAAAAGTAATCCGGTAATCACACTTACTCCGACGAAACCAAATTCTTCCGCAGCAACAGCGAGAATAAAGTCTGTATGTGCAGCTGGCAAGACTAACTTCACTGTTCCTTGCCCTAGACCCTTACCAAATAGCCCTCCATTAGCAAAAGCCTGATAAGACTTAACCACCTGGAAGCCATCTTCTAATTGATACCGGAAAGGATTCGTAAAACTACCTAACCGTTGAAAAATATGACCGTTCAATTTAATCAATTGATCTGAAAAATGATCTAAAAACCAGTAGGCGAACAAATAGAAACCTAAAAAGACCAGTGCCCATTTGATATTCTTTTGATAGGGAGCATGATATATCGCTAAAACACCGATAAAAACTAAAAAAATAATTAAAGCTGTCCCAAAATCAGGTTGTCTTGTAATAAGAAAAATAGATAAACCCCAAAGCAATATAGAATAATAACCACGCCAAAAAACAGATTTTTCATATTTCAATAAATACGTCCGCTTAAATTCAACACTTAGACGAGCTAGCAGCAATAAAGTCATAATTTTCAAAAGCTCTGAAGGCTGTAAATTAAAGAAGCCAAGATCAATCCAGGATGAAGCGCCACCCGCTTCATGACCAAAATAAGTCGCATAAAAAATCATAATGACCAATAAAGTTAGGGCGACATTTTGCCAAAAAACAGAACGATAAAGCTTTTGAGGAAAAAACATTAAGCAAACACTCATTAATATTCCTACGATAATCGCCATAAGCTGCTTGAACAATACTGTTAAGGGACTTGAATTAAAGCTAGCAGAAAAAATTAAAAAACAAGAAATGATAAGTAATATTAAGACCGTTCCTAATATCCACGGATCCATCAAAACAAGCATCTGCCGATATTCATGCCATCTCTGAAGAAAACGAGACTTAGTCGTCTTATCCTGTGTATGTGTACTACCGATTTTGTTGGGGAAAGGTTGATTCAATCACAGATCCCTCCTTCTATATTCCTACTCATTATAGCATATGAGAAAGTAAGAAAAAAAGAAAGCACAAACGAATAAATATTAATACAAGAAGTATACACAATTGGGGTAAATCTCCAAGCACTAACTAATAATTACGCCCTTCAAATCCTCTATTAAAAAACGAACATAAATAAATCCCATTTAAAATAGACATCATTAAAGGGCTGTGACAATTGAATGCCACAGCCCTAAAGGTTAATAGTTATGAATAAACTTATAAGCCCTCGATCTCATTCATTGGTAAAAACTAGGCCTCGTGAAAACGTTCAGCAATTTTATCCCAATTGATAATTTCAAAGAAGGCTTGAACATAATCAGCTCGTCTATTTTGATAATTCAAATAATAAGCATGTTCCCACACATCAATTCCTAATAAAGGAGCCTTGCCTTGGCTCAATGGATTGTCTTGGTTAGGGGTTGCTAGAACACTTAGTTGATCGCCGTCTTTGACTAACCATGCCCAACCAGAACCAAATTGACCTTTCGCAGCTGTTGCAAACGCATCTTTAAATGCATCAAAGGAGCCAAAGTCACGCTTAATCGATTCAGCCAAGTCACCTGTTGGTTGATTATCTTCCTTAGGTGCTTGAAGACTTCCCCAGAATAAAGTGTGATTCAAATGTCCACCACCATTATTTCTTACAGCCATGCGAATTGATTCAGGAACCGCCTCTAGATCCTCAATGATGGATTTGATCGATTGATTTTCAAGATTAGTTCCTTCAATCGCCTTATTTAAATTTGTCACATATGTTTGATGGTGCTTATCATGGTGAAACTCCATGGTTGCCTGATCAATCACAGGTTCTAAAGCATCATAAGCATAGGGTAATTCTGGTAATTTAAATGACATATAAATTCCTCCTTTAGGTCCTTTTTTATATGATATCATGACTAGACCATAGCACCAAAAAATCTGCTCAAATAAAAAAGCAGGTCAACATACTTGCTCACCTGCTTCATAATAGTTGAGTTATTTATTTTTGTTAGCTTTTGCCCGCATTGATTTATCTAAAATCCGTTTACGCAAACGAACGTTTTCTGGAGTGATTTCACAATATTCATCATCTGCCATAAATTGAATGGATTCTTCAAGCGTCATTTTGCGAGGTGTTTTAATCACTGCTGTTTGATCCTTTGTTGCTGAGCGAACATTGGTTAAATTCTTAGCCTTAGTGATATTAACTGTCAGATCATTTTCACGGCTATTTTCACCAACGATCATTCCAGCATAAACCTCCGTCCCTGGTTCAACAAAAATTGTTCCACGGTCCTCCAAATTCATAATGGAGTAAGTTGTAGCTGTTCCATTATCGATGGATACTAGTGTTCCGTTACGACGTTGACCAATTTCTGCGTTAATAAAAGGTTTGTATTCATCGAAACTATGGTTTAAGATCCCGTAACCTCTAGTTAAAGACATAAATTCGGTCGAAAATCCGATCAAACCGCGAGAGGGGACTGAAAAGACAAGACGCATTTGTTGATTACCCGTGTTAACCATATCAGCCATTTCTCCACGACGATGACCCATCGCCTCGATAACACTTCCCATATACTCTTCAGGTGTATCAATTTGCACCCGTTCAAAAGGTTCACACTTAACACCGTCAATATCTCGAACAATCACTTGTGGTCTTGATACTTGGAATTCATAACCTTCCCGACGCATATTTTCAATTAGAATTGATAGATGCAATTCTCCCCGACCGGCAACTTTAAATGTATCTGGTGAATCGGTCGGTATAACTTTTAATGAAACATCCGTATGCAACTCACGCATCAACCGATCTTCCAGATTACGGGCTGTCACATACTTGCCTTCTCGACCAGCAAATGGTGAATTATTGGTTAAAAAGTTCATTTCAAGTGTCGGTTCATCAATATGTAAAAGAGGTAAAGCCTCTGGACTATCCACCGCTGCAATGGTTTCACCTACATAGATATCATCCATCCCAGATACCGCAATTAAATCGCCAGCAGACGCTTCAGAGATTTCGACACGATTTAATCCTAGAAAACCGTATAACTTCGTAATACGGAAGTTTTTCTTCGATCCGTCAACCTTCATAACCGTTACCGAATCGCCCACTTTCATCTTACCGCGGAATACACGACCAATTCCAATACGACCTACAAATTCATTATAATCTAACATGGTCACTTGACATTGAAGTGGTTCATCAGAATTATCGACCGGAGCTGGAATATAATCCAACACCGCATCAAAAATATAATCCATCGTCGGTTCTTGATCCTCAGGATTGGATGAATTCGACGATGTTCCATTCACTGCAGAAGCATAGACTACCGGAAACTCTAACTGATCATCATCTGCTCCCAACTCGATTAATAATTCTAAAACCTCATCCACAACCTCTTCAGGGCGAGCTGCTGGTTTGTCAATTTTATTAACCACTACCATCGGACGTTTACCAGCTTCTAGTGCTTTTTTCAATACAAAACGGGTTTGAGGCATTGTTCCTTCATAAGCATCTACCACTAAAATAACCCCATCTACCATCTTCATGATACGCTCAACTTCACCACCAAAGTCCGCGTGTCCGGGTGTATCTAAAATATTAATTCGTTTTCCCTTATATTGAACGGCCGTGTTTTTGGCTAGAATAGTAATACCTCTCTCCCGTTCAATGGCATTCGAATCCATTGCACGGTCAGCAATTTGAGCACGTTCATCCAAGGTATCCGATTGTTTTAATAATTCGTTCACCAAAGTTGTTTTACCATGGTCAACGTGGGCGATGATAGCAATATTACGTATATCTTCTCTATAATTCATTTCTATTTCCTCGATTTCTATTAGTTCATTAACTGCAGAGCTTCTTGGTAGATATTTGGATGAGCAAAAATAACCGGACTAGCTTCTAAAATATTTAATGATCTCCCATCAGGTCGACTCACTGGATAACCCATCGCTGTCATAATAGCGAGTCCAGCTGCAAAATCCCAGGGTTTAAGCTCTCTTGAAAGATAAAGTCCAGCTTCCCCTCGAATCACTGCCATAATTCCATAAGCCGAACATCCATAATAACGTAATCCCAGGGCTTTTTCAAAGACCGCTTGGCTATTTGACCAGTTTGTCATAAAACTAACTAGGTTGCCAATAATTAAGGATTCCGATAAAGAATTAATCAGCAAAGGTGTTAAGGCCTGTCCATTTAAATAAACGCCCTGACCGACCCAGGCATGATAGATTTCACCCTGTGCAACATCATAGATATAACCTGCTATAGGTTGTCCATCATGATATAGGCCAAGCATAATTGCAAAGCACCGATGCTGTTTCACATAATTAAGTGTCCCATCGATGGGATCGATGATCCACAGTGTCCCTTGAGTAGACTTAACTTCTTCAGTTATACCTTCTTCACCAATCACTTGATGATTCGGATAAGCGGCTTTTATTTCCCGAAAAAAATACGCTTCTACTTCTTTGTCCATCCTAGTCACCAGATCACTGGCGGAAGTCTTTTCTTCCACCTCTAAATCCGATTCTAGGGAAGCTAGCAATGAATTCCCGGCGGTCTTTAACCAGGTTAATACTTTTTGATGCAATTCATTATTCACTAATTAGCCCCCTAACGCATCTTCAATAAGGATTGATCCGTTAGATCCTGCGCTTTCTTGCGACAAGCATAAATCGAATAGTGGGTTAGCTTCTCAAAAGCTCGGTCATAGGTCTTTTCCAAGGCAATAGTCGATACTACCCGCTTAAAAGCAGCGTACTTATCCTTAAATTGCTTCACTTGAATTCCTTGCTCATAGGCTTGTTCAACCGCCGCATAAAGTTCCACAACAGCTATAATTTCATCTTTAGTCCAGTCTGAATCTAAAGGATAAGCATAAGACATATTTAGACCTTCTTTCTATACTTGTACAGTCACTTACTATCTTAACGCATTTAAAGTCATAATAGATGACTTTTTTTAAATAAAATCGCTTACCTCATCGAAATTTAATCGTTAATAGATCTATGTCGCAAAATTATCGCTTTTAGAAAACTTTAATCAGCCAATAAACATTAAAAACTCCCCCAATAATAGCTCCCTCTAACGAGGTTACTACTATCAGGGAAGTGATTAAAATTGAGGTCTATGTATTAAAAATTACATATGAATCGGTTCCCCTAAAACAGCTTCCGCACAATCCATAATCGCTTCTGTTAAGGTTGGATGTGGGTGAACGGTTAAAGCGATATCTTCAGCATTCATACCTGCTTCGATGGCCATCGTTAATTCTGCTAATAAGTCAGACGCACCTGGTCCAGCAATTTGCGCACCAACGATTACATTGTCTTCCTTCGTTGAAACAATTCTCACAAATCCTTCGTAAGAATCCATTGCTACAGCCCGACCATTTCCACCAAATGGGAATTTAGTAACTTTAACATCTAAGCCAGCTTCTTTAGCTGAATCCTTAGTATATCCAGCTTCTGCTAATTCAGGATCCGTATAGCATACCGATGGCATTGCTTTATAGTCAACTTCGTCTTTACGACCAGAGATAGCTGCAGCTGCAACCTTTCCTTCAAAGGAAGCTTTATGAGCTAACATCGCACCAGGAACAATGTCCCCAATCGCAAAGATATGTGGATTGGATGTCCGGCCTTGTTTATCAACTTTTACTTTACCATGTTCATCTATTTCAATACCAGCAAGATCAAGATTTGCTTGATCAGTATTAGGACGACGCCCTACTGTAACCATGCAGTAGTCAGCTTCAACTGTTTTTTCTTCGCCCTTATGCTCATAAGTAACAATGACACGGTCGCCTTTAACCTCAGCACCTTTAGCCATAGCCTTAGTGATGATTTCAGCACCCTTTTTCTTGAAGTCTTTCTCAACTAAACGTGCCATATCCTTTTCAAAGGATGGGATAAATTGTTTAGATCCTTCAAGAATCGTTACTTTAGTTCCAAAGCTAGCATAAACAGCCCCTAGTTCAGATCCGATAATTCCTCCACCAATAATTACCAAATCTTTAGGAATTTGAGGAAGATTTAATCCGCCGGTAGAATCGATAATGCGTTCTCCGAATGGGAATCCCTTGATTTCAATAGGACGTGAACCGGTCGCTAAAATAGCATTATTGAAAGTATAGGTTTGAGCTTCTTCACCATTAACGACACGAATTGTATCTTTATCGGAGAAGAATGCTTCACCACGGATGATTTCAACCTTATTCTTTTTCAATAACATTTCAACACCAGAAGTCATTTTTTGTACAACTGAATTTTGCTTCCAGTCCTGAGTTTTTTCCCAGTCGACTTCAACATCTTTCGTCGTAATCCCAAAAGTTTCTGGATGTTTTGCTAATTGATAAGTGTGAGCTGCTTGAATCAATGCTTTTGAAGGAATACATCCTACATTTAAGCACACACCTCCAAAATATTCTTTCTCAACAATTGCTACCTTTTGACCTAATTGTGCTGCACGAATCGCTGCAACATATCCACCAGGACCAGCTCCAATAACAACTGTATCTAATTCTACCGCGAAATCTCCGACTACCATTTAATCACTATCCTTCCATTAATAATAATTCTGGGTCAGCTAAGAAACGTTTCACTTCATTCAGTGCCCGTTGCGCTGTTGCACCGTCTACAATTCGATGGTCAAAACTTAAAGATAGCTTACATACTCGACCTACCGCTAATTCACCTTCTTCATTAACGATTGGCTGTTGAACAATCGCTCCAAATCCAAGAATGGCCACTTCTGGATGATTAATGATTGGGCTGAACCATTTTCCACCCGCAGAACCAATATTTGAAATCGTAATACTTCCTTCTGTCATTTCCGACATGACTAAACTTCCTTCATGGGCTTTAGCAGAAAGGTCAACGATCTCTTGAGCAATCTGGAACATATTCTTAGTATTGGCATCTTTAATATTTGGTACATATAATCCACGTTCTGTATCCGTTGCAATACCTATATTATAGTAGTTTTTGTAAACTATTTCATTAGTTTCATCATCAATTGATGCATTTATTATTGGATATTTTTTGCAAGCTGCTATTAAAGCCTTTACAACATATGGAAGGAAGGTTAATTTAATGTTGGATTCTGCAGCGATAGCTTTATATTTCTTACGATGTTCCCAAAGTTTTGACACTTCAACTTCGTCAAACAAGGTTACATGAGGTGCTGTATGTTTAGATTGAACCATTGCTTGGGCAATTGCTACACGGTTACCTGATAGGGCCACACGCTCTTGACGATCTGATTGAGTGGATTGATAAGCACTCGTCGATTTGCTTGTCGAAGAAGCTGATGATTCTCCACTTATATCCGTCGACACTGCTTGACGAGATTCATTATTGCTGACTTCCTCAACTGTGGAATTAGCTGGACTAGCTGATGGATTGAAATTCTCAACATCTTCGGCTGTAATCCGACCATTTTTACCACTACCATCAATCAAACGAATATCAATTCCTTTGTCACGCGCTAATTTACGTACAGAAGGCATCGCCAAGACACGTCTTTGACTTAATTCTTCCTCAGATAGACTAACTTGTGATGTAGATCCGGTAGTTTGTCCCGCTGGACGAGGATCTTCAGGAACATGGTTAACCGGTGCATCCGCATCGTCGAAGCTAGCAACTAACTCATGTGCTTGATCTTGAGCAGATCCGTTATGTTCAGGAGAATCAATCTCAACGATTACTTGACCCAATTTGGCAACTTGACCAGCTGGTACATGAATTTTTTTTATGGTTCCTGATACTGGAGATGGTAATTCTTCAACTGATTTATCATTTTGAACTTCAACTAAGGTGTCATCTTCCTTGATTTGATCACCTTCTTTAACATCCCAAGCAACAATTTCACCTTCCATAATTCCTTCACCTAAGGCAGGTAATTTAAATTGGAAGTAGGCATTGGATGCCGATGCTTGGCTTGTTTCTTGATCCGTTGACGGCGTACTTTCATCTTCACTGTCATCTGACTCATGTCCTGGAGCATCAATTTCCACAATGACTTGTCCCAGCTTGGCTACTTGACCAGCAGGCACTAAAATTTTAGTCACTTTACCAGAAACAGGTGAAGGTAGTTCTTCAACTGATTTATCATTTTGAACCTCTACAAGAGTATCGTCTTCATTAATTGTATCGCCTTCTTTTACGTCCCAGGCAACAATTTCACCTTCCATAATGCCCTCTCCAAGAGCAGGTAACTTAAATTGGAATGCCATTCTCTTTGTCTCCTTTATTCATCTTGACCTATGTGACTAAAATTCATTAAGTTCTTTTACTTTCGCTACGATATCCTTTGCATCAGGAATCCAATCTTTTTCAGCTAAGCCAAATGGAAAGACTGTATCTGGCGCTGCCACAAAACCAATCGGTGCTTTCAATGATAAGATTGCTCGTTCAGAAATTTCAGCAATGACTTTATTGCCAATACCTGCTTGACGTTGAGCCTCTTGAATCATCACCACTTTACCCGTTTTTTCAACAGATGCAATAATAGTTTCGATATCTAGAGGTTGGATAGTACGTAGATCAAGAACTTCTGCTGACACACCCTCACTAGCAAGTTGTTTAGCTGCTTTTTGTGCCTCTTGAACCATGGCTCCATATGCAATTAAAGTAACATCTGTTCCTTCTTCCACAATTTTAGCTTTGCCGATTTCAACGGTATAAGCTTCTTCAGGAACTTCTTCTCTAAACGAACGATATAGCTTCATATGCTCCAAGAAATATACCGGATCATTATCACGAATCGCAGAGATCAAAAGTCCCTTAGCATCATAAGGATTAGAAGGAATTACAACTTTAAGACCTGGATTTTGGGCTAAAATTCCTTCTAAGGAATCCGCATGTAATTCTGGAGTATGCACTCCACCACCAAAAGGCGCTCTAAAGGTGATAGGTAAATGACGTGTGCCACCCATACGATAGCGCGTCCGAGCAGCTTGCCCAGCCACTGAGTCCATTGCTTCAAACACAAATCCATTAAATTGAATTTCTGGGATAGGGCGGAAACCCTCTAAGGCTAACCCAATGGCTAAACCAGCAATTCCTGATTCAGCTAAAGGAGTATCAACGACACGCTCTTCACCAAACTCCTCTTGAAGTCCTTCCGTTGCACGGAAGACCCCACCATTCTTACCAACATCTTCACCAAAAACGAGCGTTCGGTCATCATTTCTTAATTCATGGGCTAAGGCATCAGTGATTGCCTTAATCATTGTCATTTGAGCCATATTATTGATTCTCCTTTGCTTGGAATTCTTCAATCTGTTCTTTCGTCACAAAATCAGGTGTCTCATACATATTCTTGAGATAATCTGAAATCTTTTGTTTTGGTGCTTGATCCGCTTTTTTGATAGCAGTCTTAACTTCTTCCTTGGTCTTTTCAATCACTTCAGTTTCTCTTTCTTCTGACCAAAGTCCTTTATCCGTCAAATACTTACGTAAACGAATCAAAGGATCTTTAGCGTGCCATTCTTCTTGAACCCCTTCAGGTTGATAACGTTTAGGATCATCTCCGGATAAGGTATGAGGGCCAAAACGATAGCACAATGTTTCGATCAACACTGGACCATTACCAGCAATCGCATATTCACGGGCAGCCTTTGTTAATGCATACACAGCTAGAATATCCATTCCATCTACTTGAACACCTGGAATTCCTGCTGCTACCGCTTTTTGAGCAAGGGTTGGTGCAGCTGTTTGTTTTGAGCGCGGTGTTGAAATCGCCCAACCATTATTTTGAATGACAAAAACAGCAGGCGCTTTGAAGGCTCCTGTAAAGTTAACCCCTTCATAGAAATCACCTTGGGAAGACCCACCATCACCTGTCCAAGTCATTGCAATCGCCTTACGTTTGTTTTTCTTAATTCCTAAAGCAACCCCAGCGGCTTGAACATATTGCGCACCAATGATAATTTGAGGGGGCAAAGCCTTTAAATCTTCTGGATAGTTATTTCCTTCAACGTGCCCTTTTGACCATAAAAAGGCTTTTTCAAGTGGTAACCCATGTAAAATTAATTGAGGTACATCCCGATAACCTGGCAAAATAAAATCTTCTTTTTCTGTCGCTAAGATAGTACCGATTTGTGATGCTTCCTGACCAGCCGTTGGTGCATAAAACCCTAGTCTGCCCTGGCGATTTAAAGCGGTAGAACGATTAAAAAGCTCACGAGCCCAAACCATTTTTTCCATAAATTCAACCATCTCTTCATCACTAATCGTTGCTGCAACTTCTGGATTGACAATCTCGCCTTCTTCGTTCATTACTTGAAATGTCGAAAAATCAAAGTTGTCTGACTTAAGTAAGTCTTCGATTTTGACATTTGCTTTTTTTGCTTGTGCCATTTGTCCACAATCCTCTCAAAATTTATTAAACAGTCCGAAAAAACTGTTCCCTATTATACCCCTTAACAATACCACCAATAATTGTCTATAGCAAGTATCAAGCTATGAAAAACAGTCAATTTAACCGATTGGAATATAGTGACTTATCGATATTCTGTTTTAATAACTGTACTAATTTAAATAAGCCTGTTACCATTTCAATTCATGATTTATATATAATTAAGTCAGTCTTCATCACCCTTCTTTAATTTTTGAATCTAAGAGCCAAGATAAAAAGTCTGCTTGACTTTTATCTAACTAGGGTTTACAATATAGGAGTTATGTGTCACGTGCCAGTAGCTCAGCTGGATAGAGCAACGGTCTTCTAAACCGTAGGTCGTAGGTTCGAATCCTACCTGGCATATTTAAAACCTCAGTGGTGAAAAAGAGAGGCTGTGACACAAGTCTCAAAAATAC